>CANEZP010000029.1 GCA_947444305.1 Pseudobdellovibrionaceae bacterium | reverse complement strand
GCTTCAATTATTTACTCAACAATCCAGGGGGGATTTATGAAATTCATGTTCGCTATAGTATTGTCGTTCGCAGCTTTCAACGCTCAGGCCGAAGACTTCCGCATTGAGGATCTTTGGTCTGATCCGGCCGTGCAGCTGGCTAATCTCAATGTCGGCCCGACCATGCGCCGACATAACGTTCGGGTCCGGAACTGCGCCGAAAACGTTTCTTCGATCATGCTGCGCATCCGTGATGCCGGCCTTCAAGTGAACGGCGCGGGCGTTACTTATACCGACGGAACTTCGGATGGTTACTCGATTTCGTACACCTTCCCCGCGAACTACGATAGCTCGTGGATTAGCATCGATTCTTTCAAAGAAGAGGGTAAGTGCATCAGCGCCGTTTACGTCAACGCCCAGTCCACCGATGCCGGCCGCACTTCGCGGGTACAGGTTTTCGGCAACTAAATCCTGGACCAAGACTTGCTCTAGAGTGAACCGTAACTTGGACCACATGGATGGAGGCCCATATGTTCGCTCTAGAGTCTATTTTAACCAATTCGAAGACAAAGTTTGCGGTATTGGTGACGATCGTCGTCACGTTGAGCGCTTGCTCAAGCAACCGTAAGATGATCGACGAGGGCGAGTCCCGCGTGATCCCGCAAAGTGCGCTCGCTCCCGGTGAATCATGGGGCGACGTCGAAGAACCCATGACTTCGTACGCATCGACCAAAGAAAACTTCCGTTCGCGCGTGAAGAAGTCTGCGGTTAAGTCGCGTAAATCACAAGTCGCCAGCCGTAAGTAGATCAGCCTAAGGTCACGGCTGGTTTGATTTCGTGTTGATCCACGCCTAACCTATTGGGCATGGTACACACGTTTATCTTCGGCTCGCTTTTATCGCTGATCGTCTGCGCGCAAAATTCCTGGGCCGAAAAATCATGGACCTTCGTGTTCGCCGAAGACCAACAATGGCAAGCGCATACGATCGCGCTTGATCAAGACGGTTGGCCGCGCGTAAAGGACAAGAAATACTTCGCGGAGCAAGCAGCCGCGACGGCCTTCAGCGCGCAAGTGCACGCGGTGAATAAACCGCCGGTCAACGACGTCGTCTTAAAAAATGAAAACGGCTTTACTTTGTGGACCGTCACCAACCAATGGAGTTGGGACTGGGAGATCAAGTTCAGCGAATGGGTGAAGAACGAGCTCAACGCCCAATGGTGGAAGCAGCACGGGATCGCCACCGATTGCGCGGACGTCGTTTATTCGGCGCGCTGGATCTTCGCGCGCAATAATGGGCTACCGATGGCCAACCACTTAATCACCGGTCACATCTTTACGCACGAATCCGTGAAACCCGCTTGGGAATCTCTTGCGACCGCGCCCGAATGGCAAAACGATCAGCGCTTTTTAGCCGCGCTCGACTACCTGCTGAGTCAAGCCTTCACGCACTCGTTATGGCGCGATAGCTATCCCGTCGCCGTAAACCCGCGATCGATTATCCCGGGCGGTTATCATTTATACATCGATCAAAAGACGGGACATACTCAATTTATTTATCAAGTGGGCAAGCTGCCCGCAGATCTGCCGTTGGTGACGCTTAACTCAACGGTGCCGCGTGAACTTCGCGACATGATGGAATGGGTCTTCTTTGAGCAAACGGCCGATCCGTCGAACCGGGCTTTGGTGCGCATGCGCTGGCCCGAATTTGCTAACGGGACCGTGACCTTCACGCCGCCCCGGCTCATGCCTAATTTTTCGCAGGAACAATTTGCGGCTAACTTCATCGGCGAAGACCGCGGCACCTTCTGGCGCGAAGTTTATTACCGGCTTAATCCGCGCGCGAACTTCGATTTGATCGCGCAGAAAACCGCTCAGCAAATCATCGAACAATTTAAAGCGCGAGCGCCGGTCGTAGAAAACGGCTACCGTGAATGTTCGCTGAGCCCCTGCAAACCAGGCACGCTACGTTACGACGCGTGGAGCACGCCCTCGCGTGATCACCGCATCGCCGAAACCATCGTCATATTTGATTCGTTAAGTTCAATGATCAATTCGTGGACGGCCATCCGGCAAACGCTCT
Organism: Pseudobdellovibrionaceae bacterium; assembly: GCA_947444305.1. Classification (GTDB taxonomy): domain Bacteria; phylum Bdellovibrionota; class Bdellovibrionia; order Bdellovibrionales; family UBA1609; genus JALHOQ01. The sequence continues at coordinate 5,643 of CANEZP010000029.1, read as the reverse complement.
ACACGCCCGTTGCCCGTATCGAAGGCAGCTCCTATTCCGGGGCGGACTTCATCACCAAATGGCGTTCCCAGAGTTATTCCAGCGATCCTAATGAATCACCACGCGCGCGCTGGGGGCTGGGCTTTTTCGAGTGATTTACTATATTGCCTTTGCCCTCCTCCTCTTGTCGTCTCAAGCGCCGGCCGAAGAACTTAGGATGAGTAAACCGTTGGTTGAAGCCGGGATCGCCGGCGGCGCGGGCGTCGTACCCGACTATCCTTCTTCGAACGAAACGCAATTCCGGTATCTATTGTTCCCCGTTTTCAATCTTCGCGGCAAAGTTTTGAGATCCGACGACGAGGACGGATCGCGCGCACGTCTGCTTTCGAATTCAATTCTGTCGGTGGAGCTGAGCGCTTCGGGCTCGTTCCCCACTTCGAGCGATTCAAACGCCGCGCGTACAGGGATGGACGATTTAGAATGGCTCGGTGAGCTTGGGCCACGCGTGTTCGCCACGCTCTACGCGAACGGGCCACAAACCTTACGCGGATCTTTTTCGGTTCGCGGCGCCTTCTCGACCGACTTCGCCAGCGGCCACTACCGCGGCATCACCGTGAATCCCGGCATCGCCTACGATCACCGTCGCTTCGGAATTGAATATCTCACCTTCACCTCGCGCATCAGCCCGCAATGGGCTTCGCAGGAATTTCAAGAGTACTTCTACGGAGTGCCCGATCGCGATGTACTGCCTTCGCGCAGGGCCTACGGCGGCAAAGCAGGTTACGTCGGCACCACGCTGACCGGCGCATTCTTTTACGAACCTGGTGCGTACGGGTTATTTACCGGAATCAGTATTAATTTTCACGAAGGCGCGGCCAACGATTCGAGCCCGCTTTTTCGCGAGCGCGTGACGTACGCGGGCTTCGTCGGCTTTCGCTGGTACTTTTATAAATCAAATGCTTTGGGATATCTTTAGGGAGCCGGCTTCGGGTAGACCCAAGGCGGAGATTTCAAAGCGTCGAGCCGTACCTTTAGGTTAGACCGGCTGGCGGGTTCCCGTCCCTTGACGGGCTCATCGTATTTAGCCTTTAACATCGCGTACATTTTCGTGGCCATGTCGCGCAAGATTTTCTCGTCGTCGCTGCGGAGAAGCTGAAGGGACAATCGATCGACCTCGCTCGTTACCTTAAGTACCGATAAATGGAATTTCTCCATCTCCACGCGTTCCAATGCCGAAAGCGTTACGTCCAGCAGCACGGCGTTCGTCGACGGATATCCCTGGCTCCGGTCCTTAACCGCCAAGCCGACCGCAACGACCGTAAGCATCGTCAATTGGGTCGATGAGGTTACATCGAATTTTGCTAAGGCACGTTTGAAACAGTTGATGTTGCTTTCACGGCTTTGTTTATCGTTGTTGCAGGTCTTTCGCTCATCCATATCCGCCTTCAGACGCTGAACTAGGCGTATATCGTGCAAGATGCGAAGCTTGTAGCGGCCGACGAGGTCACGTTGATTTTCGAGTGGATCTTCAAACGCGACTTCTTTGCTCTTCAAGGGTTCGGTCTTCGCGGTTTTTGCGGTGGGCTTCTTAATCGAGGGCACCCATTTATCGCAGTCCGCGGATTTGCGATAAGACGTGTGCGTAGCCATCGCGTACGAATTTAAAACGCAAGTCTTAAGATTATTTTCGGCCTCGGCGGCGGACTGAGGATCGAGTGTAATTCGCCCGGCATATTTGATTTTCTGGTCGCGCAGGCAAGTCTCAAAGGCACTTACGACGCGGGAGTCACAGGTTTCTTTATTGACCGAAAAGCAAACTCGCAAAGTCGAAGCCGGCAGACACATTTTTGGAATAAGGGTCTGCATTGCATCGAACACCGACTGTGTGTTTCGTGCGCCCGAACCCGTACCCGGTCCCGCGCCCGATCCCGCCGCGAAGGCGCTCGGAAAGCTGAATATGAAAAGGAAAATAAGTTTCGGCACCAGTACTTATCGTACTTTAGGCCGTGAAGTCTGAGGCATTTCTCGAGCGGAACTATTCCATAATGAGACGAAAGTTTTTAATTGAGTACTTTTACCGGAAAGCGGCGCCCTTTGATCCGGCCCATTTTCAATTTTTGCGCGGCATGCTCCGCGATGGACGCGTGAACGCCGACGAAGGCGAAGTTGTCATGGATTTCGATCTTGCCGATTTCCTCGGCCTTGAGCCCACCCGCCTCACCGGTCAAGGCGCCGAGGATATCACCCGGTCGCAATTTATCTTTACGTCCCCCGGAAACGAATAACGTGCGCATCTTGACCGCGGCCTCGGCGGCGGGCCGCAACTGCAAAAAGACCTTATCGAGCGTCGTGCCGTCGATGGTCAGTTCGGCTTCGCCGGCGATCTGGCGCAGACGCGCGCGCTCTTCCTCATTCGCGAGGGTCAGCGCAATTCCGCTTTTGCCCGCGCGGCCAGTGCGTCCTACGCGGTGAACATAAATGTCGGTTTCGTACGGAGCTTCGAAGTTCACGACGAGGTCCAACGAATCGATATCAAGCCCGCGCGCGGCCACGTCGGTCGCCACCAAGATGCGCGCGGTCCCGTTGCGAAACAAGGCCATAACTTCGTCACGATCCCGTTGCTCTAAATCGCCGTGCAAAGCCGCGACGTCTAGGTCTTCGCGCGCGAGCGCGGCCGCGAGTTCGGCCACCTGCACTTTTTGGTTACAAAATATGAGAACCGAAGCCCCCCGTGTTTTCGCTAGAAAACGACGAAGCATCTCCTGCTTTTCGGACGGGTCCATGGGTACGAAGTGTTGCGCGATCGAGGGGCCGGCCACGGCTTCGTCTTCGATCTTTACGTGCGCAGGATTCTTTTGAAAACCTTTACTGATCTCTTTGATCTGCGCGGGGAAGGTGGCCGAAAATAAGGCCGTTTGAATTTCACGCGGAAGCGCCGTCATAATCGCGCGCATTTCTTCTTCAAAGCCCATGTCGAGCATGCGATCGGCTTCGTCGAGCACGAGCGTAGACAGCGCCCGAAAATCCAGATTGCCGCGTTGTAAATGGTCGAGCACGCGACCCGGCGTGCCCACGACGATGTGCACCCCGCGATCAACCGCTTCGGCCTGCGCCTTACCCGGCTGCCCGCCCACCATCAATAGAACTTGCAAACCTTTGTTACGCCGGCCGAGCCGGCGAATCTCGCGCGCAACCTGGTCGCTGAGCTCCCTCGTTGGACACAAAATCAACGCCTGGATCTCACGTAGTTCGGGATCAAGCTTATTTAAAATCGGCAGGGTGAACGCGGCCGTCTTACCGCTGCCCGTCTTACTCTGCCCGATCAGATCGCGGCCCTCTAACAACACGGGGATCGTTTGCGCCTGCACGGGCGTCATTTCATCGAAACCGATTTCTTTGACGACGGACAATAGATCGGCGGATATTTTTAAGTCGGAGAAGGGATGGGTGGACACCGGCCGGTTGTAACCGCCTAAGCCTTAAGCTTCAACAGTTTCCCGCAATAAAGCTCTAATAGCGAATCAAAGTCGCCCGCATCTTCGACGGTCGTCTTGGCGAAAACCTTTGAAGGTTCAACGTAAGCATCGTGCATGGGTTTCACCTGGGATTGAAATTGCTTCCGAACCCCCTGGGCCGTACGCCCACGTTCAATCACGTCGCGATCAAGCCGTCTTTGGAACCGTAAATCTTCCGGCGTATCGAAAAAAATCAAATCATCGAATAGCGCCCGCACTTTCGGACAATGAAAGATCAAAATGCCGTCGACTAGGATGACCGGACGCGGATTCACCGGCGTGGTCTTCGGGCTGCGGGAATGGGTTTTGAAATCGTAAACGGGAATCTCGGCCGCCCGTCCCCCTTTTAGTTCCGTTAATTTTTGCGCGAGCAAATCGAAATCGATGCTATCGGGGTGGTCGAAGTTAACGGCTCCGCCGTCGTAATCAAAACGCTTGGATTGATCGAAATAAAAACTGTCCTGGTAAACGATCCCGCAAAACTCAGGTCCCAGCCGTCCGCTCAAAGCTTTGGCGAAGTAGGTCTTACCTGAACCACTCCCGCCCGCGACGCCGATGATGTGGCACTGACTACTTGGTTTGATAGAGCCGGTCCCCCGCATCGCCGAGCCCGGGTACAAGGTAGCCGAGTTCGTTCATTTCTTGTTCGACGTTTAACGTGAAGATTTTTACGTCGGGGTGCTCTTCCTGAAGGCGGGCGGCGGCGTGCTTGCTTATCAAAATAGTTAAAATCTTTATGTTGCCGACTTCGTAGCTTTTCAATCGTTCGATGGCCGCGCAAGCGGTGTCGGCGGTGGCGACGAGCGGATCGCAGAGAATGGCTTCGCGGCCCTGGATGTCACTGGGCATTTTGAAATAATATTCGACCGTGCTGTGAATAAATTTATCGCGGTAAATGCCGATGAAGCCGGTCGACGCGAACGGCATCATCGAAAGCACGGCGTCGAGCATCCCGTTTCCGGCACGCATGATCGAGACGACGACGGGGACGTTGGTGATGCGTTCGACGGTCGTGCGCGCGATCGGCGTTTCAATGTCGACGGTTTTCATCTCTTTCCAGTCGCTCATCACTTCGAAAGCTAAGATGCGGCTGATCTCTTTAGTGATTTCGCGAAACTCGGCCGAGCTTGTGTTTTTGTCCCGCAGGTAACCGAGCTTATGTTTAAGCAACGGGTGGTCGAGAACTTTTAGATTTTTGTACACGCGGTCTCCCCGGCTTTTAGAAAACGGTTCCGTCGCTGATGATCGAAAGCGGTGGCTCGCCGTTTTGGCGTTTCTCTTTCGCTAAGAATCGCCCCGCCCACCATGTCCCGCCTTCGAGCACTTTCGCAAGCGGGAATTCTTCGGGTTTCTTGCCGAGCGCTTTTTGCACCTCGGCCCCGATGCGGTCTAAGTAATGGACCGTAAGTGCCCGCCATTCAATAATTAAATCTGAATCCGGCGCCCATTTTTTATCTGAATCTACGGGCCGGCGCAGCGACACGAGTCCCGAGTCCAAGATCAGCCCCCCGTTGCGATATTCGGCAAGTCCCGTCAGGCCCTCAACGTCGGTTACCTTTAGGCCTGCATCCATGATCGGTTCAATCAACGAGTAGGTCATCCACTGCGACAGTTTATGAAACGGCACGAGCAGCCCGCCCGAGTGCTTCCAAACGTCGCCTAAGTTCGTTTTACCGCTGCTCAACCGGCCGGGCCAGATGCCCCCGAAACCGTCGAGGACCGCGCGCAGTAACCCCGGCGCGGGAATGGAGTCCCCGAACTTAGTTTTCACGTAGTCGAGAATATTACCGGGCCGACCGTCGCGGAAGATAGCCGTGTTCTGCATCGCAACGCCGAGATTGTTCAACAAAGCGACGCGGCCCTCGGCCCCCAAGAGCGGATTGCGGGGATTCACCTGAAAATACTTTTGCAAACCGGCAACCGTCACGCCGGCTAAACCCTTCGCGTCGGCGCGCCGCGAGGTTTTGTCACCGGCCATGGCGCCCGCTAAAAACATATGATAGCTCGCCACGCCGAGTCCTTCGGAACGGGCGAAGGACTTTCCCGTCGCTTCTTCGCGGTACATCCACTCTTTACCCGCGCCGGCATCGAGCAAAACCGAAGTGATGACCAGATCAAGTTCGGTCCTTGCGCGCTCCATCGGATCAAG
>CANEZP010000028.1 GCA_947444305.1 Pseudobdellovibrionaceae bacterium | reverse complement strand
TAAACGGCGGCCGTAACTATAACGGTCCTAAGGTAGCGAAATTCCTTGTCGGGTAAGTTCCGACCTGCACGAATGGCGTAACGACTTCTCCGGTGTCTCAACCAAATGCCCAGCGAATTTGAACTCTCAGTGAAAATGCTGAGTTCCCGCAGAAAGACGGAAAGACCCCGTGAACCTTTACTCTAGCTTGGCAGTGATCTTAGATCTAGCATGTGTAGGATAGGTGGGAGCCTTTGAAGCTTGGGCGCTAGCTCAGGTGGAGGCAACCTTGAAATACCACCCTTGTTGGCTTTGAGATCTAACCTGCGCTCTGATCAGGGCGAGGGACACTGTCTGGTGGGGAGTTTGACTGGGGCGGTCGCCTCCAAAAAAGTAACGGAGGCGTACGAAGGTCCGCTCAGCCTGATTGGAAACCAGGCGGTGAGTGCATTGGCATAAGCGGGCTTAACTGCAAGACCTACAAGTCGAGCAGATGCGAAAGCAGGTCAAAGTGATCCGGTGGTCCCGCGTGGAAGGGCCATCGCTCAACGGATAAAAGGTACTCCGGGGATAACAGGCTGATTCCGCCCAAGAGTTCACATCGACGGCGGAGTTTGGCACCTCGATGTCGGCTCATCTCATCCTGGGGCTGGAGCAGGTCCCAAGGGTATGGCTGTTCGCCATTTAAAGAGGTACGCGAGCTGGGTTCAGAACGTCGTGAGACAGTTTGGTCCTTATCTTCTGTGGGCGTAGGAAAATTGAGTGGAGCTGTCCTTAGTACGAGAGGACCGGGATGGACAAACCTCTGGTGTTCCTGTTGTCGCGCCAGCGGCATCGCAGGGTAGCTATGTTTGGAACGGATAACCGCTGAAAGCATCTAAGCGGGAAGCCAACCACAAGATTAGTTTTCCCTAAAGCTTCGGCTTTCTAAAGACTCGTTCGAGACTAGGACGTTGATAGGTTGCAAGTGTAATTCCAGCAATGGATTCAGCTAAGCAATACTAATTGGTCGTGAGGCTTCTTTATTTTTTAGTTACTTGAGCTCACTGTGATAACACGCGGTGATGAGTAGCCACGCAAGCGGTGAAATCGGTTTGTGATCACTTCGGTGATTGTAAGCGCTCAGTAACAACGGAAATTTTAAAAATTCGAGACTTATTTTGTTAGGAATGACTTAAACAGGACTGCAAAGTTCTTTTAGGCAGACCAAAAGTTAGGTTCGGATTGAACATTCCAAGCTCAACTTTTTGCCAGAAACTAAATTATGCTATTCAAAGTTTGAAGAACCGTTTTGCTGGTATCTATAGCGACGGGGCCACACCTGATCCCATCCCGAACTCAGAAGTTAAGCCCGTCAGCGGCGATGGTAGTGCAGTGGTGACACTGTGGGAGAGTAGCACGACGCCAGCTTTTTTATTTGGAAAGGGACCTTGGAAACAAGGTCCCTTTTTTTATGCCTTTTTTCGTAGAACGAATATGTATAACGAGTATTCGGACACGGACACGGACACGGACACGGACACGGACACGGACACGGACGCTAGGCGGAAATCTCCATCACATTTCAGTGAAACTTCAGGGAAGCTGATAGATTAGTTCGCTCAGATAGCGGATTTCCCATCGGTCTTCCTCTCGGACGATGCAGGTTAAGAAGGTGTCGTCCCTTCGAGCAAGGCCCCACAGATATTTTGGCAGTTGGATCGGACCGAATCTTTCTTTGAAGTCGTAAGCATCGCGACAGTAGATGATTGGTCCCGATGTTCTTGAGATCGTTAGGTATCTTAAAGTGACTAATCGATAAGGTAGTTTTTCAAGTTGCGTTTCGGTGGGTGTTCGCCGGCCGAAAAGCTTTCGGTTCATTTCGTTAAGTTCTGTTTCGCGCGAGATGTCGAAGTGGTTACTTAAAATTCTCATTGATCCTCCGTTTCCAAATACCAAAAGCAATGTCAGTGACCGCTTGGTTTGCTGGGCTACGGCAGATGACCGTGTTTCATTTACGGATGCCGGATTATCGGAACGGTTGGCGGTTTAGAGTCGGGGTAATTAGTTCGGCGGTTAAAAGGATCGGCGATTTTAGGATGCGTTTCGACGGAGGAAAAGAATCGGCAGTTTCGGATGCGATTCGACGGAGGATTGGAGATGATCTCGACTGTTGGGCGTTGAGCATTGGTGGTAAGTTTTTTGGCGGAGGGTGTATGGATCAAACGTTTCGTAAGTGGATCACTTTATCGATCGTTGCCGGCGCGGCCTATTTTCTGCCGGCAAGTTTGGCCTATGGCGAAGTTAAAGAATCTAAAAATTTGGTCCGCGATGAAGTCACGGAATTTACGGACTTGATGGATTTGATGTATCTGATGGAACTGAATGAAACGGTTGATCCGCGAGGTATCGATCTCGCGGGGCTCGGGGGCGAGCGGGTTTATCATGTGGGGCAGACGTGCGGTTCCACTTCGGATTGTTCGCCCGGCGAGAATTGTAAGAACGGTGTTTGCCAATTGGCGAATGGTCCCGGCATTTGTTTAAACAATGTGGACTGCGCGCCCGGTGAACGTTGCGTCGATGGGCATTGCCGAAATTAACAGCGGCCGCCGTCGGACTTTACGCCTTACCATCAATGCTTAAACTTTAAGTTTTTCGACTTCCTTCAGATATTTGCGGGTAGCTTCGGGCAACTCGCGCCAGAGTTTGCACGCGAAGAAAAATCCGAGCAGCGTGAAAGGGAGTAAGAAAGACGGCCAGTAGACCCAAGTTTCTCTGGTGATGATCGCGCCGAGAACAAATTCTTGAAATGATGAACCCAATTTTGAGAAACCGTCGGCGACGCCGGTTGCGGTGGCGGCGCCTTTTCTGCCGCCGAAGTCGGCCGTCGCGGTCCCGGACATGATCGAGTGGACGGCGATCACCGACATCATCATCACTAAAGCCGAAATTCCGACGATGGCCGGGTGACCTCCGGTCGCGATTCCGAAAATCATGGCGGCGGTGGCCAAAAACATAGTGAACTGCGCGATGCCGGCGACCGGGGCGCGGCGTGAATGGAAAAAGCGGTCCGAAGCCCAGCCGGCCAAAAACGCACCGACGATTCCGGTGATCGCGGCCCAGAGTCCCCAGTTGGCGATGATATTTTCAACGCCCATGCCGGTGTCCTTATTATAAAGGCGGTACCACTTCATGATGCCGTCGCGAAGAATGCCGGAGGTAAATTCAATTACGCCGATCATCAATAAGACGCGGTTGGTGAAAACCGATTTGATCGTTGCGAGCCAAGAATCGAATTTGGCGGGTTCGCCATGCGAGGCATCGTGCGTTTCGAGCCGGGGAAAACCGGCTTCGTCGGGCGAATCTTTAATTAAAATGAGATCGATGAGCGCCCAAATTAGCAAAATCCCGGCGGGAATCCAGAAAACCAGCCAAAATGCGGAAACCGGGGAGTTTGAAAGCGCGAAAGCGGTCTGAAGAAAGTTGCGAAACGGCGTCGGCTCCGAGACGAAGCGGATATCGACCGCCCGCGAGATGGCCTCGGACCAATCGAAGGCGAAATATACGCCGAGTGAGATGAGCGTGCCGAAGATGGCGCCGAAAGTGCCGCGTTCGCGGACGTGAAACCAGAAGGATTTCACCTTGATCGTCGAGATCGCGCCGAAACTTTGGAAGAACATATTGAGCATATAGAAAACGCTGAGCCATAAGACCAAATTGAGTTCGGTATTTCCGTGTAGAAACAGATAGAGCACCCAACCCATCGCGATGTTGGAGATTGCCGCACCGAGCGAAGCCATGATCATGCCTTTTTTACCGCCGATGCGATCGATCAAAGGTCCCGACACGAAGAGCGAAGCGGCGTAAACGAAGAACCCCCAGCCGGAAATTTGGCTTTTTGCCGCCTTGGTGATGACCTCGGCGGTAGCTAGGGTGTCGAGATTATAGCGCGCCATGTACATGAACGCGTAAGTCATCCCGAGCGGGAACCAACTTAGGAAGCGGCGCCACATGAAGGCGCGCGAATGTTTGAGGGGATTGCGCCGGAAATAAAGCGTGATGATGTAAGTGAGAAGTACGGCGACGACCAACAATTGCATGGAATCCCCCGGGGAGGTTTAAGAATCTAGCCGCAGATGAAGTGCTCCGGTTTTAGCCGCGATTGGCCCAGGACAGCAAACTATTTCAAGGCTTCGCGGACGTATGCGGAAGCTAAGTCCATCAGCCAAACTATGACGGCGATCACGAGAATGATGCAGCCGACCTCGGGCCACATGGCTTGCCCTTGATATTGAATGAGAAGAGTACCGATTCCGCCGCCGCCGACGAGGCCGATGACCGTGGCCATGCGCACGTTCGTATCCCACCGATAAATGGTCATTCCGATATAGGGTAAAATGATTTGCGGTACGATGGCGAACCAGACGACCTGAACCGCGTTGGCTCCGGTCGAGCGGATGCCGTCGATCGGACCGTCGGCTACGCCTTCAAGAATTTCCGAATAATATTTGGCGAGGGAGGCGATCGAATGAATCGTCAGGGCGAGCATGCCCGCGAATGGGCCGACGCCGACCCAAACCGTAAAGATGAGCGCCCAGATCAGCGGTTCAACCGAGCGGCTGACGTTCATGAATACGCGCAGGAGAACGTAAAAAGGAAACGCCACGCGATTATTCATAATATTTTTAGCGCAGAAGAACGCGAGAAAAAACGCAACCGGGATGGCGATCACGGTCGCGAGAAAAGCGATGAGAATCGTTTCGATCGCTTCCGTAATCGCTTTCGCGAGCAGCGAAAAATTCGGGTGGGTCAGCCCGAGCCAAAGGCGCCACGCGCCGGACAACCCTTCGCGATCAAAGAGTTCGTAGAACGAAGCTTCGGTTACCTGCAGACTCATCGCGAGGGTTGCGAGAAAAAGAAAAAGTAGATGAAGACCCCAGAATGAGCGAAGAAAATGGGGATTAGCTTCAGCCGGCGGGCGGCGCTGCCTATTTGGAAAAAGAATTTCGCCCGTCGTCAATAAATTCAATTTATAGGCGAACGCGGCAAGGAGCGCCGCCAAAGCCCAGAGAACACCGACCCCGGTTACGACTTCGGGGAACCGCCGCACGAAAAATTCTTGATCGATGACCAAATCGCTTAGACCAAAAGCGGGGGCCGGTGCGAAGGCGATGGCGAGTTGGGTGCTGCCGTAGGCCAGGAGAACCAGGGTGTATAGAAAAAGCACCGAATCAAAAATGATACGTTTAGCGGACATGAACTTCCCGCGCGGCTTCGCCGTAAATTTGTTTGAACCAATCCTCGTTGATTTCGGAAGGATGGCCTTGGAAGACGATTTCGCCTGCGCGCAAAGCCACGACCCGCGTGGCGTATTCGCGCACTAAACTTAAAAAGTGTAGGTTACAGATTACGGTGATGCCTAATTCACGATTAGCCTTACGAAGGTAATCCATAACGACGTGCGCGGTGGCCGGATCAAGCGAGGCGACGGGTTCATCGGCGAGCAGAAGCTTCGGTTGTTGGCAGAGCGCGCGCGCGATCGCGACCCGCTGTTGTTGGCCACCCGAAAGTTGGTCGGCGCGAGAGTTCGCTTTCTCGCCGATGCCGACGAGTTCGAGATAGTGTTGCGCGAGGGCGCGGTCCGTTTCGGAAAATAAACCCAACAGGCTCTTCCAAACGGAAACGTGGCCGAGGCGGCCGGCCAAAACATTGGCGATCACGGAGCGGCGCGGAACGAGGTTGAACGTTTGGAATATCATCGCGACCCGGCGGCGAAGGTCGTTAAGCGCGGGGCCGGTAAGTTGGTCGGCGCGTGCGCCGTCGAAATAGATCTCGCCGCCGCCGGGATCGGTCAGCCGGTTGAGGCAACGAAGCAACGTTGTTTTACCCGAACCGCTGAGACCTATAATCACTAAGAATTCGCCGTGCGCGACATCTAAACTCACATTATTTAACGCCCTGACCCCGGATGGGTAGACCTTGCTAAGGTTTTTTATCGACAACAGCGGATTCAAAGCGAGGTCCCCGGCTGGGCCAGGGCTTTAACCGCGGCGCGAGTCGAATCGTAATCTTTGTCGGTGCAATGGACGAGGCCCGTGACCGAGGATAATTTTTTGAGCACGACCAAACCTTCGCTCGAGGCCGCGAACTTTATCAAGGCGTCGGCGATCGTCTTCTTCATTTCTTCGGGCATCTCTTTGGCGAAAATAATCGGATCGTTCGGCGTCGGCGCCGTAAGTTCGAGGATGGAAATCTTTTTCTCGACGTCGGGATATTGGGCGCGGACGAGACGGCGGGCGTCTTGAATATCGTCCTCGGCCGGCGGGGACCAGAAGGTTGCGCCCGCATCGACCTGACCCTGGTAAATCATGGACACGACGTTGTCGTGCCTCATCGCGAACATCGTTTCCTTCGGTTTTATGCCGCGGTCATTGAGGTACTTTAAAGGAAGCAAATAACCGGATACGGAAGCGGGATCGACGAACGCTATTTTTTTACCGTTGAGGTCGCTCAGTTTTTTTATCCTGCCTCCGGCTTTCACGAGGAATTGCGCTTTGTAGGTGGACTCGCCGAAACGCTCCGTAATCAAACGTGCCTGGGCGCCGTACTTTTCGTGCGCGAGAACGTAGCCGAACGTGTTGATCGAGGCGATGTCGGCCCGCTTCGTGCCGAACGCTTCGACGACCGCGACGTAGCTCGGCGCGATCGAAATCGAAAATTTATACGATGTGTTCGCTTCCATAAACTTCTTGAGCGCGAGCGAAGTGTCTTCCAGTAATTTGGCGTCGACCGACGGAATAAAGAAAAACTTAACGGGATTGCTCGCGGTTCCGAGTTCACCGCGGTCGCGGGTGCAAGCGGTGAGGCTGAGGGTCAGCGCAAAGAACGCCGAACATAAACCTGACACTCGGGCGAGGTAAACCATCGCGACGGAAAGCCGGATCCGGATCATAACTTCATTTCGTCTAAAAATGCTTTGATGGGATCTTTAGCCTTAGCGTCGGAGAGAATCAGCGTGCGTCCGAGCTCGTAAATCATATTTTTGCTTTTTAGTTCGGTTAAATTGTATTGGATCATCACGCCGGTTTTACCGTCTTCCTCCCACGGTACGATGAGGACCTCAAGCTTATGCTGTCCGTCTGGGTTCTTTTGCGCGACGGGAATCTTCATTTCCTTAAGCCAACCGCGGCTCTCGGGTGTCCCGCCGAAGAGTTCCACCTCGCGAACGTCGAACCAGGGTTTCGGAAGTTTTTTGCTGGCTTCGAGTTGGGCGACGTCCTCGGCCCATTGACGCTCGAATTTGACGAGTGGCGTGGCGTTGCGGGCGTTCCAATAATCTAAAATGAGATAAGCCAGGATCGCGACGGCCGCGCACCAAAGAATTAAGTACGCGCGTTTCAATTCATCATCTCCGATTGATCGGGTTCAGGGGCAGGCCCGGGATTTATAAACTCAAAATTCCAGCAGTGTTCACCGCGCTCTAAATATTTCTTTTCGAAATGCGTGCGCGGGATATCGCCGGCGCCGAGAAGTTTTTTAGTGCGCAGCTGGAAGCGCCATTCGGCAATCATTTTTTCTTCGGCTTCGCCGGCGTAGTCTTCGATGTTCGTCGCGAGTACCAAACTGCCGCCGGGTTTTAATTTGCTTTTAAGCAGTTGCATGAAGGGCATGTTGTGCCAGCGAAGATTTGCCTGCTTTTCTTTCGGGTAAGGATTCGGGTAGAGCAAAAAAATCCGTTCGATGCTTTGCTCGGGAATCCGGTGCACGAAAACGGAGAGCGCGTCGGCATGAACGGGATGCAAATTCGTCAGCCCGGGATGGGCCGCGTGCCGGCGTGCCAATTGATGAAAGCGCGTCGCGGTTCGCTCGATCGCGATGAGGTGGCGCCCGGGATTCTTTTGCGCGTAACGAACGGCGTGCAGTCCCTGGCCGGCGCCGATTTCGATATCGACGTGCGCTTGCGCGAGCGCGCGGTCTAAACCGGTATCGAGGCGTGGCACGGGAATATGATCCGGATTGAAAGAGCGCATAATCATTTCTAGCAAAGGTTGCCCACGACTGCAATTTGCCGGACGATCGAGTCATGAAACGAAACCTAAAAGTAATGCTCCTGGTGCACCCTCAGATGCGCCCGGACCGGCCAAAGGCAAGCGGCCCCACCGAGAAAGACGTGTGGCGCACGTTGAAGAAGATGGGCTGCCGGGTCGGGGTCACTCCTCTGCGCGACGACCTTCGCCGGTTTGATAGGGACTTGGCGGAGCAGAGGCCGGACGTGGTTTTCAATCTGCTCGAAGAGTTCAGGGACGAGGGTGTTTACGATTTCCACGCGGTGACGTACTTAGAATCAGTCGGGATCGCCTACACTGGGTGCAATCCACGGGGTTTGATCGTTTCGCGCAATAAAGCTTGGGCTACGCAAATCGCGCTCGGAATCGGCATCGAAGCGCCGGCGACGTTTCCTCGCACGGGTTCGGTACGGTATCCCGCTTTCGTTAAATACGTGCGTGAGCACGCAAGCCGGGGACTTACGCAGAAGAGCCGCGTGCGGGATGCAGGCGAACTGCAAAAGACCGTGGCGGGAATGCTAAAAAAATATCCCGGCGAAATCGCTATCCAAGAATTTGTCCCGGGCGAAGACGTTACGGTCTCGGTTTACGGCAACGCGCGGCCGGTCGCCCTACCGCCGTGGCGTTTGAGCATGGGTCACGCGGATGCCTTCGCCACCGAAAGAGTGAAGTTCAATCCTGAAACCCGTCGGCGGCGTGGCATCCGTGCTTACCGGTACGTTGGTCCGGAAGCGGGCGCCCTGATGACGCGCGCAAAGAAACTGTACGCGGCTTTTGACCTCAGCGGATACGCCCGGCTGGATTTTCGTCTTACCCCGGAAGGCCGCGCCTATTTTATCGACGTTAATGCGAACCCAAACCTGGCGCACGATGAGGATTTCGCCCGTGCCGCGGGGCACTCGGGCCTCAAATTTCCGGATCTGCTCAAGAAAATACTCACCCTCGCGCGCGACTATAAACCGCGCGTTTAGAGCCCGAATTGGCCTTAATGACGCGATTAGCTAAGCCGATACGAACATATGGACCACGGTGCCGCACATGATCTTCAGCAGCCTCACTTCAATCGCGCTTTACTGACGCGTTCGCAGTTACGTTGGATTTACTTCTTATCGCTGGGAACATTTTGGTTTCTCCGGCGCAGCGCCTTCGCTAAACATTTTGTGACGAACGCGGCGCTGACCGTAGACGGGCCGGGCGGAACGGTTGAAATCCCGTTTCACCAAGTGGCCGAAGTCCGCTTTTATGGTCTGCCGTTACTAGGCGGGTGGTTTAGCCTCACTTTGCAAAACGGTAAGCGGTATTATCTCACGTCTTTCATCGAACGGGTCGATTACGTGCTCGATGCGATCGCGATCGCCCAGCCGACGCTCGTTGTTTCCGAAAAGCTCGAGAAATTTCGCCGCAATGCAATCGTGGCCGATCATTTTTACGCACGAATGGAAAATTCATTCGCGAATTGGTCTATGCTTTTTGCGATGCAGGCCGCGTTGCCCCTCGCGATTACCTTGGCGATGGGCGCAAAGTTGGCGGGCGACGGGTTCCTGAATTGGACCGGCGCCGTCGATGTACTTCTTATTTACATCAGCGTCGTGATCATTAGCGGAATCGTAAGCTTAGCCGTCTGGGGCAGCGCCGAGATGTTCCTCATGCTGCAAAAGAGCGGGGAGCTCATCGCGAATCCTTTGAATCCTTTACGGGATTTAAAGTGGGAGCGGCGGATTAAGATTTCCACCCATTTGGTCCACGCGATCTTAGCGACGGTGCTCGCCTTCGCGATGTGGATTTAGGCCCGATCGGCCATAGACTCCGCTCCTAAACTGGGCTAATTTTCCAGCCCAAATGAGAAGCAAAGAAATACTTAAAATGGTGGCTGGTTTCCGGCGATTCCGCGAAAAATACTTCTCGGGCGAAGACGCGCTTTATCACCGGCTCATGACCAACGGACAAACGCCCAAAACTTTGATCATCGGCTGCAGCGATTCGCGCGTCGATCCGGCCCTCATTTCGGGCGCGGCCCCCGGCGAAATCTTCGTTGTGAGAAACGTCGCTAACCTCGTACCTCCGTTTGAAACGCCGACGAAAGGTGTGCACGGGATCAGCGCGGCGATTGAATTCGCGGTCGAGAACTTGCGCGTTGAAAATATCGTAATCCTCGGTCACCGGCAGTGCGGCGGGATCCGCGCGTTGATGTCGGGCCAACAGAAAAAAGACGATAGCTTTATCGGCCGCTGGATGGAATTGATCGGGCCGGCGCGCGACCAAGTTTTGGCCAAGCACGCGACGCTCGATTTTGAATCGCAGTGCAAAGAATGCGAGATGGAAGGCATCAAAGTTTCGATCGGAAATTTAATGACGTTTCCGTTCGTGGCCGAGGCCGTCCGCTCGCGCTCGTTAAAAATCCTCGGGATTTACTTTGATATCGAACAAGGCCAACTTTTTGAACTTGAGGAGTCGGGTGAACAGTTCGTTCAGATCGACGTTGACCGTGAAGCCACCAATCCCCGCTACGTACTACCAGAATAATTAATTACTTCGAGGTTTTGTCCTTCAAGATCTCTTTAAAAGTGCGGGCGGGCTTCTGCGGATCTTTTTGGCCTTTGTCCAGGAATCGGCCGGGCGTATTGTTGCCGGGATTCTGCATGTATGAGTAAATTCCCGTCACCTTTTGAATGTTGGGCATACGGACCTCCGCGTGGAAGTAGGTACTGCAATCGATAGCCCACGGACCTTCGGTACTGAAAATAAACGTAGCGACAGGGCCGCGTCGCGCGGCGCGGTCGAGGTGGCAAAGAGTCACGTCCAGGTGAGGATTGGGCGAAGTTTCCGCCAGACGTAAGGAATACCGATCATGGCCACGAGGATAATCGCGACGGTCCACGTTCCGTCGCCCAGAATGTGGCTAAGCCACAGTGTGGAAATCATTAATACCGTAAAGTAAATCATGTCGCCCGCAATCGCGATGGCCCAACCGGAAACGAAGCCGTGCCCGGCCGCGCGCGCCGCGGCCCTCCCGGTCATAGGATCTACGCCGAAAGAAATCATGATCAAAGAAAAGGGGCTCGGGTTGACGCCGTAGCGGGCGATGCTTTGGCGTACCGCTTTGCTAAATAATTCGGTCGCTAGTTTTAGACGCGGAGAATTGCGAGTCACGAAGATAAAAAGTTTGAGCATGGGTTCAAACAGCAATGCGAGGATAACGTCCGAAATAAAATAAAGAAACATCATCATGGGCCAGTCGAAACCCCGGGCGCGCGCAAGCAAAACGCCACCCGGAATTCCCCCGCCGATGGGAATCAAAAAAAGCGTGAGGACATCCCACATATTTTTGATCATTCAAAACTTTCGGAGCGCAGCTCTCTAGTTGGCGGCGCAGTTGGCCGAGTAACCGCGGTAATACAAAGTCGCGCGGTTTGAGCGAACGGTTATTCTCGCGCCGTTGCGCTCATCGGAATACGTCGAATGAGAAACGCGCGGAAGATTCAAACTGATGCCGCTTGATAAACCGCCGCCCATTTCGGTTACGATATCAACGGTGGCGTAGTTGCCGCCGAGTTCTACCTGCGCACGCCCTAAGCCCGGCGCGGGCGTACCGTTTTGATTAGCAAGGTATTCACAGTGTAAGGACGTCGCGAAAGCCGTAGATCCGGCGAGCGATAGAGCGAGGACAAATGCATTCATTAATGTTTTCATGTGTGTTTTCTCCCTTGGCCGTTTTATGCGCCGATGCGGAAAAATTGGCAAGACAACCGGCGCTATACGGACATCGGTCGTGTAAATAGAATCTATTTTATCTATATGCGCCAATGGCTGAATTCGCTGCGTGCGCGATTTTATCGCCAATAGACCGGTACGTGATGCACGAGGCCAGGCCCACCTATGAATTTTGCCGGAAGGCCGCTAGAATGGCGTGATTCGGCCAGTTGATGTTTTTGTTCTTACTCACACTCGGGGGGGTCCGGGATGCGTTTCTGTCTTCGCTTACTGTTGCTGGCGGTTCTGTTGACGTTGTGTTTGCCCCATCTACTTTGGGAAAAACCATTACCCAGTTCCGACGTGAACATCCGAATCGATGAAGCAAAATCCTCGCACATTCTTTATCGCAAAAATTTGGTCGCCGCGCACGTCAATGTCGTGTCAGGAAAACAATCGCGACTTTTGGTGGCGTTCCCCGCCGGAAATTCGGGCGTGGCCGTTTGGTTGGATTCCCCAAAGGGTGAAAATAATTTCGATTGGGTGCGCACGCCCGAGACGAGTCGCGGCCTCGGCTCGGTGCAAGCGGTCACTTTCGAAGTTCGTGCGAGCCGGGATGAGCTGGTGATTAACCAAGCGGTTTTGGGCGGCTTGCGCTTTATTCGCGAGTGGGACGTGGATAAGACAAAGCCGGTCGAGATTCAAGAGACCGCGGAAATCACTTCGCCCGACACTTTGAAATTAAATAGACCCAGTTTAGATGGAAGAACTTATTTCAGGATGTTAATGACGGTTAAAAACGGAATCGTCACGCGTACGTCGGCGGGGCAACTGTCGTTTACTACCGTGCAACCGGGTGTTCCTTTACACTTTTCGGTCACCGCGATCTCAACCGAAAAACCTCTGACGCCGATCCCCGCGGATATGATGCTGACGAAGGCGGCCATCAACGCCACGCCCGATCGCGAAATTCAGATGCTCTCGTTTCTGTTATATAAAGAAAAATTTTTGGCAGGCTCGTGGACTTACCTGACCTATTTTGGGCGCGATACTTTACTCACGCTCCGCTTCTTGATGACCTCACTTAAGCCCGACGCGATTGAATCCATGCTCGGCGCGGTTGTGAACCGCTTGCGCGAAGACGGCGACGTCGCGCACGAAGAAGAGGTCGGTGATTACGCTTCGTGGAAAAGCCACGTCAAAGGCGAAGGCTTCGCGAGCGGTGCACGCTACGATTATAAAATGATCGACGACGACTTTTTATTTCCGATCATTCTATGGCGTTACGTAGAAACGGCGGATTCGGGCAGGATCAAAGCTTTCCTCGCTCACAAAACCGACTCGGGCCGGACTTACCGCGAAGCGATCCTCGCCAATCTCGATTTGGTCGAAAGGAAAACGGAGGCGTTTTCCCGCCGGCCGATCTGGCGCAATCTCATCGCGTTGCCGAACGGGCAGTACGACGGAAACTGGCGCGACAGTCAGATGGGCGCGGGCTTCGGCCGGTATTTTTACGATGTGAACGTCGCGCTCGTCCCCGCGGCCTTGCGCGCGTCGGGATTTTTGAGAACAAATACCAACTTCGGCGTAGACGATGCGCGCAGCCAAGAGCTTCTGCGTAGCGCCGCTACTTGGGAGCTGCAAGCCCCTCGCTTCTTCCGCGTGGAAGTGCCGGCCGCGGCCGGGGTCGCTCAAGCTGAGCAATACATGCGAGACCAAAACCTACGCTTGCCGGCGGCGCCTTCGCACCCGGTTGCCTTCAACGGGGTTTCACTGGATGAGAAGGGTCGGGTCATTCCCGTCATGCATTCGGACGAGGGCTTCTTATTGCTCTTCAACGAACCGCGCGAAGAAATCTTGTTAGAAGTTGCGGAAAAACTGATGACGCCGTTTCCGTACGGATTGCAAACGGACATCGGGATGTTGGTCGCGAATCCCGCTTTCACCAAACGGAAGATGCAGAACTTCTTTACGCCGAAGCACTACCACGGCACGGTGGTTTGGTCGTGGCAGCAGGCCATGATGGCGACGGCCCTTCGCAAGCAAATCGAGCGGCGAGATCTTTCGAATTTTACCAGGGACAAACTGGAATTAGCCGAAACCCGCATGTGGGAAATGATCGCGCGCACGCAGCGCTACCGAACATCAGAGTTATGGACGTGGCGCGGAGAGCGCGGCACGATGGCTTACACGGCATTCGGCCACAACGAAGGTGACCACGCCGAGAGCAATCCGAATCAAGGTTGGAGCCACGCCTACATCGGTGTTCGGCCGCCCGCTCGCTTCAACGCGCCCGATCTGTTGAGCGCGCAAGAAAAGGGGCCGGTCGACGCGAATTAGGCGCGGCCGCGGATCCCTACTTCGCTACGGCGGGCACATTTTTATTTCTGTATTTCTCTAAAACATCGAAAATGTAATCGATGTCGGCGCTCGTCCAATACTCTTGCGGTGTGCCCATAAGGTCTCCCGCTTTATCAAGCGCCCGGTAAAGTTCCTTCGCTTTTCGCTCGCACGAAACGGCGTTCGTTTCGGCCGCGAACGCGGTGGTGCTTGCACAAAAGACAACGAGCGATGCGATTAGATATTTCATTGTATTCCCCCCATGGACCATTCGGTCCGATTAAACAGTTCCGCCAATTATCAATTAAAAAGGATTGTTTACCAAGCGCAATGAAGACCGTGATAGAGAATCGTCACGGAGGCGCGCATGATCTCGTTCATCATTAC
>CANEZP010000027.1 GCA_947444305.1 Pseudobdellovibrionaceae bacterium | reverse complement strand
TTTGAGATTGCCGAAGACGTACGCGGTCGTGAACAAGATTATTTATTCGGTCGCTCGAAAACATGGGGTGAAAATATATAAGCTAGCGAACGTGGGGAATCATCTGCATCTCGCGATTAAGCTTCCGCGCGTCATGGGTTGGGCGGCGTTTATTCGTGAGCTTGCGGGGCGGATTGGGTTTGCGATGCGGGCGATTACGGCTGGAGCTTCGTTGTGGCAATACCGGCCGCATACTCGAATTGTTCGTGGGTGGAAGAAAGCTTTTCAGATTGTGCTGGATTATATCGAATTGAACCAATGGGAAGCCGAAGGATTTATTTCGCGAAAAGATATAAAATCGCTAAAAGATCTGCGATTGATTTTCGGTGATAGGTGATAGGTGATAGGTGATAGGTGATAGGTGATAGGTGATAGGTGATAGGTGATAGGTGATAGGTGATAGGTGATAGGTGATGCGAGTGGCGAGATATTTTCCGGTGGAGAAAGGCCTGCTGGTGAGCGAAAAATTAATCTCTTTGGCTGGAATATTTAGGCCGCATCATTGAAGGCCGGAACCTGTGAATCGGTCCGGCCGTTGGCCGTTTAATCGCCGCTTGGTTTGGAATTTCAAGACTTCTTTTTTGCGGTCTTCTTGGTCGTTTTCTTCTTTGCGGTCTTCTTCTTTGCTTTGCTGGCTTTTGTGGGCTTTCCACCATTGGTGGCTTTCTTGTCTTTTGCGGCGTGGTATTTTTTGAGTAAGGTCTCGCCCTTTTTTGCTAGTTTGCGGGCGGCGGCTGCGGTTTTGGGGACGGGTTCGCCCCAGGCGTGAGCGGATAAGGCTAGGCGAGTCGGCTTGCCGTTATCGCCGACCATCGGGCCGCGTGGGTTGGCGAAATGCCGGCGCAGGAAAGAGCCCTTGCGCTTCATTTTCTCGGGCGTGTCGGCGGCGCCGGTCACTCCCGCTTTGAGGTGGCTGCCTTCTTTGCGGTTGTAGGATCTGCGACCCTCGGCCGTAAGACCGCCCTTAGGATTTTTATCTTTTTTAGTCACCGTCTCTCCTTAGTCATGAACGAGATGTTGATGTTCGAAAAAAGATATTTAAGCAAAGGCGGGGCCACTATCGGTCGAAATTTAATTTTGCGCCGAGCTCTTGGATCAATCGTTCTTTGCGGATCAAGCAATCGAAGACAAAGTCCCTTAGAAACTCAGCGCCCTTCAACTCAAACGGTTCCCAGCGAGCCGAATTTAAACTTACGGTCTCGGTCCAACTTTCAAAAGAAACGCGCGGATTGATCTGCCCCTGATACTTGCGTTTCTCCATCGTCTTACGGGGATCGCCGCCCCAGGTGACGGTCCGAAGTAGACCCGGCCGGAAAATCAAGAAAACGGCTTCGTCATTTTCGGGTGAGAAGATGGCGATGGCGCCGCAGACTAGTTCAGAGATACCCGTCCACCGGGCGTCGGCTTCCGAGAGATTGTCGAAAGCAAGAACGGAGGTGTCCTCTTCTTTGAAACGGCGGCGCAGCCACGTCGCGAGCGCCGTGGTTTGTTCTTGCGTGGGCGTGAGGCCCGCAATCTCCACTTTACGGTTCGTGGCCATCGCGATACCCGTCGCCGTGAAAAGCTCCTCGAGCTGCCGGTGACTTTCGAAAAGATGCTTGAGCGGTTCGGCGCTGATCCGCACCTTTTGAAAAAGCGCGCGGATTTTTTCTTCGAAAGCGATGCGCTGCGATTTCGCGGTGAGGTCTTCAAGCATATTCGCCACCATCGCGAAAACGGAGGCGAGCGTGTCGCACGCCCGGCGAAAGTCATGCGGAATAATCGCCGCGTCTTTTTTGTGGCAAGCGATCAGACCCCATAAGCTACCGTCGACGATGACCGCCACCGAGAATGAAGCCGTAACGCCCATGTTCTTGAGATACTCAAGATGAACCGGTGAAACCGCACGGAGCTTCGAGCGTGAAAGGTCGAGCGGCTTCCGGGTCAGATAATGTATATTAGGAATAATCGCGGCGGCGCCCGTGCCTGAATCCGAAATCATGCGCGTACGATTTTTCAGATAAAGTTCGCGCGCGGGTAGCGGAATGTCGGTCGCGGGAAAACGGTGATGCAAGAAGGTGTGAGCCTCGGCCGATTTATCTTCGGCGATCACTTCGCCGTCCCAGCTCGGCAGGTAGCGATACATCATCACGCGGTCGAAGCCGATAAGATTTCGCACCGACCGGCAGAGGAGCTTTGCGGCGGCGGGCACGCTTGAACACTTTTGTAAATCTTCGACGAAGGCTTGGTGATACTTCGCCGTGTGAGAGGATTTCGCGAGATCCGTGGCCAATACCTCGGCTAGCGGTTCGATTTCCGCCGCGATCAAGCCATCCCAATCGTAAAGCCGAACTTCGGCGAGCGGAACGTCGGCGTGCAGGTCACGGACGGTGAAGGTCTCAAAGTCGTCGCCCTTTAACTCGGCGGCAACGGCCAAAATCGCCTTCGATAGGGCGGGCGGTAAAGCTTCGTCCAGGCGGGTGCCGATTAGTTGGCCGGCGGATTTACGGAGCAAGGATTCAAGATTTGCGCTCGCGTGATAAATCGTTTTGTCGCGCAGCCGGAAGGCAAGAAAGAAGCCGTGGGTTTGAATCCCGCCGATGAGATGAACTTGTTCTTTATCGCAGCTCGTAAGATTTAAAGAATCACTCGGAGAAGGCATGCGGACTTTCCGGATTTGAGCCGGTATCCCGTCGCGCCGAGACCGCGGCCCATTTCCTAATCGCGTTTCGCAACAGATCAACGTTGATCGGTTTCGTAATGTAATCGTTCATGCCCGAATCGAAACACTTCTCGGAATCGCCGACCATCGCGTTTGCCGTCAGCGCAATGATGGGCAGCGAGTTGTTGGGATGACTAATCTTACGCAAGCGGGCCGTCGTTTCGTAACCGTCCATGCCGGGCATTTGAACATCCATGAGCACAATATCAAACGTGTTGTTTTGCGCGGCGGTTAAAGCGGCCTCACCACTATCGACGACGACGAAGTCATGGCCTAACCGCGCCAGCAGCATTTCAAGGTACATGCGGCTGTCGGGACTATCGTCGACGGCGAGAATACGCGCCTTAAGCGGCCCGGTCTTAGGGGGAGGTTCGTTTACCGCTTTTTGCTGAACTTGCGCCGAGCGTGTTTTCTTAGCGATGCTTAACGGCAATTCAAACCAGAACGTGCTGCCCTTGTTCCATTCACTTTGGAAACCAATTTGGCCGTTCATAAGCGTGGTCAAACGCTGGCTGATCACGAGGCCGAGCCCGGTGCCTCCGTAGCGCCGGCCGAGTCCGGTGTCGACCTGAGAGAATTTTTTAAATATGCGGCTGTGGTGCTCTTCGGGAATACCGATGCCGGAATCCTTTACGTCGAAGCGCACGAGGCGGCGGCCCGTCGTGCGGTGGCCAACGCTTGAAATCGTAAGTTCGACTTTACCTTTTTCGGTGAACTTGACCGCGTTGCCGAGCAGATTGACGAGGATTTGCCGTACGCGGTTTACGTCGCCGATGAAATTATCTAAATGATCGTCGGGCAGATCGACGACGAACTTCACGTTCTTTGCCTCGGCCTGAGGTTTGAACGTCTCGGTGATTTCTTTTAGAAGATCACGCAGCGAGAAATTGCTGAATTCGAGTTTGGTTTTGCCGGCTTCGATCTTCGAGATGTCCAAAATATCTTCGATCAGCGTGAGCAAAACTTTGCCCGAGCGTTGGATGCTTCGAACCTGATCTCGCTCTTCGGTCGTAAGATCCGAACCCTGCAAAAGCTCCGACATGCCGATGACGACGTTAAGCGGGCTGCGCAATTCATGGCTCATCGAGGCGAGGAAATCGCTCTTCGTTTCGTTAGCAATTTCGGCGGCGGCCTTCGCGGCGTTAAGTTCCGCCTCGGCGATTTTGTATTTCGAGATATCGCGGCTAAGTGCCACGACACGCTCGACCGTGCCGGCGTTGTTCACCACCGGGATGACCGTCGTGGTTAGGTACTTGATGCCGCCCTGAAGCGACAATTCCTCATCGAAGGTTTGCGGCTCCTTGTCGGTGACGCAAGCTTTGTACTTGGCGAGGATTTCGTTGCGGTGTTGGGAAGTCACCAGGTCACGCACGTTGCGGCCTAAAAATTGTGCGTAGGTGTAGCCGCCGCCGTCCTCGACGCTGCGGTTAAACGATTCAAGCAAGAGTTCGCCGCCGGCCGAGACTTTAAAGACGGTTAAGAAATCCGTCGTGTACGTGAAGATGTTGCTGAACAACATCTCGCGCTGGACCATCTGGTCGGTTTGCTGGCGGTACTCGGTCACGTCGAAGCCCACGGCTTGGATTTCGTGGATGTTATCCTCGAGCCCGAAGATCGCCTTGTTGATCCAGCGAATCCAGCGGGCGCCGGAACCGAAGCGCGAACACCGGTGTTCAAACTGCAAGATCGGGTTCGTCGTGCTGATGCGGCGGAGTTCGTCGTTCACGTAGCTGCGGTCCACGGGATCGATAATGGTGCCGAGTGGGTGACCGATGTAATCGGCCGCGGCGCCGCCGAAGTAACGTAAGAAAGCCGTGTTCACGAAGGTAATTTTATTAGCGGTGTCGTAGCGCACGACGAAAACGGATTGGTCTTCGACCACGCCGCGGTAGAGCGACTCACTTTTCTTAAGCGCGTCTTGCGCCGCCATCTCTTTCGAAATGTCGATCGCGACCGTGCCGACGGCGTAAGGATTTGAGTCGCCGTCTTCGGTCAACGGAAAGCGGCTAACCAAGAAGGTCGATGTTGATCCACCGAACGAAAACTGTTCCTGCTTTTCGACGCGTTTGCGTTTGAGGATCGCTTCGAGATCACCATTGCGCATGCGCCCGGCAAACTCTTCACCGAAGATTTCGCGGTCCGATTTACCGACGACTTGATTCTCTTTAAGCGCGAAGTGATCGAAGAAGGCTTGGTTCGCCGAAAGATAAAGACCGTTCATGTCTTTCAAAAAGATAAGCGACGAGGTGCCGTTAATCATTCCGCGAATGCGGGTTTCGCTTTTACGTAAGCTTTGTTCGGCTTTGATCAAGTCGGTATTGTTGAAGAAGACAATCACGGCGCCGACGATTTTTTTATCCTCGGACCGGCGGGGAGTGATCCGCATTTGGTAAACGCTTCGGTAAGCCTCGACGGTGGACTCGTTGATTTGCCCCGTATCGATTACGGATTGAACCTTCGCGGCAAACTCATCGATCTCGCAGCGGCAGGATAAACGCGATAGCGCACGGCCGGTGTCGTGATGACTTACGTCAAAGAGTTCGGTCGCCGACGGGTTGAAGCGCTGCAATCGCTGTTGTTCGTCGACCACGAGCATGGGAACCCCGATGCTCACCTGGATGTTTTCTAGGTCGGTGTTCACCAACCGAAGTTCGTAAGACTTAACGTTCATCTCTTCGTTGAGGGTCGTCAATTCTTCGTTGGTGCTTTGAAACTCTTCGTTCGTCGTTTCAAGCTCTTCGTTGGTTGATTGCAGTTCTTCGTTCGTGGAGGACAACTCTTCGTTGGTCGATTGCAGTTCTTCGTTCGTTACGCCCAGCTCTTCGATGACCGTCTGTAAATGTTCTTTGGTCGCGGCAAGCTCCTGTTCAAGTTCGGCGGCGCGTAGTGCGAGGTCGCCGTCACTATGCGCGATCTCGGGCGCGATCCGGTCGGTCGAAGCGATCTGATCGAAGGTGACGAGCAGAAGCGGGGCGGTGTGCGTATTGTTTTCGTCGAGATCTTTTAGCCGGCTGATCTGAATTTGGAAAAGCTCGGGTTTACCCGCATTTTCGGATAAGCGAAACGCCCGGCTAAGCTGGACTTCGTCGCTTTTCGCGGCCTTGCGCAGGAGCAGTTGGAATTCGACCGAGGAAGATTTCGGTAAAAGATTTTGCAAGCGGAACGCATCGAGGCCCGAAGGCACTTTCAAGAATTGCGACACGTTCCCGATCGTCGTCTGGATCGTGCCTTCGGTGTCGACGATCGCGCCGGCGATGCCGTAACGCTCAAGCATCTGGGTTTGCGCCAGTTGCACCGGGCTGGGGCGCACGCTTATTTTCTTGCGAACCGCGACCATATCAACGGGATTGATCGTTCCGCGCGCGACGCTCGGTAAGGTTTTCGGAGCCGAGGCTTTCTTAACGAACAACTTATGCTTCTTGTCGACGGGCTCAAAGATTTCGATGGCGCCCGTAATCGCTTCCGATTTGCCGAGGAACAACAGACCGCCGGGTTTAAGCGCGTAACTAAAAATTTCGAAGATTTTTTGCTGAAGTTTGGGTTCGAAGTAAATGATGACGTTACGGCAGCAGATGAGATCGAGCTTTACGAACGGCGGGCTCTGGATCAAGTCCTGGCGGGCGAAGACGACCGAATCACGCAACGATTTTTTGACTTCGAAGTAATCGCCGCGCCGTTCAAAGTATTTGTCCAAAAATTCGGCCGGCATCTCGGCGATATCGCGCTGGTTGTAAATTCCGACCCGCGCTTTGGTGATCGCCTCGGTATCGAGGTCGGTCGCGAAAACGCGGAACGCTAATGTTTTACCCTGACGCTCGAGTCGCGAGCAGATGAGCATGGCGAGAGAATAAGCTTCCTCACCGGTGGCACAACCGGCCGACCAAAAACGAAGCTCGTCGTTCTCGTTTTTCTTTTCGATAAGTTCGCCGACCGTTTTGCCGAGCGCCGCGAAAGATTCGGAATCGCGGAAAAACGAAGTGACGCTGACCAAAAACTCTTGCGCCAATTTGCGGATCTCGCGCGGGTCATTTTGTAAGATCTTATAATATTCGGCAATATCATCGGCGCCGATGGCGACCAAACGTTTCGCCAACCGGCGTTTGATGGTCGGGATTTTGTATTGCGTGAAATCACTGCCTAACTCTTTACGAATCAGCGTGAGGACGTTTTCAAAACTTGGATTGGCCTCGTCGGGTTCTTTCGCGACCAATACCGATTCGGACTCTACCATCTCGCAGATTTTTTTTGCGAGCTCGGAGGGGTTGAGCACGATATCGACCTGGCCGGTCTCCATCGCCGAGTTAGGCATGCCGGAGTATTTCGCGGTTGTTTCTTCCTGCGCCATGGTGAGGCCGCCCGCCGCTTTAATGGCGCGAATGCCTTCCGCGCCGTCGGAACCCGTCCCTGAGAGAATCACGCCGATCGCGTTTTTGCCGTACTGCGCGGCTAAGGAATGGAAGAAGCGATCGACCGAAGGCTTTGGTCGCGTCTCGTCGCCGGCCCTGGTGAGTACGAGACGATCGCCGTCGATATCGACGTCGTGGTTAGGCGGTACGATGAACAAGCAGTTGGGTTCGAGAACTTGGCCGTCGGAAACAACGTTGACCGGAATCGCGGAGTGTCGCGCGATGAGTTCAACCATCATGCTCTTCGCGTGCGGTGCGAGATGTTGCGCGACCACGTAGCAAGCATTACTTAATGGAGGTAGGGCAGAAACAAATTGAGTGAGGGCTTCTAAGCCCCCCGCCGACGACCCAATACCGACCACCCAGAACCGGCTGACTTGCTCCAATTCGCCCCTCTCAAAGATTAGCTGGTTCACAGTACTTAAGGAGTTTTAGTGGCGCAACCGTGTTTCGTCGCTGGTCGTGCCTTTGTGCACGGATTGTCCCGCACGCATGAGATCGAGCAAGCCGCTGAACGTAGCTTCTGCGCCGGTGAGCACTCCCTTGTGCTGCTCGATTTTAGAATCAAATGCCGAAAGTTGGGTCAAAAATCTTTTCCAGTTTTGCGCCGTCTGATCCCCGGATCCGTGAAAGAACGAACCGCCGGATTCCGGCGTGATTTCAAGTTTTTGTTTGATATGACGGGTGATTAGCTGACCGCCCAAGGCTGAGCCTTCGATTACGTAGAAAATCCCCATGCGCAGACTATCGTCTGCAATTTCCGGCATCGGAAAAGACACGGGCCCGGTCGGTTTCTGCGCCGTTACACCGAGAAATTTAAGATCGGCCTCCAGTCGCGAGAGCTGTGGCTTTACCGAAAAATTATATTCAGGATAATGAGAAGGATGCGCGTCGAGCCTAGTCTGTAGCTCGCTGTAAAAGCGGTGAAAGGTGAGAAGCGTTTGCCGGTAGATGTCCAGGGTCAATTCAGGATCCATGATATCCATGGCTTCCTCGACCTCAACGTGCAAAATCCTAGTTCGTTCGCGTAATGCCGAAAGCAATGACATTCAATAAATCTCCACGAAACTTGCGCCTGAGACAAGCGCAAATTCGTGGCGGGTCTGTACTAATTAAGCGTTTAGAGCCTGCGCATGGAAATCGATGTGCGCATCAATGAACGTTGAGATGAAGTAGTAGCTATGATCATAACCTTCACGCAGATGGACCTGCGCCTTTTGTCCGACTTGCTGACAAGCTTCGGTAAGGTGGCCGGTCATCAATTGCTTTTCGAAGAAGGGATCTTTCAAACCTTGATCAACCAACAATGCGTTCGGATGGCGTTTGCCCGCAAGCAATAACTCGACCGCGTCGTACTTTTTCCAAGCGGCGGCGTCGGAACCTAAGTAACCCGTGAAAGCTTTTTGGCCCCACGGTGCTTGAGTCGGATGCACGATCGGCGAGAAAGCCGATACCGAGCGGAACTTTTCGGGCTGCGTGAGTCCCAAAACCAAGGCCCCGTGGCCGCCCATCGAGTGACCCGAGATCGAAATTTTGTTCGCCGCGATTTTGAACTCTTTTTGAATCAAAGCGTAGAGTTCTTCGGTTACGTAGTCGAACATGCGGTAGTGATCTTTGTAACCTTCGGTCGTTGCGTTGAGGTAAAAGCCCGCGCCCGATCCGAAGTCGTCGGCCTCGTGTTCGGCCGGCAGATTCAAGCCGCGCGGCGAAGTGTCGGGACAGATGACCATCAGGCCTTTTTCACTCAAGCGTTTTTGCGCGCCGGCCTTAGTGATGAAGTTCTCGTCGGTGCAGGTCAGACCCGAAAGCCAGATCAAGCAACCCTTTACTTCACCCTGCGGGATAAACGTCGAAAACTTCATTTTGGTTTTCGTCGACTTCGATTCGTGTTCCCAAAATTGGGTGAGACCTTCGAAGCTTTTGTGGGATTTCAAATTTTGCATAAAAACCTTCCTACATTTCGATGACGGTGCGGATGCTTTTGCCTTCGATCATAACGTCGAAAGCCTTATTGATATCTTCGAGCGGCATCTTGAAGGTGACCATGTCGTCGATGTTGATGTCGCCGCTCATGTATTTTTCAACGTAGCCGGGCAATTCTGTGCGGCCTTTAACGCCGCCGAAAGCCGAGCCTTTCCAAACGCGGCCCGTAACCAACTGGAACGGGCGGGTCGAGATCTCTTGGCCCGCGCCGGCGACGCCGATGACGATGGCTTCACCCCAACCGCGGTGCGCGCACTCGAGAGCCGCGCGCATCAGGTTGACGTTACCGACGCACTCGAATGCGTAGTCGACGCCCCAGCCGGTCATCTCGACGATGACTTGTTGAATAGGTTTGTCGAATTTTTTGGGGTTAACGAAATCGGTCGCGCCGAACTTTTCGGCCATCGGCTTTTTGTCGTCGTTGATATCGATCGCGATGATGCGCTTCGCTCCCGCCATGCGGGCACCTTGAATAACCGAAAGACCGATGCCGCCGAGGCCGAAGACCGCGACGCTCGAACCTTTTTCAACTTTTGCGGTATTCAAAACGGCGCCGATGCCGGTGGTGACGCCGCATCCGAGCAAGCACACTTTGTCGAGCGGCGCTTTGGGATTTACTTTCGCCAAAGCAATTTCGGGAACGACCGCGTATTCCGCAAAGGTCGAGCAGCCCATGTAGTGGTGGATCATCTTGCCGTCTTTGCTCAGGCGCGAAGTGCCGTCGGGCATCAGACCTTTACCTTGAGTTGCGCGGATGCGAACGCAAAGGTTGGTTTTACCGGAAGTGCAGAATTCGCATTCGCGGCATTCAGGAGTGTAGAGCGGGATAACGTGATCGCCTTTTTTCAACGTCGTGACGCCTTCACCGACGGACTCAACGACACCGCCGCCTTCGTGGCCGAGGACGACGGGGAACAAGCCCTCGGAATCTTCGCCGGAAAGGGTGTACAAATCGGTATGGCAAACGCCGGTCGCGAGAATTTTAACGAGCACTTCGCCTTTTTTAGGCAGTTCGAGATCAATCTCTTCGATCGTTAAGGGGGCCTTGGGTTTCCAGGCGACGGCGGCTTTGATTTTCATGGTATTGGCCATTTTAGAGACTCCGGGGCAATGGGGGGATTAATGTTCCGGCGGAAAATAGCGCATAGCGTACAAAAGGGTCAACCAACCATGCGCAAAAAACCGGTCGGATTTGTCAGCCGCCAACCAGAGCGCCCCCGGTACAATAAGTCATGCTGAAATTTACGGAAAATCTCCTAGAGCGAGCGAATATTCAAACCTTGATCATGCGCCGGGTGCATATCTACCGTTGCCGGCGCGACTTCTCGAGATTTATGCGTGTTCTCGCGCAAATGTTTATGGTCGGCTTAGATCTTCACAACGCCCTCGATCTTTGCGTAAAACACCTGAATCGCCCGTTAGCTTTCGAAATCCAAGTGATGCTCAACGAAGTGTGGCTTGGTCTCAGCCGTGAAGAAGCGATCAATAATTTCGCGCGGCGTATCGGCGGAGCCGGCGCTTCGGATTTCGGTGCGGTCGTGAATGCGTCTCATGAGACGGGGGCTTCGATTTCGCAGATGTTGATTGATATCGCGAGAGAAAATGAAGTCAGACAATCGCAGAATAAAACGGAGCTCTTTTGGTATTTCCGCACATTCTTTCTGCTGGCTATTTTTTCGGTTTATCTCAATCCAATGATCGGGGTTGTCCTCGCCACGGTGCTAGTTTTGCTCGTGGCCGCGGCCGGTTTGCAATCACTCGTTCTGCTGGCACTGCGGGTTCCTGTCCCTCGGATGGAAGCCCCGCCGCCGAAGGCGGTGACGATTCAAGAAGCCGAAGCTGACGCCGAGGTCGAAATCACGCCGCCGAACCGGCCCACCACGGAATCTTTCGCCGAATTATTAGCAGACGAGTCCGTTTCCGAAATCGTGTTCAACGGCAGGGAAGAAGTTTTCGTTACACGCGCGGGCGTCAAAAAGGCTCACGATTTTGAATTCACGTCCCGCGCGGAAATGAGCGCGGCTCTATCGGAGCTATTGGCCGAGCACGGGCATCGCTTAGACGAGCGCATGCCCGTTTTGTCCGCGGCCGTGGGCAATGACCATTACATCGATGCCGTTCTTGAGCCGCTGGTGCTTGAGCGTTTCGTGAAAATTCGTAGGGTAGGGGCGTCCAACTCCGGTAGATCATTGGTCGTCGATAGCGACAATGAACAGCTCATTGAATTTTTGAAACTCATCGTGGCTAATGGCGCGCGCGTGCTCGTGTCCACCGGTGCCGGGGTTTCACGCGAAGACATCATCTCATTTTTGCTGGCTTTCACCGATCCGGACCGGCGCATCGCGCTTTTAGAGTCGCAACCGCGCGTGAAGGTGAGCCGGCCCGACACGGTGAAATTATATCCGCGCCCGGCCAACATCGAAGGCAATCACGCGGTGAGCTTTAAGGAATTAAGTCAGACGATGTGGAATCTCGAGGCGGGGATCGTCGTGATTCCCGATGCGCTCGAAACAGATCTTACCTATTGTCTGAGCCAGGCCGTCCGTCACGATACGCAACTCATTATGGGAGTGGCCGGATCAAGCGCTCGCTTCGCGATCGAGGATATCGCCGGTTCGCAGCCGCAGGCCGCCGCGCGGGCTTTCGATTTTGTCGTGCAAGTGAAGCGCGCTTCCGACGGGACGGTTCGCTTCACCCAGGTCACCGAGCTCTGGGGTACGCAGGGCAATACCATTTGCACGCAAGATATTTTTGTTTTCAACGAAATCGATTTTGATAAAAACCGAAAAGTCATCGGCGAGACTCGCGCGACGGGCGTGATCCCTTCGTTCGCCGAGCGATTAGAACAACGTGGTGTCTGCGTCCCGCGTGCGATGTTCTCGCCGCGGGAACGTTAGCCTGAGGTTTAGTTCAAGAAGCCGATCTTACCCGTTGGGTTGGCCAAATTTTCGACGTTGATGATCCACTCGCCGACGTCAGGATTGAAGTCCAAACTTAAGCGATTGTTCTCGGTCAGTGCGCCCGGTGCGGTCATTATGCGCATGTCGACCGCGTAGATCTCTTTCGTCTCGTTATCGGAGACCATCAAGATCGTTTTGTGCTTGGGATGAACCGCGTAGGTGATCTGACCGGTCTTTCTGAGCGGTTGATCATGGGCCACGAGTCTGTGCGCGCCGAAGCCGATTGTGCGATGGAACCCCTCGGGCACGTCGGTCTGGCCGGCGTTGACGGGCGTGACGAAGCCGATCGGATTATTCGGCACTTCGGGTTCTTTGACCGGCTTAATTTTCGAAGTGTTACGAGCGGGAACGGCTATAGAAACTAGATTTGTTTGATTATCGAGCTTCAAGCCCCACGTCGCCGGCGCGATCCCCAAAGTTTCGACCATTCGGTAAAGCGTTCCTAGCGCCCGGGTTCGGGCGGCGCCTTCGGGCATGCCCATCGCCACCTTCGGTAAGACATCGGTCACTTGGTTTAAAACATCGGCTTTAGAGTTCAGAAGGTCGCGCACGAAATATTCGCTGCGTTCCGGAGCGCTGCCGGTTTGTGCCATTTGAACCAGTCCGAGAAAAGAGCCTTCGAGATCGCTTAGCTCGAAATCGACCGGTGAAGCCCGGTTTGAAAGTAGCGCAGTGCAATCGGCCCCCGCCGGTGTCTCCTTCGCCGATACCCCTTGAACCACCCCTAGTACCAAAATCAGTAGCGCAGATCGAAATACGTTCGACATCGTTCCCCCTCCCCAGAAAGAACACTCACCGTATGTAGATAAATCGTTGATGTCCAAATCGAAGTTTTTATCTCTCGTATTACCTATGCTACGATCCGCGAATGTTATTTAAATTTGAGCTCGAGCTTTCCGACGTCGATCGCGGACTTTATCAGACCTTATCTTTTCGCACGGCGCGGCACCCTTCCGAGAATGACGCCTATTTGCTCACGAGGGTTCTTGCCTACGCTTTGGCTTACGAAGAAGGGCTCGATTTTTCGCCGGGAGGTTTAGCGGATCCCGACGCGCCCGCGCTGCAGAAGCCCGGAACGCACGGCTCGATCGACCTTTGGATCGAAATCGGTAACCCGACCGTAAGAAAGTTACATAAAGGCAGTAAGGCCGCGTCGCGTGTTTTGGTATTTACTTACAAAAATCCCGAGCTGCTGCTTGAGACGATGAAGACCGGCGAGGTTTACCGGGCCGGCGACATTCAGATCTTTGCGTTCGATGCACCATTTGTCGAAGGCCTCGAAAAGTTGCTGGAAAAAAACAACAAGTGGTCCGTGCTTCATCAACAAGGGCATTTAGATATCGACACCGGGCGGGGCCAAGTGTCGACCGATTTGCGACGCGTGCAGTAACGGGGTGGCAGCCCGTCGTTCCGTTGTTACTTACCTTGAATGTTAAAATCATCATTGTTCGCGGTGCTCCTCATGGCGTACCAGCCCCACGCCGACGCCAAGTGGCTGCAAAGTTGCGCTTGGTTTTTGACTAAACCGTTCGTTGACGCCGGTCACTTGCCGCTCGATGCGCGCGGTTGGAAAGGTTTAGACGAAGCGCAAAGTTACGCCGGCCTCGTGACTTCGCAATTCGACGAATGGGATGAAGCCTGGGAGTTGGAAGGGGAGTGGCCCGAAGGACTCGGCGGGACATTTACGCGCATGGGTCCGCTCGGCTTCGATAGCCGCTCGGGGCAGCGCAAACGTTCGGTGATCGACAGTGCCGGTGGCTTGATCCGCGAATTTCAATTGAATCCTTGGCAGCCGCGCTTTCGTGCGCGTCACGTGAAAACGTCGAACTACATGGCCGAATTAGAATCGGGTCGCTTCGAACGGCCCTCGATCACGACGCTCGCACCGGGACGATTTAATTCGGCTTTGCGCGCGGCTAATCAAGCTTCGGTCGCGGCTTACCGACGCGGATCGAAATATTGGGTCACGGACGAGATGCGGCGGCCGATCGCTTTGAATCGCGGCAATCTTTCGACCACGGGCGAGTTCAATCTTGATCCCCTCAATCCGAAAGCCATCTACCTGGCTCACGGTAAACGAGATCCGTTGACGGGAAACCTTTGTTTTCTTTCGCTGAAGCCCGGGCGCTTTACGGTCGCGCGATTGATTTGTTTGAACGAAGACGATTCGGTCGCTTCGCGTTCAGCGCCGGTAAGATTGCCGGTCTTTAACGGAAAAGGCGCTCCCTACTTTCATGACTGGGCGCTTACCGGCGATCACCTCGTGTTTTTTCTGCACCCGGTCTTCTACTCTAAGGCGGGAATACTAAAATCGTTAGCTGGCCTCGCGCCCATGATGGTGGGTTTGAAACCCGACGGGTCGGTCAACGCGCAGATCATGCTCGTGCCACGGTCGGGTGCCGGGGCACCCAGGCTGTTTGACGCGGGCTTGGCGGCGCAAGCTTGGCATTTTGTTAACGCGTTTGAAGAGCACGGGAAATTGCACATGGATCTCGCCGCCACGGAAATCATCGCCGGCGTCGATGCGCCGCCCGCGCTCGAAGCGGCGATGATGGGGCAAGAGATCAAGCCATCCGCGCCGACTTCGTTTTTCCGTCGTTTCAGCGTCGATCTCGCGGCGGGATCGGTTGCACGCGCGGATCTCTTGACCGACGCGAATTACGAATTTCCCACCATCCCGGAATCAAAACAGGGTCGGCCGTACCGTTTTGCGTACATCGGGCGTTCATTCAAAGATTCACCGTGGCAATCGGGTTTCGTCAAATGGGATCACGAAGCGGGGAGCGCCGTCGCTTACGAATTTCCCGACCACCAATTCGCGGGTGAACCCGTGTTCGCCGCACGCTCGGGCGGGGCGGAGGAAGACGACGGTTTCGTACTCGTCGATGTTTACGACTCGCAAGCGAAGCGCAACCATCTGGCTGTTTTCAATGCGCGGGACATCGGCGCGGGCCCGGTCGCGCGGTTGTGGCTCAGCCGTCATTTGCCGCTCGGTTTTCACGGCGGGTGGTCGCCTTAATTATAGCGCGAGCGAATTGAGTTGCCCGCAGGCCGCGAGGATCTCGTCTCCCTTTGTCGTGCGAATGAGCGTGGGAATTTCGTAGCCGTCGAGCACGGCTTTGAACGCCTGAACCTTATCGGCCGCCGGCGCTTGGTAGCGTGCGCCGGGAAAGGCGTTGAACGGAATCAAATTAATGTAAGCTTTCTTGCCGCGCAAAAGTCGGCCGGTGGCGTGCGCGTCTTCCGGTCCGTCGTTAAAATCTTTCAGCAATAAATATTCGTAAGTAACGAAACGTTTTTTGCCCGTCGGAATGGCGTCGACCAGCGGCAGGATCTCTTCGAGCGGATAGCGGCGATTGATGGGAATCACTTGGCTGCGCTTTTCGTTGAATGGTGAATGCAACGAAAGCGCGATATTCACGTCGGGCATTTCCTGCTTCCAACGTTTGAGCCCGGGCGCGTAGCCCGAAGTTGAGATCGTGACTTTGTGGTCGGCCAGACTCAAACCATGTTGTGAGATAAAAATTTCGGCCGAGGTCTTTACGGCGTCGAAATTGTGCAGCGGTTCGCCCTGACCCATGTAAACAAGATTCGAGATCTTCGCGTCGTCCGCGCGGTGATTGGCGAGCCAGGTCTTAGCCCCCAACAATTGACCTACGATCTCGTCGGCGCTGAGGTTCCTGGCGAAACCCTGGAGGCCCGTATGGCAGAACGAGCAATTCATCGCGCAGCCCACTTGGGAAGACAAGCACACCGAGTATTTCCCTTGAAAGGGAATCAATACGGTCTCAACTTTTTTGCCGTCGCGAAGTTCGAATAAAAATTTAACCGTGCGATCTTTGGACTCTTGCACGGTGTGAATTTGCGGTAGTGCAAAATGTAACTGCTCGGCCAAGAAAGTTTTCGTTTTTTGCGGCAGGTTGTGTTCGGTGCAAACGCCGGTGCGGTTCTTCTTGTAGTACCAATTGTAGACCATACTGGCGCTAGCCTCGGTCAGGCCATTGCCAAGCCACAAATTTTTAAGTTCGGGATAGGTATATTGATAAAAAGATGTCGCGCTCACCCCGATAGGTTTCGGGCAAAAGCTTGGCTAGGGCAAGCCTAAACGGATCCATTCGGTCAGCGTTTCGATTTCTTTCGCGTTAAGGCGCCGTAAGTTGCTCGATGGCGGCGGCATGGGCTCGGCCTCGTCCTGGATAACGGTGAGCAGGTAGCTTTGCGCCGGGTCGTCAAAATTGAAAAGTCGCGCACGCTCATTAAAGATGGAGCTCCGTTGCGAAAGATCTAAGAACTTCGCCTGACCCTCGGGATTATGACAAACCACGCAGCGGGGCGAAAAGATGTGGATCGCGAGGGATCTGTAATCCGGGCTAAGCGGCATCGGCTCGGGCGCCACCGCGCCGGGTTCGGGCGGCGCACCGGCCGCGATCCACCGGCGCAATTGTTCTTTGAGTAGTGGAGGCAGCGGCCCGCCGGACTTCGGCATACGGTCT
>CANEZP010000026.1 GCA_947444305.1 Pseudobdellovibrionaceae bacterium | reverse complement strand
TGAATTTCATAAATCCCCCCTGGATTGTTGAGTAAATAATTGAAGCACCGGCCCGGCCCGCGGGCAACGAATTATCGGCGACCGGTCTTACCGAGTGCCGCGCCCGTGATAAGACGGCGTTGATTGCTTTCGGTTTTAGCTATGCGTGCGTTGCCCGTCATGTTGTTCAACGAGGATTCGTCTTGCGCGCGGTTCTTTTTGCCGCCCTTACCGGTTTTAATCTTTAAGTTGCGGTGGCCCGGCGCGTGAGCGGGATCGGCTTCGTCGGCGATGGTAAGACGAGTGCTTTTCTTCGTTTTCAACGCGTTCTTATACGCCCGGCCCGGCGAGGCCTTTTTACCCTTCACCAAACTTTTGATTTTCGAGATCAAACCTGTTTTTGCTTTGGCTTTTGTCGTTTTCTTTTTAGTTGTTGCCACGTTAGAGCCTCCCGTTAAGAATTTTTATCTTTGTTCTAAGCCTTAAGTACGCAAGCCTTATACCAACACGCTCAATTTTGTGATAATTTATTGCGGTGAAGAAGCTTTCTGAAACTCCGCTTTCCATTCTTGATCTCGCGAAATATTCGCAAGGGCAAAGTGTCGGCGATGCATTTCGCAAGAGTAAAGAATTAGCTAAGGCCGCCGAAGGCTGGGGCTACAAAAGATTCTGGCTAGCTGAGCATCACAACATCGAAGGCGTCGCGAGCGCGGCTACTTCTGTATTGATCGGGCACATCGCCGGCGAAACCAACACCATTCGCGTCGGCAGCGGGGGGATCATGCTCCCAAACCATCCGCCGCTCGTCATCGCCGAGCAGTTCGGAACTTTGGCGACGCTCTATCCTGGGCGTATCGATTTAGGTTTGGGCCGCGCGCCGGGGAGTGATCAAACTACGGCCAAGGCTTTACGCCGGGATCCGATGGCGGGTCTTGATTTCGGCAGTTTGATCGAAGAACTCGAAATTTATTTTCGTCCCGCGGAGCCCGGGCAAAAGCTGCGCGCTATTCCTGGCGAAGGCATCGACGTGCCAATTTGGATTTTAGGCTCGAGTACGTACAGTGCACGCTTAGCTGCGCAACTTGGCCGACCGTACGCATTCGCCGGGCACTTCGCCCCGGCGGCGATGCTCGAAGCCTTCGAAATTTACCGGCGTTATTTCGAGCCTTCCTCGCATCTTCAAAAGCCGTGGACGATGGCCGGCGTACCGGTCGTCGCCGCGGATACGGATGAAGAAGCTCATTTCTTGGCGACGAGCGTGCAGCAAGTATTTTTAAACTTAATTCGCGGCCAGCCCCGGCCGTCGCGTCCGCCGGTGCACTCGATGTCTTGGAGTCCGAACGAAGAAGCGGCGGTTCAATCGATGACCCGGATGATGGTGGTGGGTTCACCATTGACGGTGCGCGCGGGCTTGCAAAAGTACATTGAGGATACCGGGGCCGACGAACTCATCATCACTTCCGAACCCTACGATTCGGATAAGCGACTGCGCTCGTTCGAGTTGATCGCGCAGGTCACGCGCTCTTAGACTTATCTAAAATTAAGGCGTGTTCGACTTGATCAATTCAACGTCAACTTCTTGCGCCGGCGCGGCCGATGCCGAAGCGGGTAAGCGTTGAACGATACCGTCGCTCGCGTTCGTTAGCGCGACCGTCATGGCCTTACCCATAACCGAATCCTTGAATAGACCTGATCCGAGTGAGACGCCGTTCATGTTCAGCTTCTCGCCGTTGATCAGGTCATCCGCGGTACTCTGCGCGGTAAACGTATCGATGGTTTGCCCGCTCGACGTGTTCAAAATACTGACTTGAATGATGATGGCCGCTCTCATCGAGGTGCGGTTATTCATCGTCACTTGGCAGAGATTGAATTTCTGCAAAGACGGGCGCACCGAAAATTGCGAATTCTTGGCTAGGCGATTTTTGTAAACGGTCGCGACCTGCGCGTCGCGCGAGGGGCGGTAGCTGCGTAAGCGTTCGGCTTCCACGACGTCGATTCCGCGGTAAGTGCCGAGCGAAACTTCCAATTGCCGGCGAATATTGTCGAGTAAGCTCTCGCCAAACCAGGTCGTCACGTTGCAAGGGTGTGTCGCCGTGATGTTCGAAAGACCCGCAATATCGATACGCACTTTTTCCTGCGCCAAGACTTGCGTGCCGGATAGTAATACGACGAAAAACAAAACAATCCGAAGCATCTGAAACCCCCAATGGCCCAATTCAATATTACCACCACTAAAGGTTTACTTTTTCGTCAATCGATCAGACGTCACACGCTGAGACAAAGTATTGTCTCAAATTGAGATAAACTCTCGAGTCGACGGTGAAGCGTAGAGTGACGGTTTTGAAATACGCATCGCGAAGGTCTCCGACGGGCCATCCTTCTCCTGCAGAGATCCTCCATCCTTGAGAGGGCTCTTCGAACCGGCATCCAGCCGGTCCGACCTAAAAAATAAGATAATTAATTTTATTTATAAGTTTCCTACGCCGCGGACGGCGTAGGAAGGCCACTGTCAGAACGCTTAATCTTTGCGCAAAGAAGATTGGGCATTTAAAAACAAAACCACGCACCGCCCAAATATATAAATACAACTTACTACGGAGCGATGGTTTGTTAGAAGGATTCATGAATCGAAAACAGCAGGAATTTACAGGAAAAGGCTTCGAAAAAACGAGAGATGATTTCGGTGGTGCTCTGTTGAAAGGCAATCCGAAAGGGAGACGTCCGTTGGATTCGAAGCTGCCTATTCATTTGACTCTTCGGGCGACGAAAAGTGTATTGCGATTACCAAAAACTTTTGTGGTGGTGGAGCAATTGATCGTGCGAGTCGCGCGAAAGCATGGGGTGAGAATTTATAAATCGGCGAACGTCGGTAATCATCTGCATTTGGTCATCAAACTATCACGTGTGCAGGCTTGGGCCGCTTTTATTCGGGAATTGACCGGTGGGTTGGGACTTGCGTTGCGGGATGTTTTGGGTGGATCGAAACTTTGGATGTTTCGGCCTCACACGCGGATCGTTCGTGGATGGAAGAAGGCATTTGCGATTGTCAAAGAATACATTGGTTTGAATCAGCTCGAGGGCGAAGGATTGATTTCCCGCTGGGCGACAGGTTGAGCGTTGCAGACCAAGCACTGAGATTGAGCACTGAGCCTGAGCCCGAGCACTGAGCCTGAGCTTCAAAGTTCAATCGTGCCCCTTCATAAGAATGGGGGTCGGCTAGTGTTGAGTAGATGCGGGCATGGGGTTTGCTTCGTTTTTCGTACGTAGTGTTTTTCAGAGTGTAACGTCACAACAAAGGAATTTTTCAATGAATATACTCAACTCGATCCTCGAAAAAATCATTCCCGGTGCGTTTGCCCAAACGGGTGGTGCCGCGTCGGCCGCACCTAGCATGGGTCGCCCTTCGCCGTTATTGCCCGAGGACGCTAAAACCGAACAAGGTACGCAAACCGGCAGCGGCGTCGACATCGACGAAGTCCTGCGCGGGATGGAAGCGAAGAAAGGCATGCGCCTGGACTGGCGGCATTCAATCGTCGATCTTATGAAGACCCTGGATATGGACAGCAGCTTGAAGTCGCGCCAGCAACTCGCGAAAGAATTGAATTACACGGGTGATGTTTCGGACTCGGCCGCCATGAACATCTGGCTCCATGAACAAGTCATGCAAAAACTCGAAGCCAACGGCGGCCGGTTGCCCGGTGATCTAAAGCACTAAATTAAATCATCAAGGTTGCCCCGCACCGCCGGTCGCCCCGTAAATGTGGCCGGTGGTGAAGCTCGATTCGGCCGATGCGAGCAAGACGTAGATGCCCGCAAGTTCGACGGGTTGACCCGGTCTTTTCATCGGCGTGCTCGCTCCGAAATTCTTGAGTTTATCTTGGGTAGCGCCGCCGCAAACTTGGAGCGGTGTCCAAATCGGGCCGGGTGCTATGCCATTAACCCTTATGCCTTTCGGCGCAAGCTGCTTAGCTAGGGAGCGAACAAAATTCGAATTAGCCGCTTTTGTCTGTGCGTAATCAAAGAGTTCGGCCGACGGATCGTGGGCCTGTTCAGACGTCGTCACCAAGATGACGGATCCAGGTCTTAAATGCGGAAGCGCGGCCTTCGTCGTCCAAAACGGCGCGTAGATGTTTGTCTTCATCGTCCAATCAAATTGTTCCGTCGAGATATCAAGGATGGAAGCATAAGTGCGCTGCCTGGCGGCGTTGTTCACCAAGATATCCAATCCACCTAAGGACTCAGCCGCCTGCGCAACGAGCTGCTTGCAAAAATCTTCACCGCGTAAATCTCCGGGAATGCCGAAACCCTGACGGCCTTCCGCTTTGATCAGCGCCAAAACTTCTTTAGCATCGGGTTCTTCTTCGGGAAGATAGTTGATCGCAACGTCGGCGCCCTCGCGCGCGAAGGCGATTGCGGCCGCGCGGCCCATGCCCGAATCACCGCCGGTGATCAAAGCTTTGCGACCGAGCAAACGGCCCGAACCGCGGTAGCTTTTTTCGCCGTGATCGGGTGGAGGTTGCATCTTGCCGGCGAGGCCGGGCCAAGGTTGTGATTGCCCCTTAAACGGAGGTTTCGGAAATTTCTTTGCGGGATCTTGCAGAGGCTCGGGCTTCGCGGGGTTAGTGGAATTTTTTGAGTCCGCCGCGAAGGCGGAGCCGCCGAGCGCGCTGGCGGCCAAGCCCGCACTGAAGCCTCCGATCAGTTCGCGCCGTGACCAAGGTTTGTTGCCGGTGTTGTGACCGGGTTTGTTGTCGCTGTCGTCTTGCATGTGACATTCCTCCACGCTGTTTCAATTTTGTTTAAGGCGTGCAAGAAACAATCCTCGTGCGCGTCGTCACGGAGTAGCGTAACCTCTCGAACATGCCAGGTTGGTTAAACGCATCTTTGTGGGGACTTCTCAGCGGCAGTGCGCTCGTGCTCGGCGCGGCCATCGCTTACTTCTTCGATGTTCCACGCCGATTGATCGCGGGCATCATGGCTTACGGCAGTGGCGTTTTGATTTCCGCTCTTTCTTTTGACTTGATGGACGAGGCCTACCGCAAGGGGGGCTTCGTTTCCACCGCGTTCGGTTTTGTCGCGGGCGCACTTGTTTATACCGTAGCCGCGCAATTCCTCGCGGGCCGGGGAGCGAAACACCGCAAGCGTTCAAACGGAAAGCAGCCTTCCGAAGAAGACGCGGAGGGCAGCGGCTCGGCTATTGCTTTAGGCGCTTTGCTCGACGGAATACCGGAGTCCATCGTAATCGGATTGAGTTTACTTCGCGGCGGGACGGTGAGTTCCGTGGTCGTCACGGCCATCTTTTTATCTAACTTACCCGAAGGTCTTTCCAGCGCCGCGGGCATGAAGAAGGCGGGGCGTTCCGCCAAGTACATCTTCGGAGTGTGGTTCGGCATCGCGGCGCTTTCAAGTTTAGCGTCGCTTGCGGGCTATCTGCTGTTCGAGGGGCTTCCACCGTCGGTCATCGCGGCGACGACCGCGACTGCGGCCGGTGCGATTTTGGCGATGCTTGCCGACACGATGATTCCCGAAGCGTTCGAATCCGCGCATGACTACGCTGGCCTACTCACCGTATTTGGATTTCTGACGGCGTTTGCGTTGACGAAAGCCGGCGCCGGATAATTAGTCGAACCCTAAGCGTTCAAGATCATCTTCTTCGAGTCCGAAGAAATGTCCGACCTCGTGCAAGAGCGTGATCGCGATCTCGTCGCGTACGTCCTGAAGTGACTCGGCGCTGCCGTCATATCCGGCCAAATCTAAAATCGCATGGCGAAAAAGGTAAACACGCGTCGGTAGGAGTTGTGGCGAGATCACGCTCTCCTCACGAAGCGGCACGCCGATGTGCAATCCGCATAAACTTGAAGCGTCACCGCCTTCAAGCAAATCGCCGATTTCGTGCAACACTTCGGCGGAGGGTTCGTTTTCGATAACAAACTGAATTTTAGGAAAATGGGCTTTCAGCTCCGCGGGCACGATCGGCAGAAGCTTCTGCCACACGTCGGCCGCAATCTTGTCGAATTGTGCATCCGTCATATTCCTATTGGTACCGGTAGGGGAGCGCGTGAGCAAGGCTTATGGCCCGCCGGAATGCCCCGACTTAAGACAACGTGAAAGTCCCGGTAGACAGGAGTTGAGAGCGTGGGTAGGATTTAAACTTCTGGCCAGCCCAGAAAACTATGAGCGTATAAACAGACCTAATTCTTCATTCCTATTTAAAAATCATGCGGTGCTTACCGCGATTCAAAGGTTTGTTTATATGCAATCTACGCTCACTTTACGTGGCGTCTCATTCGAATGGCCGGATGGACGTTCCCAGTTTGATAATTTAAATCTCACGCTCGGTGACGGTGTCACCGGCTTGGTCGGCACTAACGGCAGCGGCAAATCCACGCTCGCAAAATTGCTGACGGGTGAGCTTACTCAAACAACGGGCCAGATCATAAGCGATGGCCGATTCGTCTTGTTCCCCCAAAGCGAAATTCCACCGGCTTCCACCGTCGGCGATTATCTCGGTGAAGCCAGCGGCTACGGGAAACACCATGCGTGGCTGCATTCCATCGATCGTACGCAATCGTGCGTTACCTTAAGCGGGGGTGAATGGATGAGGGTCAGACTTTCGCGTGCGCTTTCGGCGCGGCACCTGATCCTTGATGAGCCTACTAACAATCTCGATCGTGCCGCACGGCGCTCGGTCCTTGAATTTATTCAAGCGCGGCGGGGCACGACGCTCGTCATCTCGCACGATCGCGAACTGCTGAGTATTTGCGGAGATATCGTCGAGTTATCAGCGCACGGCTTAAAAAGGTCGGGCGGCGGTTGGGCCGCGTATCTAAGGGAAAAGGAGCGCGAGCGAGTTCGGCTCGAAAAGTCTTTGGTCTCCGCCAGGTCCGAACGTCAAACGGCCGCGGAGGTTAGAAGTGAGGCCCGCGAAGCTAACGTGAAGCGATCGAAAAGGGGGAGGCTGGCGGCGGCTAAAGGAGGCTTATCCAAACTATCAAGAGGGCGTCGTAAGCGCGCGGCGCAGGTCACCTCAGGTAAGATGGACGTAGCTACGAACGAACGGCTTGCCGCCGGTGTGACCGAAATCAAACAAGCGTTGAAGAGCCTAAAGACCGAATTCGCGATGTACGCGAACTTCGGTGGAAAGAGCATCGGCGCGCGGCAATTGATCGCCCGTGCGCGTGATTTCAACATTCGCCATAAGGGATGGCTTTACCCGGTAGATCTGAATTTCGAATGGCGCGGCAATCTCCGTCTTCGCCTGAAGGGCGCTAATGGTGCGGGTAAGTCGGTGCTGCTGAAAGCACTGCTGGGGCAACCTTTTGACGTTCAGGGGGAATTACAAATGGGATCGCTGCGCATTTTTGTATTAGATCAGGGTTGTAGTTCGTTAAATCCCGAGGAATCCGTGTTCGATAATATCCGGGATGTTTCGGATCTCAGCGATGCGGAAATTAGAAATGGCCTTGCCGCTTTCCTTCTTCCGCACGAGTTGATCTATCGTAAGGTGAGCGGACTAAGCGGCGGTGAACGACTGCGTGTGGCTATCGCGAAGGAAGCCACACGTGAGCGACCGCCCGAACTACTTATTTTGGATGAACCGACGAATGATCTTGATCTCGTGAACGTCGAGTTTCTTGAGAAGACGATCGCCGCGTTTCCGGGGCCGGTGATCGTGATTTCACACGACGAAGAATT
Source organism: Pseudobdellovibrionaceae bacterium (assembly GCA_947444305.1). Lineage (GTDB taxonomy): Bacteria > Bdellovibrionota > Bdellovibrionia > Bdellovibrionales > UBA1609 > JALHOQ01. The sequence continues at coordinate 9,519 of CANEZP010000026.1, read as the reverse complement.
CATTAAGAATTGCGGGCTGACTAGCGAGCTCGAGCTGGGCAGAAGGTAGGGCGCGGTCCGATGGAAGGAAATTTGCGGCAAACGTCCGGGCGTTTGTCGTAGACGGTGCACAGGCGGGTGTTCGAATCTAAAAATTGGCAATCGCCGTTGCTCTTCGATTGCAGCATGAACAATCCGGTACCGTCGCGGTAGCTCATCGCGACTTTCTCTTTGCGCAAGCGTTTAAACAACTTCTTGTGCGAGCCTTGCGCTTCGTCTTCGCTACAGACGCCGAGTCGCACGAGGTCGTCGATGGTGACTTCCAAAAGCATCGCGCAGCAATCGGCGCGGCAACCGCGGCAAAGGCTTTCGCGGTAACGAACCCAAGTTGAAGGCCGGTCTTTATCGGTCACCGCTCAGGCCTTGGTGCGCCCGGCCGGGATCGGGATGAACTCGATCTTTTCGATTTCGAGTTCCTCGCTTTTTTGCGGTGTTTTGAGAACGACGGCGTCGCCCACGCGAGCTTGCAGCAAGGCCTTGCCAATCGGGGACATCCAACTTACCTTTCCCGCCGTGGCGTCGGTCTCGTCTACGCCGACGATGCGGTAAACACGCTCATCACCGTTCTCGTCGGTAACGGTCACCGTCGCGCCGAAGAGCACGCGGTCACCCTTTTGTTGGGCGGGATCGATCACGTGCGCCGACTCAAGCGCGGCCTTCACGACTTGTAGACGTAGGGGGTCGGCCTGCTTATCGGCCGAGAGAAGGGCGTACTCGGCCTTAAATGCCTCGAACCCTTCGGTGGTCATGTGATTTTCTTGGCCATCGGTTAGATCCCGCCGTGGGATGACAAGCTCTTCAACGGGGGCATCATCTTTTACAAACGCTTTACTCATGCGCGGGACTATACACTAAATACTGACGTTGATCACGTAACCAAATTTAAACTGCTCGGCCCAGAAGCGAGCCTTGGCGAGTTGTTCGGCGTCGTTGCGCTGGATAAGGTCCACGACGGGTTCCACGAACAATCTGGCGTCGCTCGCGTCGCCCGTACCGATCCGTGAACGCACGGCGGGGTTGAAGTCGAGGGCGCGGTAGACCTTGGTCAAAATGCCTAACCACCGGTCGATCCGCTCGCTAAAGTTACCGCCGTTTTCACTGCACGCTTCGAACACTTCACGGCCGCCGTAAATAAGAACCGATTTACCGGTTAAGTATTTAGTCAGCATGGCGCGGTCGGTGGCGGTAAGAGCATCGAAACGCCGCCTCAACGCCGAGGCCTGGATCCGGTTCATGCCCGCGATGGCCGAAAGCTTGAGGACCGCTTGGTCATCCTTGGTTTCGATAGGCATCCCGTAGAATTCGCTGACCCATTGCAAGTAGTTATCGTAAATCGACACGCCGGCCATCGAACCGTCGACGGCTTTATCCAGCAGGGCTTTCAACTTCATCCACAGTTGAAGCTGTTCGGAGGTCAGGCGTTGTGAGTAGCTGCCCAGCTCCGACGAGGAGCCGTGACCCGCGAACGAAAGCAGATTGCGGTAGAATAAAAAATTAAGCGTACGCTTGTCTAACTGCTTCAAGGTCTCGAACGAAGCGGCGGAAGCATCGAGCCGTAAGATATGCTCGAGGTTGAAGGTGAACACGCCGTCGAGAAGTGAGAGGATCAATTGTTGATCCACGTTCTTCTGACGGGCGAATGAATAAGAAAGTAGCGTGTAACGTTTGAGTAAAAAAGCGCTACGTCGTTCAAAGTCGTAATTGCCCACGATTTTTGAAACGTTGAAATCTTCTTCGACGGCATCGATTAATGGGCTGTTGGCGCGCCCGAGAATGTCGGTTACGAAGAACGTCATCAAAAGGTCGATCTCTTCCTCGGTAATTACGCCGTCATCAAGCAAACCAAGGTTCGAAAAGGTGCGGTAGCGAAGGTCGGCAAATTCAGCGCGAGAAAGTTTTGAGAACGGTTTGGAATCGTTTTTATAAAGCGCAATCAAGAAAGCGCTTCGGTAAAAGACCTGTTGAACTTCGGCCGGCCACTCACCGAAGGGGCTCGTGATTTTGTTGTCCGTCGATTCGCGGTTAAAGAGCAGAGTGAGCTCAGGGTACGCGGCGACGAATTCGTTAGCGAATTCGGGCGAAAACAGAGCCGAACGGCGATCCGCGTATTTTTTGATCAAAGCTATCGCCTTAGGTTTGAGATCATAGATGTCACGGCGGGAGTACACGATCTCTAAAGTCTTCGGCGTCATGCGCTGCCAAGGCTGGGCGCTGGTCACTTCGATAAATTGATCCTTGATCAATTTGGCTTTGGAAACGTTGCGGTTGACCGCATTCCAAATACTGATCGCCGAGTTGAGCGGACCTAATATGGGGACAAACCCGGAAAAGAAAGTTACGTATTCCGGAACGGCCAGATCCGCGATCTTGAACTTCGCGAAGCCCGAAAGCGCGGCCCACGTAAAATCGAAATTTTCGGCGTCTAACTTTTTATCTATCTTAAGGCGGTTCACTTCCATAAATACCGTCTTCAAGACTTCGATCGAATCAACTTTCGATGGGTCCAGCTTTTCGAAGGATTGCGCGACCATCGTGATCAATATGTGCAAGCGAAGCCGTGGTGAGACGGGATTGAGCTCGGGATCGATCTTGCCGGCCAACGCCGTTTTACGAAATTTCTTGAGGTAAGACTGCACGATGGGATCCGCGCTGGGCTCAAGCACGTTGAGGTTTTTATTCTCGGCCAAAAGCTTGAATTTGGCGTAGATGGGATCTTTGTTCTCGGCACGCACGAGGCCGACGCGGGTCAAGTGGTTCAGGAATCGTAAAGATAATTCGGGGCTTCGCAAGGTCGCGAGCAAGCCTTCGAAAGCGGCCCGGTTAAAACCACGTAGTCCATAGGTTTCGGCGCTCAACGAGCTTATGGCCGGCAACGCCAGCGCATCGGGTAGGGAATGTTCGGGGATGAGGGATACTTTTTTCTTGGGCGTTTGGGCTTTCATTTCGAGAAGCTCTTCTTCCCAATTCGTCATCGGAGGTCTTGCCGGGGCCGAGGCTTCCAGCAATTCGCGGCAAACGCTCTTGATCTTCCGAATCTCAAAAGGGCGCGCCTGCGGCCGTTCCGCAAAGGCGGTCAAAGGCAACATAAGGAAACCGATCGTGCCGATCCGTAAAGCCAAAGTCATAAATTTCTCCGTACCGGGCCTGTTGCGAAATCTGTGCGCGGTCAGCCCCAATCTGCGTGGAGATGGCGCCGTAAACGGGCCGCGCGGGCGCGCGGAGCCGACGATTGTCGGCACTTAAAATCATTACAGGTGTAAATAAGCGGCGGATACCTTAGTTTCCGGCTTCGAATTACGTTGAAGATTTCCGTGGAGACTTCGTGAAGCTTTTGATCATTTCGCTGGCATGGCCCGCGCTTTTATATTTCCAACCCGGCCACGCCGTCGAAATCCAAGCCGGGACCTATCAGCGCGCGGGTAGCACGGGGCCGATCTGTTTGAATACCCATTCGCCCCAGACCATCGCCGTTACGAGGGAAACGGGCATCATCCCCTCATTAAAACAGAATACGCCGTGGTTGAATTCGGCTGATATGAAAATTGCGCCGCTCAGGAAGATTAAAGCCGAGCGTGGATTGCAAGAACGGAACGCTCAAGATTCGGAAATCTTCCTTGCCCAGCTCGGCGTACAAAAACAAAGCCACATCATAAAGGTCATGAAGATCGATGACGAAACTTTCGCCGTCTCGTTTTTCAGCACGCGCACCGACGGCACCGGCAAGGAAGTCGGCGACGTGGATTCACGTAAAGAAATCTGCACGGTGGAATATGAGCTTGCGGCGCAGTTAAAGACTGAAGGCGGCCAAGCGCAAATCCCGGTTGCGCAAAACAATCCCGCAACCGATCCGGACCTGCCGATCCTTTTGCTGACGAATCGTTGCATCACCGACGGCAAAAGACTCAAGTTGAGCAAAGACGTGAACGTCGTTATCGCCGATCAAGTCCGCACCGAAGGGGCCGGCATACGTGGAACCCATGCCGGTTCGCACGATGACACCATTTTTGTCAGTAACGAAGGGGACAATTGCACGATCAACTTGCGCATGGACCGTTTTAAATTTCTAGCGGCCAACGTGGCTATGTATTCCTCGGGCTGGGCGCAGGCTTCGGGCGACCGTGAACTCTGCTCCGCCCTTTATCATAAGCTTGAAGCGAAATTACATGGCCCGACGCCCGGGCTCGTGATCTCACTTAACGATAACCGGCAAAGCTTCGCAAATTTTGTGGGCGGTCGGAGTACGATCCACGACCTTCAGCTGCTACAAATTTGCGAAATAGAATGATGACGAACTCTCCCAAGTCCAAAAACGAAGCCTAGACAAAAACAAATCCTAGAATAGAAAGAAACTATGAACCCGCAATTTCACGTCCTTACCGTATTGTTCATCCTCCTTAATTTCTCGGCCACCGCATTCGCCGAAACAAGTTCGCGCGAAGGTCTCTGGTTACAAAAAGACGAAGCCGAAGAGCTTCGTGCGACCGGCAAAGTCGAATCGCTTTGCGAAGAGATCAAAAAAGACCGGTTTCTCGTGATCCTGAACGCCCGTGCGATCGAGCCCGACGGCTCCGTTTACATTTACACTCCTCAATTAGGCAAAGTTGAGCAGTTGAAGCTCGGCACGCTGGGTGCGGATGGAACATTAGCCGCATCCCCCTTCATGGCCGACCAAATGGCCGACGCTACGATCAACGTCACCGCGACGGACGCCACGCTTACGTTCAATTTCAAACGCAACGATTTCGCCGTTGAGATGGACTACCTCCGCTCGAACGACGACGAGATCGCGAAGTACTACGCCGCCCAAGAGGCTTGTAAAAAACCTAACTAGATTGTTCATGAACATGATTCAAACATCAGAGATACCGACCAAAGAATCTGAATTACGAAACTACTATCTGAACGGCGGCACCGACCTTAATTTCAGCCTTATTCGCGGCACGAAGGAGGCCAATTATTTCTTCCGTCGGGGCAGCAATCAATCTCACACCGTCTTGTACTCCGGTTCGCACGCGCACATCGTGACGGCCTTCGTGGCCGGGAATTCTTCAATCGCATTCTGGCCCGACGCTCCTTCTGAGGACCTCACCTTTAAGATGATAAAAGGGCCCGAGGGCTTAGAGACGGTGGAGGGAGAGCACGGCGTGCGCTACACGATCGGCGTCAATAACACGCATCTCACGCTCAACTTAGTTCAGGGCGGGAGCACGCGTGATATCCGCGATTTTGAACACGACGGCGTGATATATAACGACTCCTTGGTCACGCCCAAGTTGCTTGGCCCGCAGAGCATAGTTTTCGAAAGGCGGCGTCTCGACGGGGGCGGCCGCTACTACGCTCAACTCACGTTGAACAACGGCACGGTTGAAATTCTCGGTGACGGGAAAATCGTCTTTAATTCTAAGGAAGGTCTGCTCGAAATCACCGTCGATGCGTTGACGAGTGAGCGGCAAGAGCCTCCCGCGCGCGCTACGGATATCTTTACCCGTGAGGTCATCGAACGTTTGGCGATCGAAGATTTGCAAGCCGCGATGTACCTGATGTTGGACCGTAAATCTTTAGCCGGTTCGTGGCGCTACCAAACCGATTTCGGCCGCGATCCGAAAGAGACCAAGCAAATCGCGGCGGATTTTCTCTCCGCGAAAACTTTGGAGGCCGAACTTACCGCAAAGTTTGAAAGGCTCGCGGAAGACGGCGATGCCTCGCACGAAGAAGCGATCGGCGACATCGCCACCCGCATAAATATCAATGCCGGCCGTGGCGCCGTGAGCACGCCCGTTTACGATTACAAAATGATCGACACGGTCTACATGCTTTCGAATTTGTTCATGGCTTACTTGAAAAAGGTTGATACGGAGACCGCGGCGAGCTTCCTAAACAATAAAACCGGCGGCGGCCGCACCTACCGCGAGGCGCTCCGCGCGAACTTAGACCTAGTGCTTGATCGCGCCGAGCCGTTCGCGAATAATCCCGTTTTCCAAAACCTAATCGCCTTCAAAGACGGATTGTCGGTCGGGGATTGGCGTGACAGCAACTGCGGGCACGGCGCACGTACCGATCAAGAAGAGTTCAAATTACAGGCCGACGGTACCGAGTGCGTCCACCGCTCGATGGAGGGGGGCCGTTACGCCTTCGGCGTGAACGTCGGGTTGGTTCCGAGCGCGGTTCGCAACGCGCGCGATCTTTTCGCGAACGAAAGCTTAGGCTTGCGTGACGATCAAAGGGCTGGCCGCGCCCTTAAGATCTTCGAGGTATGGGATAAGAACGTGCGTAAGTTCTATCGCCAGTCGGCGCGCAAAGAAGACGCGACGAGGGCCGCGCAAAACTACTACACCAAATTATGTTTACCGGCGCCGCCCGCGATCGAGCGTGATATTGTTTACTCGGCGCTCTCGCTCGACCGGCACGGCAACCCGATCAAAGCCATCCACTCGGACACAAGCTTCGATCTGTTCTACAACGATCCCCCCGAGGACGCGCTTAACGAAGTCGCCGATAGTTTGCTGCGCCCGGCGCCCTACGGCCTAATGATTCCCGGCATCGGGATGGCGATCAAAACGCCGTTCCTGATTGAGGACCCGGTTGTGCGCGAACGCTTTAATCCCGACACGTATCACGGCTATCTCGTCTGGGGCTGGCAGATGGCCAAGATGGAGCGTGCGCTCCATAAGCAGTTGAAGCGCGAAGATCTATCGCCCGCAACGCGGCTGAATCTGCGCCGCGCGCACGAAGCGCTATGGGCCATGCTCGACACCGTCAAACCTCACTTAAAAGAAGAGCTTTGGGGGTGGGAAGTGAAGGATGGTCGGATTGTTTACAAAGCTTTCCGTGAAGCAAACGCTCTACAGTTTTGGAATCTAGCGCTTCTGCTCTTGGAGAATCCTTACGCAAAACTGTTAAACGTTGGTGCGTAGTTTGCTATTTTAGAGCGAGTGAAATCTTTCTCGCTTCTAAAGCATCACCTTATCGTTAGTCTCATCGCCGGTGCCGTAATTTGGCCCGTGGCCGCGCTTGCGCACCCCTGGGGCGAGGGTTCTTCGGTCCAACAGGTTCAGCCTTTTGGTCCACGTTTGTTGTGGAATAAGCTCGCCGATTACTTTCAGTATCCCATTCGCGATTTTGCCGGGCCGGTCACGGTCCTCGCCGTGCACTCTTCCGAATATTGGGATCCCGATGAGATGATCAAGAGCCCCATTGCCCGCTTACGGATGTACGCCGCTAAAAAATCGATTCCATTTCACTACCTCGTGTCGGCGCAAGAACGAAACATGCTCGTGCGCGAGAATTTGGGAACCGAGCGTTTAAGCGAAGCGCTGCCCTACGAAGGCGACTCACACTTTTACCGCGCGGCCGGTACGATCATATTCGCGGGCGGTAATTTCTCGCAATGTTTGTGCAATGCCGTTCGCGCTTCGATCATTCATGCCGGACGTCGTACGCTGGACATCAAATTGATCGCCGACGCGATTTACGAAGGGCCTTTTCCCAGCACGCTTGCGCCCGATATGATTAAGAAGATGCGGCCGGGCCGGCAAACCAGTAATCGCCTGGATCAGCTGATGGCCGTCATGAGCGACCGCGAATTCATGCGCTACCTTCGCCAAGATTGGATCGCGCACGATCAATTGCCGTGCAACGTTGACCCGCCGAAATTGCAATGGGGTTCGCCCGGTGGCGTGAATCTTATATTCAAGCGCGCCGGCCGCGTGATCGGGCAAGTCGGGCAGGGTCAAGACGCCGACATCAACATCGAATTCTTGACCATGGACGAACTCACCGGCGAAGGCGCGGTCGTCGGTCACTAACTCATCCGCCGAATCAACTTTTAATATAATCCTCGAGCGTCTCGTAGTGGGCGTTTAACTCTAAAACTTCTTCGTGCGTGCCGCCCTTATCCGGGTGAAACACGCGGGCGAGGAGCTTGCGCGCGTTCTGCAGCGCGGGCAATTCCAGCTCGGTGAAAGTAAAACCATTCGCCGAGAAGTAATCCAGCGAATCTTGCACGGGCGCGGGGTAGGTCAAGGCGGGACCACGCTCGCTGTTTTTTTTCTGTTGCTTGATTTGTTTGTTACGCTCTTTGTTCTTCAGGCGCTGTTGCTCTTTATATTCTTGCTGCTTCGCGACTCGCGCGACCTCGGCCGCGGAGATTTGGGCGCCGGGCTCGGCGATCTCGGCCTTGCCGTTAAGAAAATCGGCTTCCTTATCTTGTAATTTGAGCAGCACCGCCCAGACGTGCCGGCACAAAGAGCCTTTGCGGGATTGTGGGCACGAGCAGTTCGAGGAAAATACGGGTGCGTCGACCTCATCGGCGGTTAATGAAACCTTCGCCGCGCTGGAACCTTTCACGAACGCGCGCACGTGGGTGTCGGAGGCGCTCGAGATCACGACCATGTCTTTACGTAGCAACTCAGAACCTTTGCTGCGCTCTTGGGAACCAAAAAATGGGGAAAGATCCGATTCAACATCCATAAGTTTTAAAAACTTGCGTCGGTTACCGGCCGAAATCAAGATGAAAACGCCGTTCCGGTGGGCGGACACGCGGACGTGGCATACGCTTTGCTGAAGCGAACTTCATGAAAAATATAATTCTGCTCATAAGCCTCTGTAGCCTGACCACGTTCGCGCACGCCGATGATTTCAAGAACGCCCTTAAGAAGGCGGGCAAAGATATCTCGAAGGAAATTCAAAAACTGCCAATAGGTTCGACGAAGTTCAACCCCTTCAACCGCGAGATGAATCCCGCGTACAGCCCCAAAACCGGCGAGTTCTGGATGGCGGTCGTAGGTGATAGCAGCGCGACCGGTGCCGCTTCGAGCCCGAACTTTGAACCAAGTTGGCTCAACATCTTGGGCCACATCGGCAAGGCCGTCGTTGATTTGCACGACAAGGATTTAGGCCCCGGCCCGGGTTACGCTTCCCCGTTTCGCGTGATGTACAGCAAACCTGAATTTGACGTAGCCAAAAGTAAGAACAAAGCCGATGACCTTACCTCAGAATCCGATCTCTCTCAAAAGATCGATACCGAAGAATTTTCTTTCGGTTACGCCGTTTCGCAAAAGTTGAATCTGTCTCCGAACAAGCTCGTGTTGACCGGTCAAGATGGTGTACGGATCTCAAGCATGGCGCAGCAGTTTGACCGCATCATGACCGTTGGGGCGGGCAGCCTCGCGCCGTTGATCTTGGTCTCTTATGTGGCCAATGACCTTTGCCATCCGAATAATTTCGTTAACACGGTCGAACACTTCCGCGCGGCTTACGAGACCGAGCTTCGCGCGCAATTCGAGCGTATCGCCACCTATCCCGCGGACCCGAATAAAACTCGTATCGTCTTTTTGGCACCGCTCGACGTATCGAACGTCTTGACCAATGAACAGTTATTGCAGCAGCGCGTGCGCTTTGAAGGCGGCGACGTGACGTGCCGCCAGCTTCGTGACGGCGCGGTCGGTGGCGGTGATTTAGGTAAAATGATGAGCAATACTT
>CANEZP010000025.1 GCA_947444305.1 Pseudobdellovibrionaceae bacterium | reverse complement strand
TGTTCGTTAAGCGCTGGCTACCAAAACCGATCGCGGCCGAGGGATTCAGTAATTGTTGTAAGCGAGCGTAGTTGGTCGACGAGAAAACGTTTTCAACGTTACCTTGATTCAAATCAAAAGTGACATCGTCACGCATCTGCACGAAGTCCGTCGGGCGACGGCCTTGCAGAGTATCCGCGATTAGGGCGTAAGCGCTCGATGCGATCGGCACGTCGGGAGACATCGCGACGTAACCGCCACCCAGATCGTAGTAAATACGAACGGTACGTTCTTCACCCGAAGCGAGATTCGCACCGGCGGGACAACCGGGCCAACCACCCGCGATGACGCCGGTGTTTTCGAAAATCTTTGATGAGAAAACGGCGTTGGATTCGAGTAAGTTGTTCGGCGAGGTCCCGCGGCCGATCGCGAGCGAGAATTGCCCTTTCGATAACGAAAGATCCTCACCCAAATGCTGTTCGGAATAAAGAACGCACGTTGAATTTTTATCGAGAACTTCTAAGCGAAAATTAACGGCGCCGTTCGTGACGGGAAGACCCGAAGGAAGATACAAACCACCACTGACGTTGAGATTTGCGGGACCCGTTTGCGCTTCGGCGTGAAGGCAAAGTAACGCCGCGACGAGGGAGACAACTCCGCGTGCAAATGCGTTTAGGTGCTTAAGCGATCGAAATAACATGTCTATAAACGTCCCTTATGAATCTTTTCGGACGCTTGGGCGGCAAACCTAAGGCTTTCGTCTCCGTTTGAGACAGATTCGTTAAGGTCGGTTAAGGAACCATCCACATGCACGTTAGGACGAAAGTACCGGCCTGACCGAGCGAAAGGGTGATAATATTCGCCGTGCCGCTCGCACGTGCGGTGATGTAACCGTTGACGGCAGCAGACGGGCTGCAATTCACCGCGACGTTAGTTGAGGCAGGAACGCCCGCGCAGGTAAAGTTATTCTGCGTGTTGGCGACGTGGGTGGCCGAAGGAATAGTGCAAATTCCCATGGAACTGAAACTTGTACCTGTCGTGCCTAACTTCACGTTACCCGCAACATCGAGCTTAGCGGCCGCCGACACACCGATACCCAAATTTCCCGAGGCATCGAGGCGCATACGCTCGGTACTTCCGGTTGAGAACCCAACGGTATCGTTCGAGATGAGATACAATCCTGAATCCGAGTCGCTGTTGAAAGTAAGCGTTGGTGAACCGGGAGTATTGACCGCACCGTTAGCAACAAACCGCCCGGCCCGCGCGATGCCCGAAACATCGAGCGGGAATCCCGGCGTTGAGGTACCGATCCCGACGAAGCCGGCCGAGTCCACCCGCAAACGTTCGACGCCGCCGGTTGATATGCCAACGACGCTTCCGCCCGGCATGAACATTCCGCTGCTGCCGACGGCATCCATAAAATTCGGGGATCCGGATGAACCGTTTTGATTTAGTCTATAAATTGAGGCCCGAACAACGCCGGTCACTTCGAGAGGGCCCGTTGGGTTGGTGTTCCCGATCCCGACGAAACCGCTTGGTAAGATCCGGATCCGGTCCACACCGGCCGTCGCCAATCCTAAGTTGTCGGCGGCGGGCGCGTAGATTCCGTTGTCGGTATCACCGCTAAAACTAATTCCGGGAGCGGCAACCGCACCCGTGCTCGCACGCAGCTGACCGGTCATCGGAACGGTGCCGTTGGCTAAGAAATCTCCGCCACCGCCACTCGAAACAATCGCGACCCAGCTGGAGCCGTTAAAATAATTTAGAGTGTTCGATGCGGCTGAATCAACGAAGATGTCTCCGGCCGCGGGCGATCCAGGCGTGGTCGAAGGGGTTAACCTCATCGCACCCTCGACCTGTAATTTTCTGGTCGGATTGGTTGTGCCAATACCTAGGTTGCCGGCCCCATTTAGACGCATAGTTTCGGTCATCGTGGACGAATTTGTTTTGGTAGAGAAGGCGAGGAAGCCGCCGAATCCTCCCACTCCTGACGTTCCTTCGAGGGAAGAGGATATTTGGGCTACATTCTTGTAGTTCGGGCCCGTATTCCCGGTCGAAATAAAATCGATCTCGCCAAGAGTATCTAAAGTCGCCGCGGTGGTCCTTGTATTCCCGAGGCGTAATGCTCCAAAAGATGAACCAGTATTATTTCTACCAGCGATACCTAAAATATTCGAATCACTCGCTGCTGAGTTCGAAAGTACAGGGCTTGTTGTACCGATACCGACCCAACCGCTTGAATCGATATGCAATCTAGGCAACAAAACGTTGTTGACCATAGTTTCGAAGGTCATGACAGAGTCGCGCGCGCTTGTATTATTTGGTTGACCAGATACCCAGCCTGATGAAATTCGACTTGCGACCGGTAGCGCTCCAGAGAACGGCTGTAATTTAAATTCAATTCCACTTGAAAGGCTTGTCGTACCGGAAGGAGCAGCGCCGTCAGCCCTTGAACGGGTAAGCGTGAGTGCGGTTTGATAGGTATCGGAATTTAAATTATTTTCGATCGTCGCGAGGCTGCTACTCGAGCTCGAGATGTGAAGTAGATTGGTAGGAGAGGTTGTTCCGATCCCGACGTTACCGTTAGCGAGTACGCGCAATTTCTCTGAACCCGACGTCGTCATCGCGATGTTATCTGCTACGGGCGCGAAGATGCCATTGTCCGTATCACCGGCGAAGCTCATACCAGGAGCGGACGATGAACCAGAGGTCGACCAGAACTGACCAGTCATCGGGACCGTACCGTTGGCAAGAAAATCTCCGCTGCCACCACCGGCGCCGACCGTGATCCATGAAGTGCCGTCGTAAAATTTCAGGGCGTTACCCGCTCCGCTATCAAAAGCGAGATCGCCACCCGCGGGCGAAGCGGGGAGTATACCCGGCGCAACCCGAATCGGTCCACCCACGTGGAGTAAACGGGCAGGTGCCGACATGCCGATACCCATGCGACCGTTACTATCGACACGCATCAACTCGGTACCGCCGTTATGAATAATTTTAAATTCGTTGCTTGCGCTGGTGTTGTCATCGTCAAAACGAAGAAGCAGATCGCCGTCACTAACTAAGCTTTGGGCAAAACTCCCGCTGTTCCCAATTTTCAAGCCACCGGTAAATGCGCCATCACCGGCGACGTTAAATTTTTGGGTGAGGGTTGAAGTTCCGATGCCGACGTTCCCGGCAACGTATAGGTTCCCGGAGCCATCCAATTGCATTTTCATGGATCCGGCCGTTGAAAATCCGAGCGTATTAAAAGCGGCTCGGTACATACCGAGATTTGTGTCAGTAGCAAAACTGTACGACGGAGCACCCGGGACACCATTAGTGCCGCGGATTGAGCCCGTCATCGCTACCGTACCGTCCGCTTTGAAATCACCGGTGCCACCGCCCGAAGCAACCGCGACCCAACTCGAGCCGTTGAAGTAATTCAGGGTGTTCGATGCGGCGGAATCAACGAAGATATCTCCGGCCGCGGGAGTGCCCGGGGTGGTCGAAGGCGTTAGTCTCATCGCACCGTTCACGCTTAATAATCGAGTCGGCGCAGTCGTTCCCACACCGACGTTGCCGGAAGAATCGATGCGCAAGCGTTCCAAAGCGGTCACGCTGCCCGACGGTGTCGTCGAAAAGGCGAGGCGCGTAGGTAGGGAACTTGTGGTTACGGTTCCGTCAACGACCGCGGAAACCTTCGCGCCCACGGCGGCCGTGAAAGCGTTGTAGTTACCGGCAAAGCCGATTTCTCCGAGGCCATCACCAGCGATAACGGGTCCGCTCGAAGTTCCCGTTCTAAGTTCAATCTTGGGCTGAACGGCCGTGCCATTGTTGTAGTTGTACAGATTCAAATTTGAGTAAGTTAAGGAGCCGGTCTGGGTGGCGCCGTTAAACAAATTGATCTGACGCGTGTTTGCCGTCGTCATGAACGCCGTGCCTTGAACGTCGAGCAGCGAGGCGGGCGCCGTGGTGCCGATACCGACGTTACCGTTCGCTAAGATTCGCATCTTCTCGCTAGCCGAAGTTCCGAAGGCTAAGTTGTCGGCGGCAGGGGCAAAGATCCCGTTATCGGTGTCACCGGCAAAGGTCAGCCCTGGTGAAGCGGCCGTGCCCGCAAGGTGGCGAAGAGCTCCGGTCATAACCACGGAACCGTCGGCGCGGAAATCGCCCGTTCCACCGACGGCTAAAGAAATCCAGCTCGAACCGTTATGGTATTTCAGAGAGTTACCCGCGCCCGAATCCAGCGTGATGTCACCGGCCAAAGGTGAAGCGGGGAGTACACCGGGCGTAAGATTTAATATTCCGTTCACGCTCAACAGGCGCGAAGGCGCCGACGTACCGATACCCACATTCCCGATGCTGTTGGCGTTGAACCAACTGTCACCGCTCGAGTTGATGCGGGCGTTGGTCAAACCGCCGCTGTTTCTGATGTTGACGAAACCGTAGTTGCCCGAAGCTTCGCTTACCGAAAATATTTCGTTTCCTGCCGAGTTGGTTATCGACAATACACCGTTATTCGCGGCCGCGGATCTTACCGCGAGCGGAGTAGTGGGCGTCGAGGTGCCGATCCCCACAAAGCCGCTATTCTTAATCGTAACCAATGGCGATGCCGCTGCGGGGTTACCGTTACCTTTTCGGAAATTGAAATCACCGGTGCCGTCGTTGTTCGTATCGATGAGTAAATTCATCGAGTCGCCTGCGGCTAATTGTACACCGTAGGTGTCAATTTGATTATTGAGCAGTAGAAGTTGGTTGCCGTTAAACGAAGTATTTTGAATCGCCTGGCCGATACGCATGGCGCCGTTAACTTCCAGCGACGCGCCCGGATTCGTCGTACCGATACCGACGTTTCCGTTTGCGAGAACACGTATTCTTTCAACACCCGAAGTTCCGATAGCCAGATTGTCGAGGGCTGGCAAAAACATTCCTGTTAGGGGCGAAGTCAAAAACGAATGTGACGGATTCGAGACGCTTCCTATGCCGGTGTGAACATTCCCTTGAAACAATCCGCTTGATGAAGATCGTATGGTGCCGATCACCTCAAGCGGAAAAGCAGGATTCGTCGTTCCGATACCGACGTTCCCGATGTTGTAATAGATGTTACTCCCGGCAGTAGTCCACTGAGTCGCGCCTCCGGCACCAACCGTCACCCACGCAGCACCGTTGTGATATTTTAAAGAATTAGATGCTGCCGAATCGATCGCGATGTCGCCCGCTAACGGTGACACGGGTAAAGTGGCGGGCGTGAGGCGAATGGGGCCTGTAACTTCAAGAAGACGGTTAGGGTTGGTCGTGCCGATACCCACAAAACCGTTTGAATCCACGCGGAACGTTTCGGCGTACGCGGCGAGTGCAGTGCTGCGTCCGACGACGAAGGCGGGTGAATAATTCGCGGCCCCCGGCGCCGAAACAAATCCATGGTAACCGTATTGGAGTAGACCCGACCCATTGCTTAAGTTTGTTTGGGTGAATGCCCCATTCGCGTTGCTGCCGTTATTGTTCGTAAGCAGCAACGATGAAGAATTGGGCGGAACCGCCATGGCGCCGGCGGCAGCGTAATTAGAAACAATGTCTTTACGAAGCGTAGTCGTACCGGTCACCGACAGCGTGGTCGATGGATTCGTAACGCCGATCCCGACATTCCCGTTAGCGAGTACGCGCATGCGTTCAGCGCCCGTCGTGACCAATGACAACTCATCGGCGTTAGGCGCGAAGATCCCGTTGTCGGTATCACCGGCAAAACTTAAACCTGGCGCCGTGGCCGTTCCCGCGAAGTGGCGCAGCTGCCCCGTCATAGCGACGGAACCGTTCGCCAAGAAATCACCCGTGCCACCGACGGCTAACGAAACCCAGTTTGTACCGTTGTGGTATTTCAATGAATTCGCCGCGCCGGAATCGAGCGCGATATCCCCCGCGACGGGCGCACCGGGGAGGGTCGTCGGCGCCACGTTGATCGGACCGGCGACGCTAAGTAAGCGACCCGGCGATGTCGTGCCGATACCGACTCTTCCGGTGGCATCGATCAGCATTTTGATCGAGTTGTAATTGCGTACGGCCAAGATTGGTCTCACGGCGACGGGAGCATTTCCCGACAATTCGGAATTCAAAATTAAAGCAGGTTCCGTACCGGCATCCTGCACAACCGTAAGTGCGGACGAAAGCGTCGTTGCGCGAAGACTGCCTTGCGGGTGACCTTCGAAGAGAGGCGTGAATTGATTAGTAGCTCCCGTACCGTCGGTTAATGTTAGATAGCCGCCGGCGTCGTCTTCAATTCGGAATAGCCCATTCCCGTTGGGAGCGTCGGGGCTTCGGATAGTTACGTTGCCACTCGGATTAGTTGTACCAAAACCCACGTTGCCGTTGGCGGAGATACGCATGCGCTCTAAACCCGTGGTACCAAACGCGAGCGTGTCCGCGGCGGGCGCGAAGATTCCGGTGTTCGAATCACCAACGAAGGTGAGCCCGGGCGCCAATGCCGTTCCGGCGATGTGTTGAAGCGCGCCGGTCATCGGGACCGATCCGTCGGCTCGGAAATCACCCGTGCCACCGACCGCTAACGAAATCCAAGAAGTTCCGTTGTGGTATTTCAAAGAATTAGATGCGGAAGAATCAATCGCGATATCCCCCGCCGCGGGTGAACCGGGCAGTGTGGAAGGAGCTACGTTGATCGAACCGTTCACGCTGAGTAATCGTCCTGGAACCGTCGTGCCGATCCCGACATTACCCGTGCTTAAAACGGTCATCAAATCGGTTCCGGCATTCTGGAAATAAACGTTCGCGCCAGAGACATCGCGATTAAGATAAATACTATTGCTATTGCCGGCGTTAAGGATAAGGCCAGCACTACTGCGTATTCCTGCGATACCTGTCGGTACCACGTAAGCCCCGTTACCTAGGTAAAGTCCAGTTGTTGCCGATGAACCTTCGAGGTACAAAGCCGTTTGCGCCGTCGTGTTTTTTAAATGGAGCATGCTGGTCGGGCCGGTCGTGCCGATCCCGACATTTCCATTCGCCAGAATGCGCATTTTTTCTACACCCGCGGTGGTGATCGCGAAGTTGTCGGCGCCTGGCGCGAAGATTCCGTTGTCGGTGTCGCCCGCAAAGGCTATTCCAGGCGTGCTGGCCGAGCCGGCGATGCCGCGGAATTGGCCGGTCATCGCGATCGAACCGGTGGCTAAGAAGTCACCGGTGCCGCCGACGGCGAGCGAAACCCAATCCGAGCCGTTGTGATATTTCAAAGAATTTGCGGCCGCCGCATCTATGAAGATATCGCCCGCGGTCGGTGTGCCGGGATTCGCGGTCGGTGTGATTTTCATCGCGCCCGCAACTTGGAGTAGGCGGGTCGGAGCTGTCGTGCCGATACCGACATTGCCTGAGCTATCTAAGCGCATGCGCTCGGTTCCGGCGGTCGAAAGACCTAAGATTCCGGCCGCGGGGATAAATATTCCGTTTGCTCCGGACCCAAAGCTTACGCCTACGGCGTTGCCGAAGCCGGATTGAAAGTTGCTGCTTAAAGTAGTGCCACTGACGGTCAGCGGCTGTGAGGGGCTGGTGGTTCCGATTCCGACATTCCCGTTCGTGAGCACCGTTACTCTATTTATATTGTTCGTTTTGAAATTTAAAGCGTAGTTGTCGGTGGTCCCGATGCTGATCGCGGCGCCGCGCCCATTGCCGCCGTCGACGATGACGTTGTTCCCAAGGAACGCGGTCGAGGGATTCGCGCAAGCCCAGCCCGTTGCCGTCCATTGCAAACTTTCGTTCAAGTTACACACGAAGGGTACGAGCGTAGCACCCGTCGTGGCGTCGGTCGCGACCAAGCGATTCGCGCCGGGAGTTGCAAACATCTTCGGCGTGGTGATGACTCCGTTAGTAATTGTCGCCGCCACCGCGCCCGTGCCCGAAGCGCTGACGTCTCCGGTCAATGAAGTGATCCCGACGTTATCGACCAAAGCCGAAGGCTCCCATTGCATGAGCGTGCCGTTCCAACGCAAAACTTCGTTCGCGTTCGGTGCGGTTGAGGCGACCGCGCGGCCTTGAAGACCGTCCACGAAAGCGGCCGCGTAAGTGCCCGAAAGATCGCCGGCGAAATCGGGGAGGACACCCGCGAGTAATTTTCCGCCCGCGTCGAGTTCGGGAACGTTCGTCGCCGCGACGCCTACGTCGCGCATCGAAGCCGTACCTAAACCAAGATCTGCACCGTTCAGAACGACGACGCCGGACTTTCCGTTCACGGACAAAACCGCGGAGAGGGAAGCGACGGTCGAACACTGCCAGCCGGTGCCGGTGACGAATTTCAAAATCTCGTTGTTCGCGCAAGTGGCGTACTTCAAAGTCGCGCCGGAAACGTTGTCGGTGATGACCAATTGATTAGGCGCGAGACCGGTGGTCGAAATCTTCGCCGAGGTCACCGCGTTGTCGGCGAGTTTGCTCGTACCGATCGCGAGGTTGGCCACGACGGGATTTGGATACGACCCTGAGAGATCGCCGCCCGCTGTGCCGGCGATCGTCGGGACGGAGGCGACCCACTTCGCGGCCGTTTGATCCCAGGTCAAAACTTTACCGCCGCCGAAACCGGCCGCGACGTCGACGAGATCAATCGTTTGCCCCGCTAAGCGGGTGTCGGAATAAGTTTTTGTCGTCGCGTCTTGCGCGCTCGAAGGATCGGCGATGTTGGTCAAACGTTGACCGCTAAATCCGATCGCGGCCGAAGGACTCAGCAACTGTTGCAAGCGGGCGTAGTTCGTTGACGAGAAAACGTTCTCGACGTTGCCCTGATTCAGATCGTAGGTCACGTCGTCGCGCAATTGCACAAAGTCGGTGGGACGACGGCCTTGAAGGGTGTCGGCGATCATCGCGTAAGCGCTCGAAGCGATCGGCACGTCGGGCGACATCGCGATGAAGCCGCCGCCCAAATCGTAGTGCACGCGAACGGTGCGCTCATCGCCCGAAACCAAATTCGTGCCCGCCGCGCAATTCGCCCAGCCGCCGGCAACGACGCCGGTGTTCTCAAAAATTTTTGTCGTGAAGGCGGCCGAAGATTCGAGATAGTTGACGGCCGAAGTGCCGCGGCCGACGGCCAAAGCGAAGCCGCCCTTCGAAGCGCTCAAATCTTCGTTCAAGTGCTGCTCGGAGTAGAGCATGCACGTTGAGTTTTTATCCCAGATTTCTAAGCGAAAATTGACGGAAGCATTCGTAACCGGCAAACCGGAGGGCAGGTACAAAGCGCCGCTAACATTGAGATTTGAAGGACCGGATTGCGCAAACGCCGCGCCCGAAACGCAAACGCAGCAAAGGGAAAGGCTAAGAATAAAAATTCTTAACCCAACGGCGCTAAGCTGTTTCGCAGTACCCAACACGATGTACGTCCCTCAGAGTCTCTTTTCGGTTTAAAAGGATGAAAACCTAAACCTAAAAAACTCATATTGGGACGCTTCGGATTGAGACGACTTACGGCTTAAGTCGGGGAGGCCAGCCTAGGGCCGGACCTACGCCGGAGTCGAACGGGTTCGGATCGTTGGATACCGGTTGCTCATTTAATGGGCGAACGCGATCTTGGTGCCGTTGCTCTTGTTGGCGACGGGGGGAGCGGTCGAGGTCGCTCCAGTCTTCGCCGAAACCGCGGGTTTCCATTTTTGCTTTATTCGGAATTGCCGTATCCGCTTTCATCGAAGGTGCGCGCATGGCCACCTCAACTTCGGTCTCGAGTCGGATGAGCAACATGTCGACCTCCGAAGCCGATCGCGCGTTTGAGCTCTGCGTGATTTGCTTGGCTAACCACAAAATCTCGGCGTGAACGGCGGCGACCGAACTTTTCATATTTGAGCGCATAACATCGGGCATGGTCATGCTGGCAATTTCGTATTTATCGAACAAAGAGTTCAAGCGCTCGATCATATTCACTTGTGACGGGCCTAAAGAGGCGAGAAGAGTTGAGTCGCAAGTGATGGCTTTTCGTACCCGGGATCTTCCCTCGGCATTGTCGCTGCTCGCGAAAACCGCGCTGGAAAACAACAAACCTGCAATAATTATAGCTCTGGTCACTAAAAAACCCCTTCATGATTGAGATAACTAACGACATATCAAGAACCGCACCAGAATCCTAGAAAAGGGGGATAATTTTCCAACCGGGTGGAATTTCTCCTCTGTACATAGCTGGGCTCAAACTCACGGTGTGATCACCCCTGGCACGTTTTGCGAAGAGCGAAGAGGGTATGACATTAGCAAGTTCGACGGCGCTTCGTTATACGTTGTTTTTCTCTATGTACTTCATGCAGGGATTGGTGCCCGGGCTGGCGCTCACGGCCTTGGTCAATCACTACCTCGGGCACGGCGCAACGCTTACGGAGATCGGAACGTACATCGCGATCATCGGCCTTCCGTGGTCGTTCCAAATTTTCTGGGCGCCGTTTATCGATCAACTCACGAAATTTAAAATGGGCCGGCGCCGGCCTTGGTTGGTGCTCTCGAACTTCGCGTCGTTCACGGCGTTGATGATGCTGTTGTTTTTAGGCGACGGCGTACCGAAGATCTCAACCGTCGCGCTCATCTTTTTCTTTCATAGTATCTTCGCGAGCATTTCGGATTTGGCGGTCGATGCGATCATCGTCGATCTTGTTCCGCCCGAACAATTGGGCCGCAACAGCGCGTTCGTGCGCGCGGGCTTCGTGAGTGGTGGTGCGGTCGGTACGGTTTTGTTTTCGTGGATGCTTTCGCGTTTCGGTTTTCAGGCCGCGGCAAGTTTGTTGGTCGTACTTTGGGGCAGCTTCAGCGCTTTGTCTTTCATTTGGCGTGAACGCACGCGCGACTTCGTTTTCAGTTTCGAATCTTATCCTAACCACACGGTGAATCTCGAAGGCTTGAAAGAGATCTTGCGCGCCACCGCGGCCGCGGTTCGCAAACCGAATCTGACGCTGCTGCTTGCGCTTTCGTTCATGTTGAACTTCGTCGTCTCGGTTTTCCAGCTGACGTACACCTCGAAGGTGATTCAGGGCGGCTTCCGAAGCCAAGAGTACGTTTCCAATTTGCAAGCGGCCGCCTTGTTCTTCAGCGGCACGATCGGTGCCTTTAGCGTCGGCAGTTTTTGCGATTGGCTGGGGCACACTCGTGGTCTCAGGTATTTGCTCGGTGCGTGCGCGGTCGGTTTTGTCGTCGTGCTCAGCGTACTGAAAAGCTCGGGCGCGAATAGCCCTTTGATCATATTAGGATTGAGCAATATCTTGCCGGCTTTGCTCTACGTTTCGTTTTTACCCGTGATTATGGAGAACACCGCGAAAGCGATCGCGGCGACGCAATTTACGCTGTTCATGACGGCGATGAATTTGGGCGATATCGGCGGCGGCTTCATGGCCGGCCGGCTCGAGCGTTTCGTGACCGTGCAAGGATTAGCGATCTTCGCGATCGGATTTTTCGCGCTGGCCGGTTCCGCGGTCTGGTACTTAGATTGGCGCACACGGGAATCGGGTTGGGGTGACGATACTTCGGGAACGTCCGCGCTAACACCGGCTACGATCGTTAGCGCTCGGAACTAGGGTGCACAAGTCGCCCGAACTAAGCCGCGGCTTTTAGTTTCTGGAAAATTGCCATCAACGCTTTCATCACGGCCGGATCGTATTTCGACGCCAGCTTACCGGCCATCAACTCGATCGCGTCGGTCGGCTTCATCGGATCATTGTAAGAACGCTTAGTCGTTAGCGCATCGTAAGTATCGGCGACCGATACGACACGCGCCATCGCGTGGATCTCGCTGCCGGCTAATTTTTGCGGGTAACCGTTGCCGGCCATGCTCTCGTGATGTTCGAACGCGCAAGCCTTGATATTTTCCGAAGAGGAATGCTCGTTCAAAATGACTAAGCCATACTGCGGGTGCTTTTGCATTTGCTTCCACTCGTCGTCGGTCAGCGGCCCGTTCTTGCAAATGATGTCGAGCGGGATGTGGCGCTTGCCGATGTCGTGAAACAAACCGCCAAGCCCGAGCTCGCGCAATTCCGCTCCTTTGAAGCCGACCGCTTGACCGAGTCCTAGAGAGTAAATGCTTACGTCAAGCGAATGATTGTAGGTGTAGAAATCGTGCGAAGAGAGGCCGATCAAGTTCACCATCGCGGCGGCGTCGGAGTCCATGAACTCGACGAAGTCCTCGATCGTTTGGCGCGCGTCGCTTAAAGCCGTTTCGATGTCGGGACGCTCGAAGAGTTCTTCGACCAGGCCCATCGTGCTTTCGCGCAACATCATCGCTTTTTGTTTAGTGTCTAATTTATCGCTCATCAATCCGTCGCGCACGAAGGATTGATACTTGTTGCGTTCGGTGGAAAGGATGAAAAAGCTTTCGGGCGCTTTCTTTTCGAAGTTCGAAATCTTTTGCGCTTGCAGTTTGTCACCCGCGCGTAAGTAGTGCACCGGTCGTCCGCCGATCGACACGTAAAGGTCGAAGGGAATGCTCTGACCCGGCGGCAGGCTGTTCAGCCGAATCTTCATATAATTCAACGTGATCGCATCGGTAGGCTTAACGGTAGTCATGCGAATAGTTTGCCATAGTTTTCACCGCACGACAGCCGGGCCCGCCTTTGGGCCGGTACGCTCACCGGCGCGCGCTGATGTGAGTCAAAATGGTTCGCGGGCGATCTAGGTTTTTGGAACATCTCGGTTTGGGGACGTATTCGGAAGAGGCGTCGAAATGAACAAATGCGCGGTCTCCGCTTCGCTATTCATTTTCAAGTGAAGCACGTTGTTCAGCGACCCCGATTTGTTCATTTCGACGCCTCTTGATTTTACGCCGGCGTCGGCATGCTTAGTGAGCGGGGGCCGGACGAAAAATCTCTTCGTTCAGTCAGCTAGCGCACCGCTTGCAGATGTTTCTCAATCCACGTTGCTATCTTTTCAAGACTCGCTTTTTTGCCGATGAGCTCGCCCACAATGAAACGTTCGCCGTTGTCTGCTTTCACGATAAGCCGGAAGCCGTTCATTCTTAAAAAGATTGCCGTCATAGCGAAAGCCATTCTTTTATTGCCGTCGGTGAAGGCGTGATTCTGCGCTAAACTCTGCATAAGCGAAGCGGCTTGTAACGAAAGAGTTTTGTAGTACCCGGAGCGGGGACGCCCTAGTGCGCTCGCTAAAAGACCGAGGTCGAGTATGCCGGGCCGACCACCGAACCGATCGAGCAGACGAGCGTGAAGTTCGAGCGCTTCTTCGATGGTTGGGTAGATAACGATCTTCACGGCCGCTATTTCGCTAAACGCTTAAGAAGATCTTCGTTGGCATCTAAAACCTCATCCATGGCCGAACGAAATGCCGGGCGAACGCGGACCTTTGCCAGATAATCACGTATAGAGTCAGAAACGATGCCGGAAATACTGCGATCCGACTCGGCCGCGTACTTTTTAAGCTCTTCTAGAACTTCGGTATCCACTTGCGTTGCAAACTTCTTTACGCTCATTCCTCCATTATTCATGAAGTTTCTTGAAATGTCAAGAAGGAGGGTTGACTCTCGCGCCGTCGGTGGCATCTTAGACGTCATTATGCCGTTGCAGCACGATTCCGAAGTTCAATTTGTCAAAGGCGTGGGGCCGAAGCTCGGCGAAGTTTTGCGCAAGCGTGGGCTCGGGCGCGTGCTCGACTTGCTCGAGTACTATCCGCGCACCTACGAAGACCGCCGCGCCATTAGGCATATCCAGTCCTTAGTGCCGGACCAGCTCGTATCGATCAAAGCGCAGATCATAAAAATTCGCTCGATGCCGATGGGCAAATCCAAACGCCGCATTTGGGAAGTGTTACTAGGCGATCCGTCGGGACGAATCTCGTGCAAATACTTTCGCGTGCCGTACAAAGGATATTTCGAACGCTTCCAGCCGTTCCAGCAGGTGAGGGTGATCGGCAAGGTCATTAACTACCGTGGCGCGACTGAGTTTCACCATCCCGACATTCACCCGATCAAAGAAGAAGACGAGATCACCAACGCGCTTATCCCGATCTATTCCGAGATCGAGGGCATGGCTTCGCAAAAAATCGCGCGCTTGATCCGCGCGGTGTTGGACCAGCCCGTGCCCGAGCTGCTCTCGGCGCTGACGCTCGAAAAATACGGATTGATGCCGATTCAGCAAGCGCTGCGGCAGATTCACGAACCGCCCGTCGAGCAGGGGGATTTGTTTTTGAAATTTGAAGCGCCCGCGCAAAAACGCGTGATCTTCGACGAACTTTTCCTGGTCGAATTGCACATGGCCGGCAAACGCGCGGGCGTCAAAAAAGAAGAATCGCGGGCCATCATTGCCGACGGAGCTTGGCCCGAGAAATTAAAAGCGTCACTCGAATTCGAACTCACGGGCGCGCAGCTTCGCGCGTACGATGAGATTATAGGCGACCTCGCGAAAGGTCACCCGATGCACCGCTTGGTCCAAGGCGACGTCGGTAGCGGTAAAACTTTGGTGGCCTTCATGGCCGCCGCCTACGCCGCCGAGGGTGGAATGCAAACCGCCCTCATGGCGCCGACCGAAATTTTGTCCGAACAACATCTCACCACCGCCGTTCGCCGTCTGGAGCCCCTCGGCTTGAAAGTTGCGCTGCTCACCGGGCAGATCAAAGGTAAAGAACGCGAAAAGATTTTGGCCTCCCTCAAGGCGGGCGAGATTCACATGCTCATCGGGACCCACGCTTTGATCCAAGATGACGTCGAATTTAAAAACCTCGGCCTCGTGATCGTCGACGAGCAACACCGTTTCGGCGTTGAGCAAAGAAATAAATTAAAACGCAAAGGTTTGTCGCCGCATTTTTTGGTCATGACCGCCACGCCGATTCCACGAACGCTAGCGCTTACGGTTTACGGCGATCTTGACGTGTCGGTGATCGACGAGATGCCGAAGGGCCGAATCCCGATCGTCACGCGCAAAACGTTTCAGGGCAAACGCCCGCAGGTGATGCAATTTATCGGTGATCATTTGAAAACGGGCCGGCAAGCGTACATCGTCTACCCCCTGATCGAAGAGAGCGAAGCGATGGATTTAAAAAACGCCATCGAAGAATTCGAGAAGATTAAAGTTGATTTCGCCGCTTACAAAGTCGGTCTCTTGCACGGGCGCATGAAGCCCGCTGAGAAAGACGAAGTCATGAACCAGTTTCGCCGCAACGAAATTCAAGTTCTTGTCTCGACCACGGTAATCGAAGTCGGCGTCGACGTACCTAACGCGAACATCATGCTCATCGAGCACGCCGAACGCTTCGGGCTTTCGCAACTTCATCAATTGCGGGGGCGGGTTGGGCGGGGGGCTCATAAAAGTTTTTGTATTCTGATGCTCGGCTACGCGCTATCCGAAGAAGCAACCCGCCGTGCGGAGATCATGGAGGGTTCGAACGACGGGTTCAAAATCGCGGAGGCCGACTTAGAAATGCGCGGCCCCGGTGAATTCCTCGGCACCCGGCAAAGCGGCTTGCCCGGTTTTAAAATGGCGAATCTCGTGCGCGATCTTAAAATATTGCAAGATGCCCGCGAAGCCGCCTTCGATCTAATCGCGGCCGACCCCGAGCTCAAGAAGCTCGAGAACCAACCGCTCAAAAACAAAATGAATTTACTTATGAGGAACTGGGGCGGTTAAACTCGACAGCTTCGGCTTTGATGAATCGGCCCTCTCCGTACGAGCGGGATTGGCCGCGAATGATCACCTCCGAACCCAACTCGCAATCACCGGCTTCGATCTCTAACTCTTTCGGAATGTGTACCGAAGTGCCGTCTTCGAAGATCATGCGATCGACCTCGCCTTTTGGTTTAGTGGCTACCGCGATCAAGACTCCTTTTACTTTGAGCGCCTTATCTGCCGGGTGTGGGCGATCTTTCATTTCGGCTTTGTGTCTTTCTTTAAGCTTCTCTTTTTTATCTTCGTTCATCGAGTCGTCGGCGGTCAGCCGGCTGCCTACTTTGACTTGGACATGGTGAAAGACTTGGTTGGGTTCGCGATTAATCAGTTCACCTTCTCCGCTAACTTTCGCCCCGACTTTAAGGAGCTTTTTGTCGAGCAAAGAATGCGGCGGAATTTTGATAAACTCGCCGCCGCTAAGAACAATCCCCTCGGGATCGCCGTGCGGGGACAAGCTTACGAATTTAATCGTACCCGTAAAAATCGTTCGTGCCTGTTTCATTGCCGCCTCCTATTGTTTTAATTCGGTGGCTTCGATTGATTGACCGAATTCGTTCTTGGTGCCGAAACCTTTGGCCTCGATCGTCTGTCCAACCTCGAGTTTTACTTTCGTACCGTCGGTTACGCGCGGGCCGACGCGAACGATTTCACCGCCGGTCAGGATAACGGCGTTGACGTCACCACGGGGGCCGAAGAGCTGGTTCTTAATTTTACCTTTCACCGCCAGTTCGGTAAGACCCTGCAGACGCTCTTTCGGTCCGCCACGAGGAGGCGGTGGCGGCTTCTCGCCCCGGGCATGCGCCGGCGGAGTATCCACGACGGCCTTGCCGGATTTATCGTTCGTGATCGTTTGTGCGCGCACGACCTTTCCGCGCTCTTCGACGCCCTTGATCGTGACTAGATCGGCGGGCGCAACGGCCGCTCGCAAGTCCATCGACAGATGCGGCGGGAACTTAACTTGAAGGCCATTTTCTAGCAGCAGGCCGTCGGCATCGCCTTCGGGATTCATCAGAATCTGACTGACCGTTCCTTTTTGTTCGATGACCGTTTCTTTAGCCGTCGCGAAGAAGGCCGAAGCGCCGATGGCCGTCCCGACTAATGCGACGTAGATGGAATTCTTAACTCTTGGTTTCATTGTGAATCTCCCATTTAGTGATGGAGACTTGAGCCTCCATTTGATGATGGAGACTTAAAGCAAAGCGAGCGCCAGGCTCAGTGCGACGATAAGATGGATTGAGGTATTTAACTCTGTGCGCGATGTCGTTTCATCATCCAACCGGTGGATGAAAACACGACAACTTATGCGCCCGGATCTAGACCGTGTTCTTTGATTTTCGAGTAAAGCAATTGTCGCTGAATACCTAAGCTGCGCGCGGCTTCACTTCGGTTACCGTTCGCGCTACGAAGCGCTTCGGTCAAAAGTTTTTTCTCTAGCGCGGCGATCGAACCGTGCCAATCGCCCGCGGCCGCCTCGCCATTTTTCGCTTCGGCTTGTGCGTCTATCAAGCGAATGTCGTCCTCGCCGATGATCCGGCCGGCCGCTAACACCACGGCGCGTTCGATCGTATTCTTTAATTCGCGCACGTTACCGGGCCACGGGTAAGCGAGAAGTTTTGCGAACGCGTCCTCGCTCAACGACATTTCCGCCGCGCCCGCATCGTTTAAGAACTGCCGGCTTAATTCTTTTAAATCGGTGATTCGTTCGCGCAAGGCGGGGAGTTGTATTTGCACGACGTTAAGACGGTAGTAAAGATCTTCGCGGAATTCATGCCGGTTGACCATCTCCCGCAAATTCTGGTGGGTCGCCGCGATGATCCGGCAGTCGATCGGGATCGGTTTGGAAGCGCCGACGGGCACGACTTGTTTCTCTTGAACGGCTCTTAGGATTTTTGCTTGGAGTAGCAGATTCATGTCGCCGATCTCATCGAGGAAGAGCGTGCCGCCGCTTGAAACTTGAAAGGAACCTTTTTTATCGCCGGTCGCCCCGGTGAAGGCCCCGCGTACGTGGCCGAACAATTCGGATTCAAGCAGACTTTCAGGAATCGATGCGCAGTTCACCGCGACGAACGGAGCTTTGCTTCGGGCACTGCTCCGGTGAATCGTCTGCGCGACGACCTCTTTGCCCGTACCGGTTTCGCCCAATATTAAAACGGTCGTGTCACTTGCCGCTAGCCTGCCGATCAATTTTAAGATCTCGCGAAGCGCCTCGCTGCTCCCGACTAGTTGCGGGCTTGCGTGCACCACGATCTCGTCCCGTTTTCGGATTATAGATTCTTCGGGAGGATGGGCTTTGAGTACCGCTTCGACCACGCGCTGGATATCGGCTTTGCCTACCGGTTTGGTCAAGTGGTCGAAGGCCCCTAGGCGCATTGCCTCGATCGTATTTTGGCTGTCGGAATACGCCGTCAACATAATGATTGGTGGCGTTCGCCCCGCATTCTCGGCTTGGATCAGCTTCATCGTTTCGATGCCGCCGAGGTGGGGCATTTTAAAATCGATAAAGATGAGGTCGAACTTTTCGGTCTGGACCATTTTGGCCGCGGCCTTACCGTTTGCCGCGCCCGTTGCCAAAAAACCGAGGTCCGTCAGCGTTTCGATCAAACCCTCGCGAAAAGCGGCATCGTCATCGACCACTAAGATTTTGGCCATGGTATCTCCAATCTAAAGCAAGCGCCCTCGTGATTACCGATTTCGGAGATGTGGCCGCCGTGCGCTTCCGTTATTTCTTTTGCCAGCACTAATCCCAAACCCGTTCCATCGACACGTTGGGTGACGAAAGGTTCGAACAAGTGCGGCCGGTCGTTCTCGGGAATGCCCGGTCCATGATCGCGCACTTCGATGCTTAACCGGTTGCCCGAAGATGCCATCGTGACTTTGACTTCGCTGTTTTCTGGGGCGTAGGCGATCGCGTTGTGCAGAACATTTTCAAGCGCTCTTCCAAGGTGAAACGCGTCGAACCGCCACGAAGGCACCTCAATCCGTGCGGAAATCGTCACGCCGCGCGCCGCGGCCGCGATAAAGACCGACGGGAAGGATTGATCGAACCAGCTTCGTAATTCGACGTCCTTGAGGTGTAAATCCAGGGGCCGGGTCATGGCTAACAACATTTGGATGAGGCGGTCGACCCGTTCGATCTGTTCAAGAAAAACCGGAAGGGCCGGCGAGAAACGATCCCCGGGACGGACGGCCACATTTTCAAGTTTAAGTTTGATCGTGGCCAGGGGGTTTCTGATTTCGTGGGCAATCCCCGCGGCCATTCGCCCCAGCAGGGTTAAGCGTTCGGCCTGACTTAGTTTGCGCGACAACTCGGCCGAGGTGTCGTGGTAAGATTTAAGCCGCGAGTTCATATCGTTGAACGCCAACACCAAGGGCTGTAAATCCGGTTCACGGCTGGCTTCGATACCGCTCAGGTTTTCGATCTTGTATTCGTAAATCGCTTGTTTGAGTTTTTTTAAATCGTAAGCCCAGTTGTACAATAACCACAGCGAGGCAACGCCTTGAACGGCAACGAACACCAACAAAGCCAAAACGAAATACTTTAATTGATCAAACTCTTCGCCCGAGAGATAGGGCACCCGAGCGAGAATCCAAACGGCTCCCACGTAATTTTCGGATTGCACCGGGCATGCAACCGAAATCATCGCTTCGCGCCGGCCTTTCCATAACGTTTCTTGCGTTTTGCCCTCGGCCACCGCTTTGGCACTGATTCGCGAGAGCGCCTCCATCTCGGAGCGGGGCACGTCTATTTTCGGTGAGGCGCCGTCGTACGTGGGAAAGGCGTAGCTCTCAAAAGACTTTGCTTTACTCCAGAAGCCGCCCTCTACGCCGTCGTAGCGTTCGAGGATAATCTCGAGCAGCGCATTCTGAAAACCGGCCTCTTTATCGCGGCTAAAAGATTGATTCACCAGACCGCGAGTGAATTTCGCGCGAATCTCATCGCACGCGGCATTTGCTTTTTGGGAAGCGCTTTTTAACTGGGGAGTTTCGCCTTCGGTCGAGGCCTTGTAGAAAAGGTAGGCCAGGGACGCAAACATGATAAGCGTGAACAGGTACGAAATCCCGATGCGCCAACTGAGAGATAGCCGTTTTCTTAAAATCCGTCCCAAGTCTGATGCTTAAGCCAGATCACGCTCGATTACAAATTGAATAGCCAAAATTAAATTTGATTTCGTGAACGGTCCGCAATGGGCGAACCCGGTTTTTCTAAATTTACTTAGCTTGGTTGTGCAAGTCGATCAGCTTTTGGACTTGGTCGGCCAGAATCTTGTTCTGCTCTTCCAGTTTATCCAAACGTGATTTCAAGACTTGGTTCTCGGCCTTGACCGAAGCTACTTCACGGTCGACCTGTTGGATCGCGCGAATGCTCCAGGGAATCAAACCGATGTAGTTTACGCCGATGTAGCCTTTTTCTTGGTCGATCACGCTGGTCAAATTCGGAACCAAGGCGCGTAAGTCCTGCGCCATTACCCCGTATTCAAGACGTTTCTTCTCATCACCTTTCATGGTGTACGAGTAGACGGGCAAATCGCGGATCATCGCTAAGCTATCGTCGATGGGCGTGATGTTCTCTTTCAAGCGGCGATCGGAAACGTCGGTGATCGTACCGGTGTACTCGATATCGCCGTTGACGTCTAAGGCGACGCTCGGATTGGTCATACCGATACCCACGAAGCCTGCCGCATCGATGCGCATTCTTTCGGTCGGAGCGGTGTCCGACGTCACGTTACGCGTACCGAAGACCAACGCACCGTTACCTGAGCCGGTGACGGAAGTATGTTTGAAACCCATGTACGCGGCCGATTGAGTTTCGGCGGTGCTTAAGCCGAAGCCGATCAAGCGGTAATCGTTGGCGACCTGTTCGCCGCCACCCAAATGCAAGTATTCGTTCGCGGTCGAGACCGTCGTCGGGTTCGAAGCCTTCGCAATCTGTAACATGGCTTTCGGTACGCTCATGCCAATACCGACGTTGCCGTTCGCGAGGAGACGCATGGCTTCGGTGCCCGCGGTCGTGATCGCAACCGCGTCCGCTACGGGATTGTAGACGCCCGTGTTCGTGTCGCCGGCAAAAGACATTCCGGGTGCGGCCTGCGTGCCGGCGATTGAACGGAACTGACCCGTCATCGGCACCGAGCCGTTGGCCATGAAGTCACCGCCGCCACCGACCGTAACCCAAGCCGAGCCGTTGTGGTATTTCATGACGTTCGAAGCCGTGCTATCGAAGTAAAGATCACCGGCGCTGCCGCCACCCGGGTTCGCGGTCGGATTGATGCGAATGGCGCCGCTCGTTTGCAGTTTTCGAACGGGAACCGTTACGCCAATACCCACGTTACCGGCGAAGAAGTTTTCGTCGGTGCCGGCTTTTTGGTAAATACCGTAGCTCGTCGTCCCGGCCGCCATGTCTTCGATATATAAACCGTAAGAATTGTTGACGGTTCCACCGCGATTACCGGTCGAGGCCTGATAAGCGATGTAATAATCCATCAGACCGGTGGTTTGTTCCGGATAAGCCAAGAATCCAACGGCGTTGGTGATCGTACCGCTATTTTGGAAGTTCACCGAGGCCGCGCCGATCGCTTGATCCAACGTATTCGAACCCGACATCGTCGTATCGAAGATGGCGCCCATGATTTGGCTCATCGCCTGCGATCCTTGAGCGGTATTTTCGAAGTACGCCGCGGACAACTGCGCCGCGGACGTCGTTGCCGGCGTGAGCGAAGTACGGAAAACGTTAGACGTCGTCCAACCCGTCGCCGTATCCGTGCGCGCTTGGAGAGTCGAGAAGACCGACGCATCGATCGGCGCGGTGTTGATACCGACGCCGTTGTTCGCGATGCGAATACGCTCCACACCCGAAGTGCCGATTGCAACGGTATCCGCGCCGGGTGAGTAAACGCCGGTATTCGTATCACCGACGAAAGACATTCCGGGTGCGGTCGCCGAACCTAAGACCGAGCGGAACTGACCGGTCATCGGCAACGAGCCGTTGGCCATGAAATCGCCGGTACCGCCGCCGGCTAAAGAAACCCAAGCCGAACCGTTGTGATATTTCAATGCGTTCGAAGCCGTCGAATCGATAAACATATCACCGGCCGTGGGCGT
>CANEZP010000024.1 GCA_947444305.1 Pseudobdellovibrionaceae bacterium | reverse complement strand
GTAATTTTGCGAGTTTTGTTTGGCCGTCGACAAACTTGCTCTGCGCAAATGACCGGCGCCCGCGTGCGCCGATGCGCCAACAACGACGATAAAAAACAAGAGGGTGGTTCGCACGCGCTAACTCGCCCGCCGCTTCAGGGCGTTCTCAACTTTCGCGAGGACAACGGTCGGGCTGAAAGGCTTAGTGATGTAATCAAGGACGCCGAGTTTCAAACCACGTAACACGTCTTCATCCCGCTGACGGCTGGTCAACACGATGGTCGGCGGCATGATGTTTTCGTCTTTCAAACGCGCGATCAGTTCGAAGCCCGACATGCCGGGCATCATGACGTCGGTGATTAAAAGATCGGGTTGGCCGGATTTAACGATGTGATCATAGGCTTCCGTTCCGGTCTGAAACCAGAGGATGTTATGTCCCGATCTTTTTAAGACAGCCATGAGAATTCGAGCGTGATCTTGCCCGTCCTCGGCTATCAGAATATTCAAAGCTGTGATCACCAGGTTGTATCGGAACAAAAAAACTCGGCCTAAACCTACGGAATGCGTATAGTAATGATTTAGGACAAAATAAAATTGGGATGGTGCGCCGTGAATCAATCGAAAGTATTTAACGCCGAGATGTTAGCCGATCTGATGGAGCTCGAAAACGACGGCGAATTGAACCTGGTCCAGGAACTGATCGAACTTTTTAAGGGCGAAGCGCCCACGCAAATCGCGACTCTTATCGAGTCCGCGCGGGCGGGAGACCTACGTAAATTAGAAATGGCGGCGCATTCCATGAAATCCAGCGCGAACGTACTGGGCTTAGAACAGGTCGGAAAGTCGTGCCTCGAAATCGAGACGATGGCTCGGGATAAAACGTTTTCGCCTGAGATTTTGGCGCAGCTTCAGACGCAATTGCCGGCCGCGATCGCCGAGCTAAATGCCTATTTGAGATCAAGAAATCTTGAGCCGAAATAAAGGCCGTCTGACTAAAGCCTAGTCGCCGACAAGTCGACAAGTTAGGTATGAAAAAGAACCTGTTCGCCATAATCTCTATATGTTTTATGACCGCGGCCACCCTCACGGGTTGCTCAGGCAACGGCTCAGGCGACGGTGCGCAACGAATCCAGCAGGTGCACAAAGAATTGAAGATCGTCGATCCCTCACTTTCGGGCGCTTCCGTATCTTCGGCCTCGACAACAGTGACGGCTCAATTGATTACCGTCGGCTCGATTTACTTGGAGGCAACCGCGGCGCCGCTTTCGTTGCCGGGCGCGGCGATGCAAGCTTCCGATGTTTACCTTAAAAATGCCGACGCATATATTTCGTACAGCACGCGTGACTCCGGATCGACGATCATCAAGCGCGGCGCGGTGGAGCACGTTAAGCCATATAACTGCGACGTTGCCCTTACCTTGACCCACACCGAATATTGTTTGAACGCGGGCGGGTACGTGGAGTTTCCGGCGACGGATATGTTCGGAAGTTTTTACGACGGGACGAACCTTTACGCCGTCGGATCAACCGACGACGAAACCTTCGCGCCGAATTTCGGCCGGCTTTATAAAATGAATATGAACGCCTCGGGTGATCCCGTATCGATCGCCGCTACGGCGAATCTGCCGAGCTTCGCGGGGACTTCAGTCGCGGTCGCGGGCACGAAAGTTCTAGCCACCTCGGGCACCTCAACCGACTCCACGAAGATGGGCGGACTTTCAGTTTTTAATATCTCCGATCTTTCGCTCGTCATTACCCAGCCGCTTTACGATGCACGGAGCGTCGGCGTTTATTCCGGCAGCAACGCTCGCGCGTACGTGGCCACCGGGCGTCTTGATTCCGGTACGCCCGGCTCGCTCGTGGAATATAAATCGGACGGCACCGGCACGGCCGTGCGCACGATCGCTTCGGGTGGCAACACCATCGCCGAATCGAAATCGAGCGTTCAAGTCGGCAATACGTTATTGTTAGCGAGCGGCGGCGACGCCGGTTTCAAAGTTATGTGTAAAGCGACCGGCGCGGTATTAAGCAGCATCCCCGCCGTAACCGTCACGGGCATCCCGGCGGCGAACACGGTCACCAACTCGGTAGCGGCCGCACCCGGCTACATCTTCGCGGCGAACGGTGAAGCCGGCGTTTACGTTTACACTTTCAAAAAATCGAGCATTCTCAACTCGAGCTACTGCGACGGAGTAACGGTCGCTTTGCTCGGGCGTCTTTCGTTAGATTCGGATTCGACTTACGTACCGGCCGAATTATCGGCGAACGGAGTTTCGTATTCGCCCGTTTACAATTTACTGAATGTTTTGACGGGAAAATTGATCGTGCTCGCTTCGGGTAACGGCGGTGTTTCGCTCCTGAACATTAATGCCTTGAGCGTCAACCTTAACGACGTTAGCGATTTCTAATCAAAGAAATACCGGCACCGGTATCACCATGCTAACCGCGATCGATTCCGTTTTACGGGCGTTGCGATACGAGTGGGGTTGATTGCCGGGAAAGGCGAGCACGTCGCCTTCCTTTACGTTAAATCTTTCGCGGCCTACGTGAATTAGAAATTCCCCTTGCGTGACCGTTAGGTATTCTTTGGTGCCGTCGAGGTGCGGATGCCCACCCATGACCGCGTCGCCGGCCAAGACAATCTTATCGAGTTCGATTCCCTTAATTTTATCCGGCAAAAGTTTGTGCATCTTCACGCGGCCGTGACCACGGCTTTGCGTGGGTACTTGCGCGGCCGGAATCAAAATACTTTCCGAGCGGGGTTTAGATAGTAATTCTTCAATGCCTACGCCGAGCGCCGCCGATACGCGTACCAGATTATTCAGCGAGGGATTACCCGCGCCCGATTCGATATTCGTCAAAGTCGAGCGGGGGATCGCCGCAAGCTCGGCCAGTTGCGCCTGACTGAAGCCTTTAAGCGCACGTAGCTTTGTAATGTTCGCGGCCAGGTAGGCGGGTAGGTTATCCATCGCCCGATCCTGCCAAGCTACGGGCCTTTGGTCAATATATTAGCCGAATCGCCCGTTTATCAACTAGGCGGGTTAGCTTGGATCTAGGGGCCGTTGCCCCGGTGGAGAAATAAACATGAAATCAGAATACTGGCAGAACAAGAAAATTTTAATTACGGGCGGGACGTCGGGACTTGGACGCGCGCTCGCGCTGACCTTAGATGCGGCGGGTGCGAAAGTGGCCGTGGTCGCGCGAAATCGAGAAAGAATCGAAGCGCTTCGTGCGCGGCGGCCCACCGTCATAGGCATTCAAGGTGACGTTTCCGATAAACGTCAAATTTATCCCATCGCCGGGCAAGCCGAGGCGCAGTTAGGTGGCGTGGACATTTTATTCAACGTCGCTAGCGAGCTTGGCCCGACGCCTTTACGTTTGCTGCTCGATACCGAATGCGAAGACTTCGAACATGTTTTACAAACAAACTTGTTGGGCCCGTTCCGCCTGACCAAAGCTTTGTTGCCGGCGATGGTTTTGCGGCGGCGTGGAATCGTGGTCAACATCTCGAGCGACGCCGGCGTCAACGCTTACCCGCGTTGGGGCGCCTACGGCGTATCGAAGGCCGCACTCGATCATCTCACGAAGACCTTCGCCGAGGAGCTTCGGGAGCATGGCGTACATTTCTTGGCGATCGATCCGGGCGATATGAATACGCCGATGCACTTCGCCGCGATCCCCGGCGCGGACGCTTCGGCTTTGCGTGAACCGCAAGATTCGGCCGAGCGGATCATCCGGTTAATCGCTCAAGAACAATTCTCGCCGGTTCGGAGCGGCGTATGATCCCCGCGCAAACTTCCCAAAGGCTCAAAGAAAAGTCGAAGCTCCTCGCTATTCACGGCGCCGGGCGTATTGAACATAAAATGGTCGCGGATCTCGGGGATCATTTTAATCCGGGCGACGTATTGATCATCAATCGCTCGGCCACGCTTCCGTCGAGCTTCCGCGGAATTCTCCGGCGCACGGGAGAACCGGTGGAAATCCGCATGGCCGCCTTCGAAGGCACGTCCGTCACCGACCTTCGCGATTGGTCGGCCTTCACGTTCGGCGAGGGTGATTGGCGCGTACCGACCGAGAGCCGAGGGGCGCCTCCGACTTTATTATCCGGCGATCAGATTTTTTTTGGCGCCGGTCTTTCGGCAACGGTGAGCAAAGTTGAACGTGATAGATGGATTCACATTCGCTTCGCCGGCGAACGGCTCGAACACGCACTTTATCAATACGGCCGGCCCATTCAGTATTCCTACCTCAACGAAGAGCTCGAAGTGTGGGATCAGCAAACCATCTTCGCGGGCCCACCGATCTCGGTTGAACCGCCGAGCGCCTCGTTCCCGCTAACGTGGGATCTTATTTTTCGGTTGCAAGCCAACGGCGTGCGAATCGCGAGTTTAGTCCACGGGGCGGGGATTTCGAGTACGGGTTCGCCTGAGCTCGACCGGTTGCTGCCGCTGGAAGAATGGTACGAGATTCCGGCCGCGACCGCCGCCGAATTTAGGAACGCCCGTGAAAACGGAAAGCGAATCATCGCCGCGGGCACGACGGTTTTGCGCGCGCTCGAATCGGCCTTCGATGGGCAAGTTTTGCGGTCGGGTTCCGGTCAAACTACTTTGCGAATAAAGCCGGGCGATCAAGTGCGATCCGCGCAGGCGATCATAACGGGAATGCACGATCTCGGCACGAGTCACCTCGATATTCTCGGCGCCTTCCGTGAGCCCGCGTTGATTCGCGCGGGCTACTTGGAAGCCGCGGCCTTAGGCTACCGCGGTCACGAATACGGAGATCTCGCTTACATTAGCGCTTAGCCAGGTAAGAATCGAGTTTCTCGAACGAACCACTCCAGCCTTGAGTCATGCCGGGTTTTTCTTTATGGAATGTCTCGTGCTCGACGGCGGTCGCTTCGCCGAACACTTCCCACTGAACGGTGACGCGCGTAAGATCGGAACTCTCTTCGGTCAGTGTTAGCGTGGTGAGCATCGTCTCGGGCCAAGTGGGCGCGAGGGGATGGCGCGAGATTTTGCCGTGCTCGTCGGTAAATATTTGCGTGTAAATCAATTGATGGGGCTTGCGCATTTCTTTGTAGGTGAACGCGCCGTACATCTTCAGACCGTGGCCGGTCATGACGTAAGTTGAAGTGCCCCCGGGGCGCACGTCGGCTTTAATAAACTGCATTTCAAATCCGGTTGGCGGAGTCCACTTGGCCATGTGCTCCGGGTTGGTCCACATTTCCCACATAGTGGCGATGGGCGCATCGAACGTACGATTAATAAAAAACTTCTCGTCGCCCGTGACGTATTCGGCCAGGCGGTCCCAAGTGGAATTGCCGTTGGCTTGCTTGATCATCTTCTTGGTCTCGGCCGCGGCCTCGGCGGTGGGCAGGGTCATGATCATTTCCATTTTCGTCTTATCGCCGGCTTCGCTAAAATTCACCGTCACGCGGAATAGCGGCGGGCGACCGTCGTTGCCGCCGTGATCGTAAACCATGCGTTTGTATTTTTCGACCTCAAGGTAAACGGTTTTATTTTCCCATTTGGTGCCGTCGGGTCCGTGCATGGTGTAGCTCCACGACCCACCGGTTCGGATATCGGAGGAGTGGGTCGTGATCGTAAACCCGCGGGGACCGTACCAGTTCGCGACTTGATTCTTGTCCGTCCACGCGTTCCATACCGTCTTTACGGGAGCGTCGAAAATGCGGTTAATATAAATCTCGTTAGGTTTATTTTTGGCGGCCATATTTCGTCCCCTTCTTTTTTGTTTTAGCGACTTTAGTTTTGGTCTCTTTAGCTTTTGAAAGCGTCTTTAAATATTCATCGAGCCGATCGAAACTCTCTTCCCAAAACTTCCGGTAGGTTTCGACCCAGTCGGCAATCTCTTTAAAGCCTTGCCCATTCAATTTGCATGGTCGCCACTGGGCTTCGCGCCCGCGTGAGATCAGGCCCGCTTTTTCGAGCACCTTTAAGTGTTTGGTAATGGCCGGTGCACTCATCCCACCCAAAAAAGGTTTCGAAAGTTCGGCCACGCTCGCCTCACCCTTCGTGAGCCGGGTCAAGATCGCCCTGCGCGTGGGATCCCCCAGCGCCGCGAACGTCAAACTCAACTGATCTTGATTCATAATTACCCTAACGGTTAATTAACCTATTAGTTAATCATGTGGCGGGTTGTAAGGATTGTCAATAGGGCGCCTATCGCAACTGCCGGTGTCCCGTTTTAGGCCGAATTTCCCTGCGCCGGTTTCGTCGCTCACCTATACGTACCGTCTTGTTTAATCGATACGGTACGTACAGGGGGCTTTAAGCCTTACGCACAAACTCAGATTTGAGATTGATGGCGCCGATCCCGTCGATCTTGCACGCGATGTCGTGGCCGTCGCCTTGATCACTTAGCCGAATGTTACGTACTTTGGTGCCGACTTTAACGACCGAGGTTGAGCCCTTGATTTTTAATTCTTTAATGACCGTGACCGAATCGCCGTCGGCCAAGATAGTTCCGTTGGCGTCGCGCACGTTGAGATCTTCTTCGACTTCCGCTTCGGAATCGGCCGCCTCAGAGGCGTGAACGTTCCATTCGTGGCTGCACTCGGGGCAGATCCACAGGTTGCCGTCTTCGTAGATATTTTCAGAATTGCATTTGGGGCAGTGGGTAGTGGTTTGCATCCGTGAACAATATCACGGACGCAAATACGGGCTATTTCTTTTTGGTAAATACGCAGCGGTATTCAAAACTTTGCTCGGCGTCGCCGAAGCTGGGATTGCCTTCTTGTTTGATCGCTAAATCGACTTTGTCGGCGGTAACGCGCGCGATGCGACTGAGAACGTGACGAATTCCATCCGGGCAACGAAGCGTTTCGTTGTTGATCAACAGGGTGGACTTATCCGTCGCTTCAACTTTATCGCGCGATTCATATTTGCAGTCCGCATCTTCGGGCACGCTGCCGTCCGAAACGGACGAAGTCGTGCGTATGGCGAAACCGTGTTTTGATCCAAACTGAACGTATTTACCGTCCGGGGTGATCTTAAAATTACCGGGCACGCAAATGTCGGCGGGTCCTTCGCTCAGCACGTACTGGCCGGGCGTAAAATTAGCTAGCTCTTTTTTAGCGGCGAAAGCCGGGCTCATCGACATAACAATTAGGGACAAAGTGATTAATCGCATTTGGGAACCTCTCCACGGCGAATGGGACCGAAATAAGAACCTGCTCTACTCGTTTTCTTGACCATAGCTTGGCAGCAACGAACCTGATCTTCGATGGTGACGATCCGGTCACAATCTGGACCGCGGTTCTGCTTCTTCCGGATCTCCGGGCTTCGCTCGATGCTGCATAAACCATAAGCGGCGTACGCGTTGCCGGTGTTACCTTGCGCTTGCGGCTTCGTAAAGTCGCAAGTGGATTCGATCAAAAATAGTTTCATGTAACAAGCGCTTTTGCGTTTACCGACGATCGC
The DNA here is from genome assembly GCA_947444305.1 of Pseudobdellovibrionaceae bacterium. Classification (GTDB taxonomy): domain Bacteria; phylum Bdellovibrionota; class Bdellovibrionia; order Bdellovibrionales; family UBA1609; genus JALHOQ01. The sequence continues at coordinate 16,999 of CANEZP010000024.1, read as the reverse complement.
TTCGACCTTCGGGCGGATGCTGTTGCAATCGCTTCCCGGGCTATACTTTGCTTTAGCGGTCGATCGAATGCGAAGTTTCAAAGCGTCGCGATCGGGGCTTCCGAACTCGGCGGCCGACAGGCTCTGGGCCGTTCCTAAACAGACGAGCATGAGGGCGCTCATCATTAGGATGTGTACTTGTGCAGTCATATTGTTTCCTCCCGCAGTTCACTATTGCACGGCCCGGGCCGCCCGTACCGCATTGAACGGGAATATATTAGATAAGACCGCGGCAAAGCGTCTCATAATGAGACACCCGGTTCAAAGTAACCAATTGGGGCACGCAACGGCCACGGAGTTTACGATTCGTTGACTTCGAAATCAGTAATCCCACATCTTCATGCCGTTCACTTGCACGAACACGCGGCCGCTAACGGGATCGCCGCCGTAAGCGGTGCGGAAGTTTGAGGGCAAGAAATCTTTCGTCACCGAGGCGCCGACGCCGATCTCGGCCGAGGAACCGCGCCAGCACTTGTGCGTATAACCTAAGGTCAGCGCGGTGACCCAAGAAGGAGAGTTTGGGGTGGCCGAGGTGATCTCGAGCTGTCCCGCCGTTCGTTGCAGGTGTTCGACCCGGCCCCAGAAATGACGGGCGTCTTTATGTATCCAGAATTCATCGCCGAAGGAATTCAGCGCGGCCGCATCGTCGTAACCGTTTACTAGACCGTAGATGAACGTGTTGTGAAACATCCAGCCGCTCTCAAGGTGGCGATCGAAGTAGGCCGAAGCCGAATAGCGCCAGATGTGATCAAGCAGAGGATCGTGCGGTTCGGGATGATCCACTCGCGCGGCGGAAGTCATCGCGTAAAAGTGCGGCGTAAATTGATAAGTCGCGCGCGCGGCAAATGAATTTAATTTATCGATCGGCAAATCCACTTTCGCGGGTTGCGGTTCGGTGCCGTTGAAAGCAGAGACCTCGAGCGTGCTTTCACCGAGGTGAACCAATCCACCGAGTACGGTACCGGAAATATGCGCGACATCTTGCCCGATGTGATGCCCGAGCGGAACATCCGGGTTCACCATGCCGGTCGGCCGGTGCATGAACGCGACCGGGCCTTCCGAAGCTTGCCCGCGCGGCGCGAACCAAAATTTCAAATAATCTTTGCCGTCACCGATCGAGATCGTATCGCTCAAAGTTAAACCCATGATCGGTGAGGAATGGGGATGTTGCGCATCGATGTACGCCTCGTGGTCCGCGTTTTCTTCGCCGATTTGCAACAGTTCGGGATAGCCGGCCTTCGGAAAGGTCCAACGCTCGGCCGTACCCATGATATCGAGATTCACGTAGTGCCGGTCGCCGACGCTCGAGCCGATGTCGATCATAAACATATTCGGTGCGCCGAAGGCATTGCGGCCACGGCCTTTCGCATCCTCGGCGAAGTTTTGCACGGCGAAGGCATTGCCTTGCACCATCAACATGCGCATCGGCATGCCTTTCATCGCGCGGGGCATGCACATCCCCATCATGTAATCCCAGATCATCATGCCCGAGCAATCGGCCGGCCCCATGGGCCGCCGGTAAAATCCGTCGGCGTCGGTGAGGCCATGACCGGCATGACCCCCGTGGTCCTTGTGTTCTTCATGTTGCGCCCACGCGGGGCCGGAGATGAGGATCAAAACTGTGATGATAAAAGTCTGAATTTTCATGGTAACAATATCGACCCTCCGGTGAGGGGAGCGTCAAGATGAAAGTAGGTCTACTATTTTTGCGCGACGGTGTAGCGCGCAATCATTTCGGTCAGTTCTTCGCGGTTGACGGGCTTCGACAAGAAATCGGTAAAACCAGCCTCGAGGCAACGCACGCGTTCTTCTTTCATGGCGTGCGCGGTTAAGGCGAGCACGGGCCTAGCGTAACCGGTAGCCCTTAATTTTTTCACGGCGGTCACTCCGTCCATCACGGGCATTTGTACATCCATCAATACGATGTCGTACTGACCTTTCGATGCCTTTCCGAAACCTTCATGCCCGTCGGAAGCGATCTCGGTCCGCGCGCCGGCGCGATCCAAAAAGATCGAGATCAAGGCTTGGTTATCGGGCGAGTCCTCGACGAGCAAAACCTTTACGCCCGCTAGGCGGCCGCTTTCGGGAGCGGTGCGCACGGGTGAGCTTTCGAAGGCCGAACCACTCATCATTTCGGTGTCCGAAGCCGCGGCGGCCGCAATCTTGATTTCGAAGATGCTGCCTTTACCGAAAAAACTTTCTTTCAAATCGAAAGTCCCGCCGAGCGCTTGCGCCAAACTCCTTGTGAGCACCAGCCCTAAACCGGTGCCGCCGTATTTACGGGTGGTCGAGCTATCGGCCTGCGCGAACGGCTGAAACAGTTTCGAAACTTGTTCGGGTGAAATCCCGCGGCCGGTGTCTTCAACTTCGAAGATCAAAAAACCATCGGCGTAGCGGATGCGCATCTCGACGCCGCCTTTGTCCGTGAACTTGATCGCGTTGCCGGCAACGTTCACCAAAATCTGGCGAAGTCGGGTCGGATCGCTGCGCAAAAATTTAGGGACTTCGGAAACCGCGCGCGACGAAAACGAAATACCTTTTTCGCGGGCTTTGAACGCCATGAGCGAAGTAAAGTCGGCGAGCAGTTCGGGCAGCGAAAATTCGATGTTCTCGATCAACATCATGCCGGCTTCGACTTTTGATAAATCCAAAATGTCGTCGATGATTCGTAGAAGCTGAGTTGAGTTGCGTTCGATCACCGCGACGAAGCCCGCTTGTTCTTTACGGCTGAGGGTCTCGTCTTTCATTAATGAAGCAAAGCCCATGATCGCGCCGAGCGGAGTGCGAATCTCGTGGCTCATGTTCGCCAAGAATTGGGATTTCGCGGTGCTGGCCTTTTCGGCGATTTGGCGGGCTTCTTCGATCTCGAGCTTGTGTTGTTTCTCGTCGGTGATGTCGAGGCACGTGCCGCTGAAACCGACGGGATTGCCGTCGGAGTTGTAGGTAGTTTCACCGCGGGCGGCGAGCCAGCGTACGTCGCCGTTCGGGTGCACCACGCGGTGCTCTACCTGGTAAGGTGCTTTGCGGTAGATGGAGGCATCCAACGCGGCGACGATGCGGGCGCGGTCTTCATGATGAAGGCGGCTGATCGGTTCACCTAAAGTTCCGTTGAACGTCGCGGGATCTAAACCAAATTGACGAAGAAGTACGTTAGACAATGATAAACTTAAGCTCATAACGTCGAGGTGCCAAAATCCGATATTGGAAATTTGAATTGCTTGGTTCAACGTCTGCTGTGTTTTACGAAGCTGGCCTTCGATTTCTTTGAACGAGGTGATGTCTTGCAAAAGCAAGAGGGCCGAGCGATGGCGCCCGTCACTTTCGGGTAGTTTTTCCGAATAGCACTTCAGGTGAAAGACTCCCTTAGGCGACGTCAGCACGATTTCTTCGCCGCTGAGTTGCTCTCCCGCCAAAATCCGGGACGTCGGGATACGGTCGACCGTAAGGTAATGACCTTCGGCATCGGTCGCGTGCAAAACCGGGCCGTACACCTTCAAACGCTCGGCGCCCGCGTAAACGAAGCCCAGCATATGTTGCGCCGCTTGGTTTGAGAAAGTGACGGACTTCGTTTCAAGATCAAGAAGGAATAACGGCTTCGGAACTTTGTCGAGCGCTTGCTCGAACCAGCGATGCGCACCCTCGGCGAGGCGTTGCATATTCTGCGCAACGCGCACGTTCTCGCCGGCCTCTATTTGTTGAGCCTTGTGTTGCAACAACTCTTTCGCAGAGTTGCGCACAAAAGTTTCCGTCGCGAACGAAAGGGAAGAGGCGAACACTTTTCCGTAAAAGGCCGATGTCTTCGCCGATAAACCACAGTCCGGCGGAAGGAAGCTCAAAATCACTTCGCTCAGTATGCCGTACTCGATCCTCAAATCATCCGCGGTGTAGGTGTGGTGATCGGCGCGCTGCCGACCGTGTTTTCGCGCCATCGCGGTGTTTTCGAGCAACTCTCCGCGCCCGCCTTCGCTATCAAGAAACGCGGCGATGTCATCGAGTACGACCGGCAAATGATCTTTTAGATAAACGCGGCTTTCGCCTTCGGCCCCCGCGACTTCGTTGAGTACACGGTCGATAAATTTCGCCACAATTTGGTCGCGGTTTTCGCTTATGATGAGGGCAAATTGCGGCGAGGAAAGAAGACCCGTCACCGATCCGGTAATTTTCACTTGCTGATTTAGTCTTTGTTTAGGATCAAAATCAACCGCAAAAGACCCGATTGCCGTGGGTTGGTCCACGCGCCAAGCGCTCTAGACCGCCCTGTTGCAAACGACCGATTAAGTCAGTAGAACTGCGTACGTGGGGATTCGTTTTTGAATTCTCCGAAAGGACTTGAAACATGAATCAACTCGTCGCCCAGGTGGAAGCTCCGCAACCGCCCGAGAGCACCACCGTCAACCCCGCAATGACCCAAAGCCAAACCGAAAAACCCGCGGCCCTGCCGGAACCCGGCGTCGAAGCCGAGGGTAAAATGGTGATCGGCACGACCGGCGCGTACATCCTTTTGCTAATCGTCGCATTCGCCGTCTTCGCTTTCTTGCCCAAGCTGTACAAGCGTTCGAAGTACGCCGACCGTGGCGAGAAAACCACCGCCGCGAACACTAAAAATAATCCTGGCACGGCACCGCGCTCGCAGTGATCGCGTTCGAAAAACTGTTCGAAGAAAAAATCAAATCCGTCGAGGGCGTGGATGATCCCGCCCACGATCTTCTGCATTTTCGGCGCGTGGTTGCCACGGCCAAAGTCTTGTGCGAACGCGAAGGCGGGCGCTTCGAGGTCGTTATTCCGGCGGCTTGGTTACACGATCTAGTCATCATCCCGAAGAACGATCCGCTCCGCGCGCAAGCCTCGCGGCTTTCAGGCGAAGCGGCCGTCGCGTTCTTGCGTGAAGTCGGTTACCCCGAAGAACACTTTGCCGATATTGCCCACGCCGTCGAAGCCCATAGTTTTAGCGCGAACATCGAATGCCGCACGCTCGAGGCCCGCATCGTTCAAGATGCCGATCGCTTGGACGGTTTAGGCGCGATCGGTATCGCGCGCTGCTTCGCGACCGCCGGGCTCTTGAAGCGGTCTTTTTATTCGGCCAACGATCCGTTCTGCACCGAACGCGCGCCCGACGACCGCGAGTTCACCATCGATCATTTCTACGCGAAGCTGTTCAAAACCGCCGACACTTTGAAAACGGCGAGCGGCCGGACCGAAGGCCTGCGCCGGGTCACCGTGATGAAGCAATACCTTCAAGATCTATCTTCCGAAATTCAATAGCAAATTGCTCTAGCGTGCGGGTGCGGGCGCGGGTTCGAATTTGAAGACGGCCTTGATCGGGCAGTGGTCCGAAATTTTATTATAAATGTCGTAGATTGAATCGTCCGGGAAAGCCTCGAATAAATTGATCACGACTTTGCTTTGCAACTTGAGCTTACGGTACCAAAAGTTATCGTAAGGCTCGTTGAGCACCCGTTGGGAACTCTTCAACGAGGTTAGATCAAGTTTGAGCGCCGGCAGAAACTTCATTTGCCGAGCGATCATAAAGGCCTCGTGCCAAGGTCTCAAATTAAAATCACCCGCGATGATCAACGGGCCGTCGACGTTTTCGAACGCCGAGAAGAGGGGCGCCACTTCATCTTGCGGGCGCTTCTCGGCCGGCAGGAGGTGAACCGAAGCGAAGGTGAATCTTTCCTTCGCCGAGCGGGAATAGAACGTACCGAGCGCCGGCTCGCGCACGATCTTATCCGCGTGCTTCAAGTCGAGCGCGACTTCAACCGCCGAGGCGGTGCAGGTGTCTAAGATTTCACCGTTCGTTTTTACGTACGCGATCTTTTTGTCTCTCCATACGTAAGCGTAGCGTTCGATCGAACCGCTCGGCGGATCCGTCAAACCCCAACAAATTTTTTCCGATAATTTGTAAGCGAGTAACTCCGCGATTTTTCGCACGGCTTCCTGACCGCCCTTACCTTTGAGTACTTCCTGAAACGCCACGACATCGGCGTCACTCAACAGCAACGCCACGCGGTCGAGGTTCAAGCCTTTATGCCCCAACTTTTTCACGTTCCAAGAAATCAGGGTGATCTCATCGGGATTAGCGGCCGGCAAACCGGGGGGGTCGGTGATTGTTTGTCCTTGCGTGGGCGAGGTTGCCGGTTCATTTCCGGGCGCGGTCGCAGGCGCGGTTTCGGTTGCAGTTCCTTCCGAGGCTCCGGGGGCGGGTGCGCCGGCGGTTTTGTTTTCTTCCGCTAACGCCTTCTGCGCTTCTTCCTTCGTCGCGAAAGTCCGTCCGGCGAGCTTGCCCTCGTGGCAATGATAATTATCCTGCGCTTTGTCGCGGTGACAGCCGAAAGCGTCGCGGCCGCCGGGGTGGGCAAAACAGAATGACGAAGCAAAAACCAAAAGGGTGAGGAGCGACGGAAGGCTGTAATTCATCATGTAATTTTGGGACACCTAAAGTTGGAGGACAAGGCTGGATTGTGTGGTACGCACCTTGCTCATAAGCCTTTTGTCCTACTCTTGAAAGGAGAACTTGATGGCCACCCCCCTCACATCCACTTCGCAAACTGAATCCTACGGCAATATCTTCCGTGAGGTGACAGCCAGCGCTAAGCAGCTTCTCAAGAGCGAAGTCGAACTTATTAAAGTTGAGCTCAAAGATCTGTCGACCCAAGCCAGCAATCACCTCACCCAAGCCATTTTGTTCGGGGCATTGATCATCGTAAGCGTCGTCCCACTTTTGGCCTCCGCCGTGATTGCCTTGGGCCAGTATTGGAACGATAACTACGCCCTAAGCTCACTCGTCGTCGGTTTGGTTTGCCTCGGTACCGGCGGTTTTTTTGGTTATCGCGCGTTCAACAACCTGACGAGCGTGAAAATGATGCCGGCCAGCTCCGTGGCCGTTGCCGAAGGTGCTGAAGCTGTTCAACGTAAAACCGGCCAAGTGGCCGAAGCCGTCGCGGGAGACAAAAATGAAATCCACTGAGACCGTCATCGCCGAGCAAAACGTAGACGCGAGCATCGCGCAATTCGAATCTGCCGTGAATCAACTGATCGACAAAGTCGAAGGCACGTCGATGGTCGTTAACGACGCTATCGACAGCGCGAAAGAAACATTTGAACACGCCGTAGAGAAATACGAATCGGTCAAAGAGACGATGCGCCAACCCGCCATCATCGCCAAAGACATTGCCGAGCGCGCCAAGTATCTCGCCGAGGACGTCACCGAACGTGTGCGACGAAATCCCGAACCGTTTATCTCGTGGGCCGCATTAGCCGTAGGTTTATTCTTCTGCTACCGCGCCATCCGCAATCACCAACGCGCACAAATCTCAAACCGCCACTCCTGGTCACAACAAGAACCGTAATCACACGAGAGAGACCGCGCCAATTACGCGCCGTCTCTTTTCCAGAATTTAAACACCGAGTCAGCTTCAACTAAATGAGAGGTATCATCCTACGCGTACTATGTCCAAAATCCGACATAGTACATAGAGGTGAATATCCCTCGCTTCGAACCGGGTACCGACGTTGGAGCTTGCTATACATACTGTATCCTACCAGTGATACAGTTCGTGCAGTGCTGAAAAAAGCTTCGGACGGGACCTATACCGCTACCGATGTCGTCTATTACCGAAGCAAAGTATCTGCTCAACGTACCGTCTTGTTAAATTGATACGATAGGGTTAGGGGCCACGGCTCTTACTTCAGGAACCCGATCTCCTTCGCGAAATCGATGACTCGGCCAAAGCTGTAGTAAAGGGTCGGGTTCAGTTTATCCACAGAGTTGTATTTCTTCTTTAAGCGCTTCATGTCGAACACGTGCAAATCCTCTGAGGTGAAGAGCACGGCGATGTGGCAGTCGAGCGCCTGCGAAAGTTTGAGCAACGTAGTAAACGAGGGATCTTTATCTCCGTTTTCAATCTGCGCGACGGTCGACTGGCTGATGTGCGCGACTTTCGCGAGCTCCGCCTGGGTGAGGTCACGCTTTTGGCGGAGGTATTTAATCCGCTCGGACAACGTGAAACGTTCAAGGTGAGGCTTAGCGGCGCCGGTCTTTTTCGTCTTTTTGATCATGGGGTCCCTCAATTACTGCTCGGGGTAAGTTCGCATATACTTTAGTCTTTTTGCCTCCTTAGGCGATATTAAATTGCAATACCGTGTTCTATATTACTACCGGTAATTGACAATTGCAACGCATTGCGCTATGATTTGGGTAAGTTCATTCAGTTCACTGGGGGTGCGATTGGCTTTTTATAAGCTCGTTCTGATGCTGGCTTTGATCCTGATTCCGCACGGTCTTGCCGGCGGGCGCTGGCATTACTTTTGGCAGCCCTTCGATTTGATGATCGTCGAAGGCACGTACCTAGCTTTTTATCTGAACATGATCGGTCTGCGAAGGCCTTCGCTGGTCGACCCCACGCTCCTTTGGCAAGTCGGCCGGGTGGCGTTGTGGCCGGCCGCGTTTGTCGCGATCGCTTGCCGGGCGACCCACGTTCCCGCGTTGATGGACGGGGGCTCTGAGGTGTTAGCGAATCATCTTTCCACTTCGGGCGTGCCGCTATTTTATTCGATTCTCATCTTCGCCGTGACGTTTCGGCCCGCGCCGGTCGTGAAGCTCTCCGGCAAATTTATGAAAATCGCCGACACAATCGGTCTGACGGCATTAACCTTGTTAGTTGCCGTACCATTTGGAATGGTCGTTTTTTTCGCGCTCCAGGCGGCTTTGATCAAGGGTGGGCAATAATGAAATTGAGAGACGGTCAGATAATTTATTCGCCCAGTGATTTGGTCGTTTATTTCCAGTCGCCTTATATTTCTTGGATCGCGCATCACAACATGGTCGTGCCGAAAGATCAGCGCATCCTCAAAGCCGAAGATCCCGCGATGGAAGCGCTCAGCCGCAAAGGTGATGAATTCGAACTCGCCGAATTTAAAAAGATGAAGGGCACGGTCGCCAATATTTCGCGCGACGTAACCTTTGAAGAATCGGCCCAGGCCACGCTTAAGGCGATGAAAGAAGGCGTCGACATCATTTATCAAGGTGCGCTTAAGCTCGGCGAGTTCCAAGGGTACACCGATTTCCTTAAGAAAGTGCCGGGGCACACAAGCAAGCTCGGCGATTACTCGTACGAAATCTACGATACGAAGCTGGCGCACACCGCGAAGCCGACGCACGCCGTGCAACTCAATTGCTACAACGAAATGCTCAACGAAGTGCTTGGACATTGGCCCGAGCGCTGGCATTTGATCCTCGGCAGTGGCGTAACCGAAAGTTTTCTGACCAGTGACTTTCGCTATTACTACGCGCACTTCAAGGCGGGCTTTCTTAAGTTTCACGAAAATTTCGACCTGCAGAGTCCGCCGGTGCCCGAATCTTGGGAAAGCGTGATCGGTTACGAAGACCACATCGCGCAAAAACTAAAAGAGATGGATCACCTCTGTACCATCGCCGGTATGAGCGGCGGGCAAATCCAAAAGCTCAATCAGGCCGGCGTACGCACCCGTGCGGAGTTCGCCCAAATGGCCGACGAACAACGCCCGAAGAAGATGCAAAAAAGCGTGTTCGAAAAATTGCGCGAGCAAGCGGCTTTGCAGATCACGAGCGAGCAAGAAGGCAAACTTGCGTTCCGCGTCCTTGACCATAAACGCACGCAGTCCGAAGGTCTCGGCCGCTTGCCCGCCGCCGACGAAGGCGACGTGATGTTTGATATGGAGGGCGACCCGTGGGCGGAAGGCGGGCTCGAATATTTATTCGGTGTGCTCATCAAACAAAAAGGTGACTGGGTTTATAAAGATTGGCGTGCCGTAGAACCCGCACAGGAAAAAGCCGCCTTCCAAGGTTTTATCGACTGGCTGATGGCGCACTACAAAAAATTCCCGCGCATGCATGTCTACCACTACGCCAACTACGAGCGCGCTGCGATCTCCTCGCTGTCGAACAAACACAGCTGCCGCATCGCCGAGGTCGACTGTCTTTTAAGAAACGAAGTCTTCGTCGATTTGTACAAAGTCGTGAAGGAAGGCGTTCGTATCGGCAGCGAAAGTTACTCGATCAAAAAACTCGAGCCGCTCTACGGTTTCAAGCGCGGCAGCAGCGTCACCAACGCGGGCGACTCGGTCGTGCAGTTCAATAATTTTAGCGAACTTAGAAGCGTCGACCCCGCCGCCGCCGAAAAGATTTTCAGCGAGATCGTCGAGTACAACCGCGAAGACGTCGTATCGACGCTCGAACTGCTCGAATGGCTACGCAAACAAAAAGCGGCCAGCGGGATCGAATTCGTCTCGCCGACCGAACCCGTCGATCAAATTCAAGAAGACAAAGAGTGGGAAGTGCTATCGACCAAACTCTTGAACGACCCGCCGAAGTGGATCAAGACGCCCGAACAAATGCGCCTCAACGAAATGGTCGCGGGCATGAGCGGCTACTTTTACCGCGAAGACCGGCCCGTTTACTGGAACTTCTTTAACCGGCAAGACGCCCTGGCCGAAGAGCTTTACATCGACGCCGAATGCTTGGCCGTCGCCACCGTAAAATCGCGCGAGCGCAATAAAACCAATCTTTCCTTCGATCCGGATCAGCCGCTCAAACTGAAAGTCGGCGATAAGTTTTGCCTGCACGGGCAGCCGGGGTCGAACGCTCGCATCGAAGTTAGCGAACTGGATCTCGTCACGGGCCGGGCGCAAATCTTGTTGTCGCCCTCCGCTCAAATAGAAAATGAAATCACGCTGATCCCCGGCGGGCCGATTCCGACCGCCGCGCAAAAAGAAATTCTGACCCGCATGGCGAGCGAGTGGCGTAAGAAGGGCGAGCAGGCACTGACCCCGGCCGCGCTCGACATTTTGTACCGCAGGCCCGCGCGCGTAAAAGGCGTTGAGCCCGGGCACGAACTTTACGGCCCCGACGAAACGCCACTCGACGCGGCGCTTAGGATCGCGCAGAATTTGGATTCATCGGCGCTCTCCGTACAGGGGCCCCCGGGTAGCGGCAAGACCTTTACCGGTGCGCACATAATTTGCCATTTGATCCGCGCGGGTAAAAAAGTCGGCGTGGTCGCGCAAGGCAAGAAGACGATCGAAAATCTTTTGCTCGCCGTTCACGAACGCTGGACCGAGCTGAAGTTTAAAGAAAAACGGCCGGTCATCCTCATGGCCGACAGCGGGCTCGGCGGCGCTAACCCGCGGCCGCAGTTCAAATACGCGAAAAATCCCGAAGCGCGCGACAATCTCGATAAGTACCAGCTCATCGGCGGCACGCATTGGTTGTTCGCGCACGAAGATATGGCCGAGGCGCCGCTCGATTATCTGTTCATCGACGAAGCCGGGCAGTTCTCGCTCACCACCGCGGTCGCTTGTAGTTACGCCGCGAAAAATATCATTTTACTCGGTGACCAGATGCAGTTGGAACAGGTGAACGTCGGGGTTCACCCGGCGGGCAGTGGCTTATCGGTTTTGAATTACTACATGGACGGGCACGCGACCGTGCCGCGCACGCACGGTGTGTTCTTGGATCAAACTTGGCGCATGCATCCGAACATTTGCGGCTTCATCTCGGAACTCATTTACGAAAGCCGGCTCACTTCCAACGAGCGTACGCACGCGCATACGCTTTCGTTGAGCGAAGCCGCCGACGAAAAATTAAACGAGGCCGGAATTTTATTTTTAGACGTCGACCATTCCGGAAACTCAATGTCTTCGGAGGAGGAGGCCGTTCGCATCGCGCACCTGCTTTCCGAACTGCGCGAAACCGGTGTGCCCGACGGTGAAGGCGGCCGGCGCCCGTTTAACGGCGGCGAAGATGATTTGATCGTGATCACGCCGTACAACGCGCAGGTCGAGCTTATCCGCTCAAAGTTGCCCGACGTGAAGGTCGGCTCAGTCGATTTGTTCCAAGGGCAAGAGGCCTGGGTAAGCGTGCTCTCAATGTGCGCGTCGGGTGAGGAAGGCTTGCACCGCGGCCTCGACTTCTTATTGTCGAAAAATCGCATGAACGTGGGGTTGTCGCGCGCGAAAGCTTTGTCGATCGTGGTGGGCAGCCCTAAATTGATGAATATTCGTCCTTGGAAGATCAACAGCATCCCGCTTCTTAATTTTTACGCGGGGCTGATGGCGGTCGGTGCGCGGGTGAAGTAAGATCGGCGCATGAATAAAGATACGGTAACACTGCACCACCTCGATCGCTCGCGCTCGCTCAGAATCCTTTGGCTCCTCGAAGAGCTGAACGTTCCGTACGAGATCAAACACTACAAACGCTTGCCGTCGATGCGCGCGCCGCCGGAGCTGCGCAAAGTTCACCCGCTCGGCAAATCGCCCGTCATCACCGACGGCGGCAAAACGATCGCCGAATCGGGCGCGATCATCGAATACCTGCTCGAGCACTACGGCAAAGGTCGCCTGCAACCGACGACGCCGGAAGACCGCGAACGCTTTCGCTTCTTTATGCATTTCGCCGAGGGCACCGTGATGCCCCAGCTCGTGATGAAATTGATTTTCAGTTTGCTGCCTAAGCCGCCGATGCCGTTTTTCTTACGCCCGGCCGCGAAGCTTATCGAAATGGGCGTCAACGCTAAGTTGCTCAAACCCGGTCTCAAGGACACGTTCGACTTTTTAGAAAATGAATTGCGCGACCGCGACTATTTCGCGGGCCAAGAATTTTCGGCGGCCGATGTGCAAATGAGTTTTCCGGTCGAGATGGCGGAATCGCGCGTCGGTTTCGAAAATCGCCCGCGCCTAAAAGCTTTCTTGGAGAAAATCCACGCGCGCCCCGCGTACCAAAAAGCGGCCGCGCTTTCGACTTAAGGGCGCGGGAGAAAGCCTCAGTCCCCGAAGTATTCGCCCGAGAACAGCACGCTCTTCGTCGCGCGGTGAACGATGTAGAAGCGGAACGGGCGATCCGCGGTAAACGAAACGGACTTTTCTTTCGCCGCGGGCCCACCGCCGACTTCCCCCGTAAGAACGTTGGCCGCCGCGACTTCCGTACCGGCTTCGTTCACTTCGATCATCGCCTTATGAATGACGTCGGTGACGAAGAGCGGATATTTACCGGGCGTTGCGATTTTTCCAAGTTCGGCCTGCGGAGTGAAAACGCGTGAAAGACCTAGCCGTTTTAGTTTCGCGGGTAAGGCGGCAATGTCGCTCTGGATGGTAAAGCGCGGGAAGTTCACGTCGACGCTGCGGCCGCTGACACGGTCGCGAATCTCTTCCAGCTTAAAGGGAGCGGCTTCGCCCAGCGACTTTCCCGGTTTCGGTAAGATCGCCAGAAAGTAAACGCCGTCGCCTTCGTAATCCATGCGCAGGGCTTGCACTTTCGTGTCCTCAAAGTAGCCGAAATAGTCTTTGCGCCTCATCATCTTCACTTTGCTCGAACGCCCGGCACCGATTTGAAAAGATCCATCGCGCGTTTGGCTTTTTTCGAAGGGCAGATCCCATGTGCCTTTAAAATAGATCGCGTTCGCTAGTACGAACTTGGTGTCGGGCGTGATTGCGGTCCGCCCAAGAATCTGTGAAATCTTCCGGTCCGTTGCTTTTTCGATCCATGAGTTGATCTGCGTGCGCGCGCCGTCGGTGTTCTTCGCGAAGTTGACCGGCGTGAAGTCCGCGCCGAAGTCTCGTTTGATGAGTTCGATGTATTCTTTTTTGTAGGGCAAATCGGCGTTGGGCCACAATCCGTTCACGATTTTGATCTCGTAGAATTTCGAAGTCGAAATACTTTTAAATTGTTCGCTGATGTTCTGCGAAGTCATTTTCTCCATGCTCAAAAATTTTCGTAATTCTTGATCGGTCTGCTTTTCGGCACCGGCTTCAAGCATGGCCAAAGAGATCCATAACGACAGGGGAGAGTAGACGCCGCTTTTTTCGGCGGGCAGTTCCTTCTCTAACTTGCCGTGCAGTCGGTTCCACGGCGTGGCGGCCGGGCCGGCGGCAGATGCGGAAAGTGAAAATAAAAATAACCCGGAAAACAAAATTAAATTTCTCATGGTCTTTATGATCGGAGGATTTTTGTCGCCGCGCAAGCGCTCGTGCGGGCGGGTATCTAATTTGCACATTGCAAATGGATCTCGTACACCAGGGGGTCTCCGCGTGAGTTCCGTTCAAATAAACATCAACGGTGAAGTAAAAGATCTCGAGGTCGAACCATGGACCACGCTGCTCGACGCGTTACGTGACAAACTCGCTCTTACCGGCACGAAGAAGGGCTGCGATCACGGCCAATGCGGCGCCTGCACGGTTCTCGCCGACGGTAAGCGCATCAACTCCTGCCTCACGCTCGCGGTTATGCACGACGGCGCGAAGCTTCAAACCATCGAAGGACTAGCCGACGGTGATGACCTCCACCCCGTGCAACGCGCCTTCATCAAGCACGATGCCTTCCAATGCGGGTACTGCACGCCGGGGCAAATTTGCTCGGCCGTCGGTCTGATCAAAGAGGGTAAGGCGAAAACCGACGAAGAAATTCGCGAGCTCATGAGCGGAAATCTCTGTCGCTGCGGCGCTTACCCGAACATCGTGGCCGCGCTCAAAGAGGTCATGAACAAATGAATCCATTTACTTATCACCGCGCGACGAACCCTTCGGATGCCATCGCCGATCACAATCGCGTCAACGGCGCGAAATTTATCGGCGGCGGCACCAATCTCATCGACCTGATGAAAGAAAACGTCGAGCACCCCTCACGGCTCGTCGATCTAAACCACGTGGGCTTGCGTGAAGTCAGCGATCGCGAAGGTGTTTTGAAGATCGGCGCGTTGGTCACGAACAACGAGGCCGCGTACCACCCGTTGATCGAGAAAGATTTTCCGCTTTTGAGCGAAGCGATCTTGGCCGGTGCTTCACCGCAATTAAGGAACATGGCGACCTGCGGGGGCAACCTTTTGCAGCGCACGCGCTGTTATTATTTTTACGACACGGCCACCGCGTGCAACAAACGCGAACCCGGCTCCGGCTGCGATGCGCTCAAAGGTTACAACCGTATCCACGCGGTGCTCGGTGCCAGCGACAAATGCATCGCGACCCATCCATCGGATATGTGCGTGGCCTTGGCCGCGCTAGATACAACCATTCTGGCCGAGGGCACGAAGGGCGTTCGCAAAATCGCGTTCGCCGATTTCCACCGTTTGCCCGGCGACACGCCTGAAAAAGACACGAACTTGGCGGAAGACGAAATGATCACCGGCCTTGAACTGCGTGCCCGCTTCTCGCGGCAATTTAAATATCTGAAAGTGCGCGATCGGTCTTCGTACGCGTTCGCGCTCGTCTCGGCCGCGGTCGGCTTAGAAAGCGAAAACGGCGTCATCAAGAAAGCCGCGGTCGCGATGGGAGGCGTTGCGCACAAACCCTGGCGTGATTTCGAAGCCGAAAAAACCCTTCACGGCGAAAAACCTTCCGAAGAAGTGTTCAAGAAGTTCGCAACCAGTTTTTTCAAAGGTGCCGCGGGCTACGGGCACAACGATTTCAAAATAGAACTGGGTCAACGGACTCTAGTGCGCGCGCTGAGTGAAGCCGCGGCGAAAGGAGTTTGGCTATGAAACCGGCGGAAGCCTTATGGATCGCGCCCAAACATGTGGGTAAACCTGTGGATCGCGTGGATGGCTTAGCCAAAGTCACGGGCAAAGCTAAATACGCAGCCGAGTTCCCGGCCGACGATCTTCTGTTCGGCGTCGTCGTGCCGGCCGCGATCACGCTCGGCCGAATGACTTCAATCGATACGAAGAAAGCGTGCGCCGTTCCGGGCGTCGTTGAAGTGCTCACCCACGAAAATCGCCCGTCGATCGCGTGGTTCAATAAAAAGTTTGAGGATCAGAACTCGCCCCCGGGCTGGCACTTTCGCTGGCTTTACGACGACAAAATTCACTACGCCGGGCAGCCCGTAGCGCTGGTGCTGGCGCAAACGTTCGAGCAAGCGCGCTACGCCGCGACCCTCATCGAAATTGCGTACGAGAAAAAAGAGCACCGTACCGACATGAACGAAGTTCCGGAAAAGGAACATACGCCGCCGAAGAAATCCAACTTCGAAAAGCCCACCCCACGCGGTCACTTCGACAAAGCCTTCGCGGCGGCGCCGGTGAAAGCCGAAGCCGAATACACCCACATGCCCGAACATCACAACCCGATGGAGATGTTCGCGTCGACCGTAATTTACGACGACGGGCATTTCAGCATCCACGACAAAACGCAAGGCACGGTCAACAGCCAAACTTACGCGTGCAACGTGTTCGGCCTCGACAAAGCGAAAGTTCAAGCCAAAACCGAATACATGGGCGGCGGTTTCGGTTCGGGGCTCAGGCCCCAATGGCAATTGTATTTCGCGATGATGGGCGCGGTGAAATTGAAACGTTCGGTGCGCGTCGTGATGACCCGCCAACAAATGTTTTCGTTCGGGCACCGGCCCGCGGCTAAACAAAACGTGAAGCTCGGCGCTAGCCCCGACGGCAAACTGCAAGCGCTCTCGCACACCGTGGTTTGCCCGACCTCGCAGTTTGAAGAGTACAGCGAGAACATCGTTAACTGGTCGGGTCTGCTGTATCATTGCGATGATGTTTACCTGGATCACAAACTCGCTTCGGTCGACCACTACACGCCGATGGACATGCGCGCGCCCGGCGCGGCGACGGGCCTGCTCGCGCTCGAGTGCGCGATGGATGAATTGAGCTACGCGCTTAAGATGGATCCGATCGATCTAAGATTAAAAAACTACACCGAGAAGGACCAAAATTATTACGGCCGCCCGTTCTCGAGCAAAGAACTCAAAGCCTGTTACGTCGAGGGCGCGCACAAGTTCGGCTGGCTCAAACGAAATCCTACGCCCGGCTCGATGCGCGACGGTAAAAAGTTAGTCGGGTGGGGGATGGCGACCGGAATCTGGGAAGCCCTGCACATGAAGTCGAGCGCCGAGGCGGAGTTCACGGCCGACGGCCTTCTCACGATCCGCAGTGCCGTCACCGACATCGGCACGGGCACTTACACGATCCTCAGTCAGATC
>CANEZP010000023.1 GCA_947444305.1 Pseudobdellovibrionaceae bacterium | reverse complement strand
CAGTCTATTGCTTAAACGCTGGATTCTTTCGCTCGCCGGGCGCAGAGAGCGGTCACCGCGTGCGGCCTATGATTTCCAGAACAAAGTTTTAATCGGTGACGTCGACAAACACGAAACCTTCGCGGGTGTTCAATACGCGATCACGCCGAGGCTAAGGTTGAGACGCTTCAGTCCCGAGCGTTTGTTCGAGTAAACGCTGAAAGCCGTAGCGAGTGCCACCTTTTGGGAATTGTATTTGTTCTTGTCTTGCATGCGTAGAAGGTAATCTTGATCGGACTCGGGACCGGGAGGTCCGAAGAAAGTCTCCTCACCGTTAGACGGTGAGACCGCCGCACCAACCCGGCCAAGACCTTTAACCAAGGCGAGATCCGCGCCGCCTTGGAATACGATCGCTTCGACGCCGAAACCTTTTTCTACCGGGACGGCCGAAGGATTGATACGGATCTGCGAGTTCTTCGACGGGTAGGCCGGCGAAGATGAGCTATTCGACTTTAGCCAGCACTTCTCCTCGAACGGATTGCAAAGTTTGGCCTGGGCCGGCAAAGAAAACAGCAGAATGAGTGCGGCCGGCCATGTGTACATCCTATTAATTTAATGGGAAATTGCGGGGATGACTAGGCTTGTTTGGTTCCGCACCGACCTCAGACTTCACGACAACGAAACCCTATCGAGCGCGGTCCGCGCCGGCGATCCGGTGGCGTTCGTTTATATCCATGACGACTCATCGCCGCTCTCGGGCTTCCGCAAAAAAATACTAGCCGAGAGTCTAAGAAGTTTAAGTGAAGGTTTGCGTGACCTTGGTTCGGAGCTGCTCTGCCTGAGCGGTCGACCGCAAGAGGTTCTGCCCCGCTTATGCACGCAACTCGGAGTGAACGAAGTTTACTTCTCACGTCTTACCGCCTTCGATGAGCGTAAGACCGAAGACGCCGTCACTCAATCGTTGGCTAAGTTGGGAGTAGCAACCCGCCGCTTTCAGACGCACACTTTATTTTGCGACGAAGATGCCCAGGGCTTCGAGCTTTACCGGCCGATGAGTTTTTCGAAACTTAGAAAACTTATCGAGCAAAGATCATGGCCCATCCGTCCACCGCTCGCGGCGCCCGAGAATTTGCCCGAGTGCCCACAGCTTGGCACCGGTAGCGGTTTTATTTACTTCGATTTTAAACCCTGGTTAGCGCAAGCCGAACCGGGGCTTGGCTTTTCATGCGAAGGCGGCGAGCGGGCCGCGCTCGATTTTTTAACGAAGTACATGGGCGGCGGTCACCTGCGCACGTACAAGCAAACTCGCAACGGTTTGCTTGAGTGGACGGATTCGTCCAAGTTTTCGCCTTACCTCGCGCTCGGTTGTTTGTCGGCGCGCTTGATTTACCGCGAGGTCCGCGCGTTCGAGGCGGCGCACGGTGAGAATCTTTCGACGCTCTGGTTTTTGTACGAACTATTGTGGCGCGATCATTTCCATTTCATGGCGCAAGTTCGTGGGCGCGAACTTTTCACGGATCCCGGCCGGCCGAAGAGGGAGCTTGCGCGCGGTCCCGCCGCCGATAAGTCTTTCGCCGCGTGGCGCTCGGGCGAGACGGGCCGCCCGTTCATCGACGCCGCGATGAAAGAACTTCGGCTCACCGGCTGGTTGTCGAACCGTATGCGGCAAAACGCCGCGAGTTTCTTCGTGCATGATTTAGGATTAGATTGGCGCGAGGGTGCCGCGTGGTTCGAACAAAACTTGATCGACTACGATCCCGCGAGCAACTGGGGCAATTGGGCTTACATCGCGGGCGCGGGCTTCGATCACAAGCCGCATAGCTTCGATATCGAGCAACAAGCTAATATGTTTGATCCAGACGGAGCTTACCGGGCGCGCTGGTGAGTTTTCCACGCAGTTCGTCGGCCGCCGCGTAGATCGATTTCTTGCGGCCCGCATCCATTTTCTGCACGGTGCGCACCATCATCGAAAGGCGCGGATTACGCATGAAGAAGTCGTCGTGTTTTTCGACGAAGCCCCAGTACAAACCGTCCACGCCTTCGCACCAATCGGCTTTTTTGTAACCGCCCATTTTACGGTAGTAGTTTGAACCGCAAATGTAAGGTTTCGTTGCGAAGATACCGCCGTCACTAAAGATGCCCATGCCGTAAACATTCGGACCCATGACCCAGTTCGACGAATCGATGAACATCTCCATGAACCAGCGGTGCGCCTCTTGCGGGTCGACCTCGAGCAACAGCATGAGGTTACCGGCCACCATTAGGCGTTCGATGTGATGACAATAAGCGAGACGATTCGCCTTATCGATAACGTGATCTAAAGGCTCGATGCCCGTCGTGGCGTCGTACCAATGTTTGGTTAACTGCCCATGGTGATCCCAGAAGTTCGTCGTGTCTTGGACCTCGCTGTAGTTTTGGTAAATGCCGCGTATAAATTCGCGCCAGCCGATGATTTGCCTGACGAAGCCTTCGACCGAATTGATCTCGAGTTTTTTCTTTTTCGCGGCCCGTAGCGCGGTCTTAATTACGTCATCGGGGGTTAACAATCCGGTGTTTAGAAAAGGCGTTAGCGCCCCGTGAAATACGAAGTCCGAGCGGTGCGTGAGCGCGTCTTCGTACGGTCCGAAATTCGCTAAGCGCTCTTCAATAAACTGATCGAGCCAGGCCTGCGCTCCCTCGCGATCGACGGGGAACCAAACCTTTTCCAGTTTGCCCGGGTGATCCCCGAAGTGTTTTTCACAAAGCGCTTCGATGTTCTTGTGCAGGTCGGCCTTTTTGGCGAATGCCGACGGCGCGGGAGTCTTCGGTTCGGGCGGCGTAACCGTTTTCGGCAGCGGCTTACGGTTCATCTCGTCAAAGCTCCATTGACCGCCCATGGGCTTATCTTTGGCGTCGACCATGATCTTAAAGCGTTTGCGCTGCGCTTCGTAGAAGGTTTTCATGAACGGGCGTTTGCCCTTTTGCAGGTAGTTTTTAAATTGGCTGCGGCTGGTAAGAAACATCGGCGTGGGAATGACTTCGACTTCTACGCCCGCGTCGGCCACCGCCGAGAGAATCCGGTCTTCGAAAAATTTATCCTCGATTTCGTAGAAGAAGATTTTCTTGATCGATTTTTTCTTGAGCCAAGCTTTGAAATGGATGTCGTAGGTCTTTTCGGATTTTTTCAATTCTTCGTAGGTAACGTCATAGCCGGCGTCACTCAATTCTTTCGCGTGCGACCGCATTGCCGCCAGGAAGAAGAAAATCTTTAACTTGTGAAACTTGAAGAACGTGCACAGCTCGATGTCTTCCCGCATGTAAACGGCGTCGATATCTTTGCCTTTAAGTTTGTCGGGGTGAAAGAGTTGATTGCCGAGCACGAGCAGACCGGTAGCCATTTTTTAGAACCTCACGTTACTTATTTATTGCCTTTGGTGATCCCGTCGACGGATTGCCGGGAACATTTGAAGCGCGTGACTTTGAACCCGCGTTTCTTTTCGTTTTTTAAATGACCCTGTTCGTGCACCCGTTTGCGCCAGAGTAAAAAAGCTTTACCGTTCAAACGTGTGCGCATGAAGCGAACGAAGTCATTCGGGCTTAGCCCAAATTGCAGTTCGATGACGTCGAAGGTGGTGCGATCTTCCCAGCCCATCCGAACGAGGCGATCTTGATCATCTACGGAGAACGCATCGATTTTTGCTTTGAGTTTCTTCGAAATACCCATGCGCGGTATCTACTTCAACCGCAGGCGAATGGGACCCCTAAAATTTAGCGGATCAACCGCTTTGCCTTTTTGCGTTATTTCAATAAGGTCTTCGGCCGCCAAGAGCCGCGCGCTTCGGCGAACATGTTCCATCATCACCGTGTCCGTTTTTTCCGGTGCTGACAA
Organism: Pseudobdellovibrionaceae bacterium; assembly: GCA_947444305.1. Lineage (GTDB taxonomy): Bacteria > Bdellovibrionota > Bdellovibrionia > Bdellovibrionales > UBA1609 > JALHOQ01. The sequence goes on along the minus strand of CANEZP010000023.1, from coordinate 27,785 downwards.
AACTTCACTTGGGCAAATGGTTTTGCCACGTTGTCTTTCGCGCAGAAGTTGCATGATCGCGGGCCGGTAATCGTGACGGTTTTTATTACGGCGGCATTCATCGCTGCAAAACTTCACGTTCTCCCAATCACGAGCCCACTTCTTCCGGTACTCAATCTCGCGCCCGCAACTCTCACAAATTTTTGTCTCAGGTATCCCGTTCATGTTCGATCACTTTAACTTCACGCCTGCTTTTGCACCAGCAAAGATCCATAAAATGGTTTCCATCTATACAGCTCGGTCAGCGGCGAGCGGAGATGTCACGGGAAGTGTTGATATGTTTTCGATCAAACCTGGGTTCGGCTTAAAACGTCGAAATAAGCTTGTCTCATTTTGACATCAACCGGTTGTTTTTGCCGTTACAGAACTTATAAGCGCTAAACTCATGTTGGGTAGCCAGATGCTTGTACGTAACGGAGGAGCGCCGCTCGTGAACTCACATTCTCAACGGATTTTATATAAAAAAGTCCTGATCGTCTCGGTACTAACGAGCCTCCTTGCCGGTTTTCAAAACTGTAGTCCGCCGATGCACAACACCGGTCGTGATCTCGCGAGCCTCGCCGACGGTTCAGCCATCGGACCCGAGATTTCGCTGCAAAGCCCGATCCCAACGATCTCAAATTTCCGCAGCTTAAACGCGGTAATTACCGTGCGTGCGGGCGAAAATTCAGGCGTGACCACGGTGACCTGCCAGTTAGACGCCGCGCCCGAGAGTGATTGTTCAAATTTGCAGATCACCCTCACCGATTTAACGGACGGTGACCACGCTCTCAAGATCGGTGCGGTCGATGCGAACGGTTTAGTTTCGCAAGACAAAATCTATAATTTTCGGATCGACGCAACCGCGCCGAACGTGGTGGTCTCACAAGCTCCGGCCGCGGTAACCGGAAATACGACGGCTGCCATTGCTTTCGCGGCGACCGACGCCCTTAGTCCGGTATCTAGTATACTGTGTTCACGCAACGGCGGCGCTTTCGTCGGTTGCACAAGTCCCGTCAATCTTACGGGATTAAGCGCCGGCGTACACCGGTTGGCGATCAAGGCGACCGACGCCGCCGGCAACACTAGTGGAGTAGCAAACGTTGCATGGACCGTAGACCTAAGCGCCCCGGCACTGACGATCACGACCGGTCCGACGAATTTCTCGAATTCGAAGACGGCCGCGTTCGGTTTCACCGGGACATCGGGCGGGCAACCGCTCGCGCGATTTGAATGTTCGATCGACGGCGGTGCCTACGCAACTTGTACGAGCCCGGCTAACTTTACCAATCTGGCCGACGGCAATCACGTGTTTGGCCTTCGTGGCGTGAACGCCGTGGGTGTCGTGAGTTCGCCGATGAGCGCGAATTGGAAGGTAGATACGACCGCGCCGTCCGTACCGGTACTCGTCGCGAACGTCACTTCGCCGACAACGCAAACTTCGGCGAGTCTTTCCTTCAGCGCGATGGATTCGGGATCGGCGGTCGCATCTTATTCATGTTCCATCGACGCCGGCGCGTTCGCCGTTTGCACGAGTCCGAAGGCTTTGAGCGGCCTGATGGAAGGTGCGCATACGTTTCAGGTGCGCGCGACCGATTCGGCGGGTAACGTTTCTGCGGCGGGAAGTTTCAGTTGGACGGTGAAGCTCGCGCCGGTTGTGCTGGACGGCGCCGTACTCTATGCGCAAAACTGCGCGGGATGCCACGGACAGCTTAGCAATTCGACCCGCTACAACCGGACGGCCGCGCAAATTCAGACTTCGATCAATGTCGTCGGCTCGATGAATTATTTGCGGACTTTAACCGCGCCGCAAGTGGAAGCGATCGCGAACGTGCTCGTCAAAGGCAACAACGGATTGGCGAACCCTTTCACTTGTAATTCGGATTCGAGCGTGGCGGTGTTGCGCCGGCTGACCAAACGTGAATATAGCAGCACGATTATAGACTTGTTTGCAGGACAATTAGCCCTGACCGATATTCAATCCGAACTCGCCGCTCTTCAACAGGAGTTCACCAACGCCGTTCCTTCCTTGCGCGTTTTCGATTCAATGAATCCCAACTCATTAAGCTTGCCGTTGATGATGGCCTACAACAACGTGGCGGCAAAAGCCGCAGACGTCATTACCGGTAATGCAGGTAAGATGAGCGCGATCGGCGGAACTTGCATGCAAGCGGCCACGGTCACCGACGCGTGCGTAACGACCTTCCTCGACGGTTTCGGTTTGCGCGCTTCGCGCCGGCCCCTGAGCGCCGCCGACAAAACCACCTACCTCACTCTGTACCGTTCCGGGACGACTCCGGCCGACGGCATGGCCCGTCTGGTCCAGGCGCTCCTCATGTCGCCCAACTTTTTATATAAGTTAGAAAACAACGGCGCCGCGGTCGCGGGCCGCGCGGATGTACTTCAGCTCGATGCTTACGAAGTCGCGAGCCGTCTTTCGTACTCGCTGCTCGGCTCGATGCCTGACCAAGCGCTGTTCGATGCGGCCCGGGCAGGCACTTTGAGCACCGCCGCCGGCATCAAAGCGCAAACCGACCGCTTAGCCGCGAGCGCAAAGGCGAAGGAAGGCGTACGCGCGTTTTACTCGCAGTGGCTTCGCCTAGACTATATACCTGACGTTCAGGTGAGCGCCGCCGAAGCCGATGGTATTTCAGTGGGAACATTTAAGAACGAAGCGCGCCAGGAAATCGTCGATCTTATGGATCATCTGATCTGGACGCAAAAAGTGAATTACAAAGGGCTTATGACGACCAACTTGGCCGTTCCGAAGAGCGCGAATTTATCACGCGTCTACGGTGTTGGAACGTCAAGCACGCCGGTTCCGATCACGGACCCCAACCGCGCCGGAATCTTAACGCGTGCGGGATTGCTCGCGCTTGATAATGTGGGTCACTCAAATCCGATCAAACGCGGCGTGAATCTTCGCCTGCACATGCTTTGCGATACATTGGGCAGCCCGCCCGCGAACGTAGAAAGCTTAGCGAGTGCGTTCGATCCGCTTTCGTCGACGCGTGCGCAAGTTGCGGCGAAGACGAGCGCTCCGCAATGTATGTCCTGCCACTCGCGTATCAATCCCATGGGCTTTGCGTTTGAAAACTTTGACGGCTTCGGCCGTTTCCGCGGTCAAGAAACGGTAAGCGCGAACGGACAAAGTCGCGTTCATCCGATCGACGCGGTCGTCGCGCCGAACATCGTTTCGTCCAATGACCCGACGGTCAACGGTGGCGCTGCGATGCAAGCCGCGATGAGCGAAAGCAGCGTCGCGCAGTCCTGCATGGTGAAGCAGTGGCTACAGTACAACATCGGTCGTGACGCCGGCGCGAACGACGATTGCGCAATGTCCTCGATGTACGAAGCCGCGAACAAAACCGGTGGTTCCGTTTTAGAAATGTTGAAAGCTTATCCCGGCACCGCGGGTTTCACGCTCAAAAAATTAGGCCCGCTTAATTAGGAGGATGTTGTGATCTACAATCCAAAAACCCGGAGACAATTCCTCGTCGGAACGGGCGGGACTTTACTCGCCATTCCCTTTTTGCCGAGCTTGATGCCAAAGGCACTCGCGCAAACGGCCGGCGCTAAACGCTTCATTTGCCTTGGGCAAGACAACGGTCGCTTTGCCACGGATTGGTACCCGAACGTCATTGAATCGGCAAAACTGAAAACGGTCACGGGAATTCAAAACATGCGCGAGATGGCTATGCGCGATATTTCGGGCAATATCTCACCGATCTTCGGTGCGGCCTTCAACGGCGCGATCCGCGATAAGATGATGATCATTCGCGGACTCGACGGTTTGTGGCGTAATTTGCAAGGTCACCAAACCAGCACGATCTTGGCGGGCAATCTCGGTGCCGGCGCTAATCCTGCGTGGGAAGTTAAGAATGGCCCCTCGATCGATTACATCATGGCGAAAAATGCGAAATCAAATCCACGCGCCGCAGATTTACGATCGTATTTGAATCTTCGTTTGCGCAACGGCTGGGACATGTCCTTCCGTTACAACGCCGCTACCAACGTTATGAGCAGCGCCGATCGGTACAATAGCCCTTTAGCTGCGTTCAACTATATATTCGGTGGCAATACGACCGCGGCGCCCAGCGATCGCAATAAAAAGGTCGTCGATCAGGTTTTCGAAAATTACAAAACGGTAATCACCAGCCGCAAACTCGCGAAGGCCGAACGCGACGTTTTGCAAGAACACATCGACACGCTTAATCAGCTGCAAACTTCAATCATCGCTACGACGCCGCAAGCCTGCGTGGGCCCGGCCGGCCTCGGCGGCACCGCCGATTACAACGTTGTGAATATTGATCGCGTGATTAAACAGAACATGGATTTAATGATCGCGGCGGTGAAGTGCGGCATCGTGAACATCGGTACGATCATGCTGACCGACGCCGTGGACGACACCGTTTTTTCAAATATCAGCGCGAACGGCGTTGCCTTGAACGGCAGCTGGCACGGCACCTACACGCACACATCGATGGAGTCGCCGCAAATTCGCGCGATCATCCAGCGTTTTGCCGGGCACTTTTCCTACATGATCAATCAATTGAACACGCCCGAACCCGGAACCGCCGGCACTTTCCTTGATAACAGCTTGGTGTACTGGGGCAATGCGATGGGGCACGGCACGAACCATTCGTACAACGACATGGCCGTGGCTCTCGCGGGCGGCCTGGCCGGTAAAATAAAGACCGGCCGGTACATCGATTATTCAAACACGCAAGGTCAAGGCCGCAACTACTGCAGCTTTCTCGTCGCGATCATGCAGGCGTTTGGTTTATCACAAGCAGATTACCAACAACCTAACGTGGCCGAAGGTTTCGGCAGTGACACGCTCTTTGGCTACGGCGAAACGGGCGGCAAGTACGAAGCTTGGCGCGCCGACCGCAAAAGTCCGACGCCGGGACTGTTGGCTTAGTTCGGCAGCAGGACCCGAACCTGTTTAAAGAAGTTGTTTCGTTCAAGCGCCGTTGCCGATCGCGCATCACGCTCGGGCGAAAAATCACCGTACCGTACGGCAACGGGGCGGTAGGGATGAGCTTCATCCTTGCGGAAATAGTGGTCGATCACGTTTTTGGAATGGCTGTCGGAGAGGAAGTGATATCTATCTGCCGGCAGCTTTAATTTCTTTCGGTAATCCGAAGCGAGATATTCGCCGAAGCAACCTAATGCGGTCATGAAGCGCAAGTTTTGCGAGACTTTAACGATGTCGGACGGGGCGATCAAATCGCCTTTCGAATCAACCCAATAACCACCGCCGAAACCCAGCACCGGAAACGGCGATTGCCCGTGTGAATCCAAAACTACGCCGTAGGTGGAGTCGTCTGCGAGAACCTTTATCAGATCCGCTTTTTCAAAACCGCTTGTGAAGACAACTTGGTAACCGGATTCCTGAAGCAGTTCTATCTCGGGAATCGCGATGGCCATCGCTTCCCACGCTTCGAGCACGCTAGTGACGAAATAAATTTTGCGTACGTGATGGCTGGCGGCTTCGTGCGCGGTTTTTAAAGTGGATAAGTGCGGGGCGAAGACCTGAAAGCCGTGCAAACTTTCAAGCCTGAACGTAGCCATGCCGAAATCCGCTACGGTAAACTGGCGGGCGCCCGACTTACACGCCTCAGCCGACGCTAAGCGGATTGCGAGCGGGACGGCCTCGCCTCCGCTAACATACTCAGACACGATCGACCGGCCTTGATCGCAAATAATGGGACCGTAGGATGCGGAGTTGTTAAGTTCTGCGTAGCTCCTGAAGAGCATAGCGCCTGGCACTTGCGGATCCGCGTAGGGCACCCCCGCGAAGACGGAAGGGGTGTGAGTAAGGAGGGCAATAGCGGTCACGGCCAGTAGTTTTAGCATTCGATAATAAAGAGCAGGATTGATGCCCGGCTTAACCGCCTCTGTTGAATCATTCGTCGCTGCAAAACTTCACGTTCTCCCAGTCACGAGCCCACTTCTTCCGGTATTCAATCTCGCGCCCGCAACTCTCACAAATTTTTGTCTCAGGTATCCCGTTCATGTACTAAATCCCGAGTGCGTTCTGACTATCGACAGCACTCACTAATTCCATGCCGGATCGCTTAAAGAATAAGTCTATTTGAGTACCATTCCAAATCGATTTACAAATTTCGATCTTTCCATCACGGAGTTTCAAAGCTTGCCTAGCGTGAGATAGACCTAAAGCATTCCCGGATTTTTTGGTCGTTAAAGATTCGCCGCGCTGCAATTTTTCAAGTGCTTCCGGTGTAATTCCGATTCCGCTATCAATGATTTTGATCGCATAATGATCTTCAAGGATCGACAAAGAAATAATGATTTTAGGTGAATGTGCCTCAATCGAGTTATTTAGCAGATTAGAAATCACTCGTTGAAAAATATCCTTCGAGATGCAAGTTAATAACCGATGTTGGCTGTTATTAAAAACAAGTTCAACTTGGGGAAATTGTAATCGCTTTTCTTGGATCACTTCGAATAAGCAATGGCCAAGATCTATCGACTGTTCCTCCTGATTTGCATCTGCCGACTTCAGTAGATCACTGGCTACCTGATCGACCCGGCTGTAGCAAGATTGGAGTAGCATACGTTCTGGTGGAGTTAGGTTTTTAGATTTATCCATCAAAATTCTTAGCGCGGATAGCGGTGATCGAATATCGTGACCCACTTGACGCGCCAATACGGCTTTATCTTCTGCATTTGCTAGACGCATTTTTGTCTCGGCAAGTTCTGATAGACTCTTCACAATATTTGCTAATGATTCGCAGATAACCTTCGTACCAACATTTCGAGGAAGGTCAGTCAACGCACGTGAAACGTAGGAGCTAAGATTAACTGGATTGCTTTTGATTTCATCAAGGGTCAATCCCTCTAAAGATTGCCGGATAGTGTTTATAAATTTTAGAGCGCGATAATTCGCCGTTATTATGACGAAAATTGCAAGAACCCAAAAGAAGATAATAGATGAAAGCTGGCCCCGCATGAATATTACGCTATAACCTAGCACATCTATCTGCGATCGAACTGAGCCCACCTCAAGCCCATTTTGGACCACCGGCTCTGAACATTCGTAAACCAACGATTTTTGAGATTTGCCAACAACTATTCTTTGAAAAACATCGCGATCTACCACATTCGAGCCGACAAAGGCTAGCGAGGCAACATTCAGAATTCTTAGTTCATTAAGTGAAGTTCTTAAAGCAGGCAAATTTCCGTTTAAAACTGGTGTAGCGATCGAGGATAAACTTTTTCTGATTATTGATCGTGATTGTTCACAGGTGCTGCTTATCGAAGACGCAATTAGAAATAGAACCCAAACCGCCGTTAAACCACCGAGTATTATCAAGCTTATGGGGCCAGACACTCCCCAGAATAGTTTTAGCGCTCTCAATTTGTTATCTCCGACACAATTGGATGGGCTAAGAAATTAGATCCAAATTCGAGACCTTTGAGTTCTTTAGGATAAAAAAATGGGCGGATTTGCTGAAATAGCGGTAGCGCGACAGCTTTTTCAAATAAAGCGGAATCAAGTTTTTGGATTAACTCACTCTGAAGACGTAAAGACGGTCGCGCATCGAGTAGGTCGATTTCTTTCCTAAAATCGATTGGTATTTTCGATAGAATGGTATGCTTTGGATCAAGCAAGTATTGATAGAAATCCCGATAGTGAAATTCATTGGCGCTAAGGCCGATGACGATTAGTTCGTGCTTTTGTTCATCGTGTTTTACAATCGAAAACAGTCGTTCTGGTGCAACTTCTTGATATTCAATTTCAATTCCAATCTTTGACGAAAAATGATCCAAAAATTGTTTCAATTGTTCGCGATTATTATCCTTCCAGTTCCAAAAGCTGACCTTACCGAAACGCTTTGGAGAAGCTCCATTTAGATTGCAGTGTTGATCAGGTTTTCCGCTTTGTGCACCAGGTACACCGATCGGTAAAATTGTCTTTATATCTTTGAAAAAGGCCTGACCAGGTGAGAAGGCAATCCTAAAATCGCTGATATTCAAACAGTTATAGATTAACCGGCGAAGTTCATCGTTCTTTATATTCAATAAGAGTATTCCTGTTTGTAAAAGCGCTACTTCATAACTTGCATAGGTCTCACGAATATATTTCGGCACTAGCTCTGCTGAGATACGATTTAAATCTTCGATTCTTCGACTGCTGATAAGGCTTTCAAGAGCGCCCTGATTGACATATGCGTGAACCATAATTTTGTTAAAGCCGCGTTTATTTTCAGATTTTCGGGTTAGCTCAATGTAATCTGAGTTCGACTTTGAAACATAAAAGTCTCCTAATCCTTCGTCAAAGGAATCGCCGAAGTTCCAACTTGGAGCGTTTTCCATCTTCGAAAAAATATCGAAAAAATCATGATGGAGCTCTTTGAATTTCAGTAGCAGGCATTGACCATTAGATTCGATGTCCACCTTTAGATTGAGCTCTGAGGTACGTCTGCTTATAAATGAATGCAAATCCGATGATTGGAGTAAGCGCGATGACCCAAGCTGGATCTGTTCTCGAACACATAGTGATAAATTTAAACCCGACTGGTCCTGCGCAATTTTAGAGAGCAGATCGGATCTGTAAACGCCGTCCTGATTTTTATAAAAAAGGGGTCGGTGAGTTTGATTGAGAAGGTATCCAACGGTCGAAACTTCGACGTCTTGGGGATTAAGCGAATTCGGAATCCCCATGAAAACTACATCCCAGACTTGATCATCCTTGTTGGAAGAACTTTGCCATGCCCATATGGTAAGGACTGGAATTAAAAGGGCTAAGGTTGCAAAAATGTAGCGCATATCGATTTGAAGCCGGCCTTTCTTAGAAACTCAAATGACTTTAGGTTACGGCTATATACGCCAGCCATTACCGCTTCGGGCGCCATTATCGCAGCTTGATTCAATAGGCTCTCACCAATCCTTCGCCGAATTGCTTTAGGTTGCGATCCATCTATCCAGATCCAAGCTATATGATCTTTAAGTTCACTTCTGTAAGTCTTAAAGTTTGCAACGACAATCGCGCCTCGGAGATGACCGTCAATCACCACGAACCTACTTGTTCGCTGGTTGGTGATGGAGCTGAGAGCTGTCTTAAAAAGTTCGAGGATCGGTTCGGGAATCTTGCCCGACCATTTGATTTTGTAATCTGTTTCGTAGGTCTCCAAGATGAGTGCCTGAGATTTTTGATCATGGAATGTAGATATGGGTAAAATATCGACCGATCCGACGGATGAAATTTTAGCTGCCTCCATTCCAATTTGAATAAATACCTCCCCATGTATTTCGTTAAATCTTTGAAGATCGAAGTCTTGCCTTGGCCACTCAAATCTCAAATTTTTCTTCGTTTGAGACAATTCCTTGAGAACATCGGCCGTTAAATCATCAGGCGATGTGATTGAGAAAAGAATCTCCTGTGAGTTTTCATTTATTTTAAGCATTTTTGCTTCTGCAATGAATGAAGTGGCATAAGCTACAAGGATGAGACATCTCCGGAGTAAGTTCCGCCTCTGTCGCACCCGTGTCATTAAGCAGTTCACCAAAGGTTTTGGTTTCAAATTTTCTCCGAATTTCACTGTCCATATGAGCGGCGATGCTGGAATGAGCAATTTTAACTTGTGATTCAAAAACAAGAGGACCGCAGCAGAAAGTAAAACCTTTGCCGTGCACGTATGAAAGACTGTCCAAGTTAGAGCAGCGTTTCTTCAGAATAGTGTTATCAAACCGAGGCTGATCAAAACTGATGCCATTTTTCTTCGCCCGACCGATGGAAGCGACTTTTTGAAAAACGATCTTTTCACCAATCTCTTCAACTAATTGGTTTGCAGTGATTAGATCTCGCGCATTACCGATGCACATTGTGATATTAAATTTTAAATTACGCCGGAAACACTCTCGACTCAGGGATTTTACATTCTCGACAGTTAACTTTGATCCGTGGAAAGCGTCATACGAGAGCTGAATGTGACTCAACTTGTTAAATTTATTTAGAGCCTTAGTCATCGTCTCTTCGTTTTTACAAAACCATCCGTTCGTAGTTATCTTCACCTTGAACTGGAAAGTTAGCTGTTCTAAAATCGAATTTATAAAGCCCGTAAGCAATGATGGTTCGCCGCCGGTAAATAATATGATCTTCGGCTTTTTCAGATTAAGTTCCGAAGCTATTAAATCAATTTCCCCTGATGTAAGATGATCCGAGCGATCAGGACCAGAATCATTAACGCAATGAGTACACCTCAGATTGCAAAAGTTTCCGGCAACGATGTTTACGAGTTCAATTGTCTGCCTTCTCATCCGTGAGTTTCGCTTTCGATAGGAGCTATATCGGGATTACGTCATTTCGAGCCTTGATGATCTTGGGATTCTGAAGGGCTTTGACCAGCAGCTTTAATTCTTGTTCGGTCAAGCTTAGCGCAAACTCTGTAGCCGACACTTTATCCATCACGCTGTGTAGCTGCATCCAATCAACAATAAAATTTACGGATTGATATCTGCCTAATGTTTCGGAGTGAGACCTCGCCGATGCTTCAGTGGACGATGAAATCTCCTGCGTAAGAGCCGCTAGTGGTGTTAACGTTCCAAAAAACCCGAGTATAGTAATAATAATCTTTCTAAATTTCACAAAACGCTCCTCGCGGTTTAAAAGTTAATTCAATCACTGTGCCATCATCCAGCTTATTTGAAGGTAGAGAACTGCAATATGACTCAACTGGCGGGGCGACTGGCCCCCGACTTAAGCCATGGAGTCTGAGTATTGCTATAATTGTTTATCAACAATGTAAGTTATACCAAGAGTGGTCCTATTATTAGTACCAACTATGGTTCTAACTAACGGAAAAAATAATCCATGATCCAGTCGGGGGCGACCGTACTGCGCTGGGTTTTCATGTCGATGACCGTGAATTCGAGGACGCCGTCGGAAAACAGTTTTGTGCCGTCGGCGGTGCGGAGTTCAAAAGGGATCACGGCCACTTTGCCGTCGCGAATCTCCGCGACGTGGGATTTTGCGAAGACGCGCTGAAGGCCGACGATCGGTCGTTTATAATTGATCGTTACTTTCGTCAGGAAAAAACCGTAACCCCGCTCGGTCATGCTCTCGAACGGCACTTTAAACTCGCGCGAAAAAAACGTCAGCCGCGAAGTCACGATCAGATCCAAGTAATGTTTAGAGTTCACGTGGTTGTAATGATCTAAGTCGGAGAATCGAACGTCGACTAGGTCTTCGTAGATGATCGCGGTTTTATTAAGTTCACTCATTTTGTCTCCTTCGTTAAGCGGACCAAGTGCGTACATGGAACATCTTCTCAAAACCAAGCCGCACGGCAACGGCTTGGCTCGCAAGATTGTCGTGCGCGACTCGGTATTTGGGTAAAAGTCCGTTCTTTAATACGCGTGTTAACAGGTGCGACACAAGTGGAGCGGAAAGGCGTTGTCCCCTCCGCGCCGGTAAAATCAAAACCGTGACGTCGACAAGGCCAGCGACCGAAGACATTGCCGCCGCCCGAGCGACGCCAATACACGACGGTCCCTCGAACATCCCGAAAGCAATTTCATTCTCAAAGGTGAGGTTTAGCGTATCGAGATCGTCTTCATTGCACGCCGAAACAAAAGCGCTTAACTCGGAGTCACCGTTTTCTAGCGCTCTGAAAGTGAACCCTGGGGGAGCGGCCGCCTGTTGATAATCGGTAGCTAACGTGAAGCCGAAATCATAGTCGTCGAACGCAATGGTCATGCTGTCGAATGAAATCGGTTGCTCATGAGCGGCGGCGACAATCTCTTTGCCCGAGCTTAAATCTTTGAATTGGAAGACAAACTGGGTGCCGTATTTCTCGAGGTAGCTTCCTGCCGAAGTTCGAGCCGCGGCGGCCGAGCGGAATTCATCGATGGGCAAGCCGAAAGACTTTGCCCACAATTCATAATACAAGGTCACGCCGACCGAACCATTGACTGCGCACGCAAAATATTTCGCACATAATCTTGATTGAGTGTATCTACCGCTGCGCCAAGATTAGAAAGCACCGAAGCGAATTGGTTAAATCCCAAAGCGGCCTCTTCGATTTTTTGAGTGATATGCTTTTTTGTGAGTTCAGGATGGGAAAAATCAATTGCCGCCATTTGACTCCAAAAATGCCAAAGTCCGTACCAAACGAGAATAGCATGCGTGTACGATCGCAAATCAAGTAAATTGCCCGACCACGGAGAGGGAAAAACTTTATCGTTTAACGTTTGCTCATTAACCTTTTCCAGATTCACGAAAGCGGAGATCTGTTCTTCGAATAGGTGAAGATATTGATGAATTGATTCGTGCACAAGCATGTCGACGATCTCCGGCATGTCGTCATGAATCTTATGGAAATTATCGCAACGAATTAATCCGATGGAAGTGTGCGTGCTGCTGTTGACGACATTTTCCCGCATCTTATTTACTCGAAACTGAATAGCCGTAGTAAATCCGTCGACGAGCGACGCCGCAGGCGCCGAGACTTGGTGAATGATATATTTCGCGGTCTCGATGCGTTCTCTATGTTTCTGGCTGACTTCAAAACTATAGCCGCCAATCCCGGGCTTGCTTGTATTGTGCGCGTAACTTTGGTAATTAAGTCGAATACCGCATTCGGTTTGTTGTGCAGGAAACTGGCCGGCGATCTCAGGGTCAAGAACTACGTCGCCGTCAAAGGTCCACTTTGGCGAAAACGGATGTTTAAAGCCGGGCTGATGTAAAAGAACTTCAGCAACGAGACCTTGAATTACCTGTTGGCGTAGCTCGCGTGGTTGATCGGCCTTCTTCTTCTCCAGAATCATCAACATTTCGCAAAGGTAAGGAGAAGTCACTAATCGAACGATGGATCGCTCCGATAAGTCTGCAAGTCCGGCACGCAGATCTTCACTAACCAACGGATCGCTCTTAATGAATTTTTGAAGCAGGTTGGCTACTCCGGCGAGGTGCGCCTGAATCAATGAGCCCGCCGGTTCAAAAGATTTTGTCATCTGCAGTGAAGCAGTCAGCGCAGAAAAATTGTCTTTTGCATTGGAAGTAAACACGGCGGCCTCCATTAAAGTTAAGCAAGCTTTTCAACGACAATAATTTCGAGATCTTTGGCTGAGTTGGCGGCCATTACGCGGTCTTTCAACTTGGAGCCGCCTTCGTAATCTAAGGCGTCAACCATAACCGAGTGGCCAACTTCAATTTTCGTTGTTTCGGTTGAATTTTCTCCAGCGGTTGAGTTCCCGGCGACGTTAGCAACCGATACCGCTGAGAAAGCCAATCCCATCATTCCTTGTTTCATCCACTTATTCATTTTTTGTCCTTTTTGCTTGAACCGTAATTGATTCGTGCAGGACGGTAGAGCAATCGCTACACCACGCCCGATATATACGGTGAGTGTTTATATCCGAGATGAGTCGTGTCCAGTCCGGGTTTCCGGACGCTTGTCTCAGTTTAAAGGCGACTCTATTTTAAAGATGTAAGACTTTTTCGGGGGTGCGTAGCTGACGGCGATTTCTTGGACGCCGGTGTTGATCGCGCCGATTTTTAGCATGGCCGCTTGCGAACGCAGGTTCTTCACGCCGACTTGGAAGTAGGCGGTTTTGACGGAGGCGAGGGCGTAGTTCACCATCAACTTTTTAAGATCGCGATTAAAAACTCCGCCCCAGTAGCCGCGCGCCAAAAATGTGTAACCGATGATGACCGACGAAGGTTGAGCGCTGAAGTCGTAAAAGCGTGAGCTGCCGATGACCGACCCGTTTTTACGCTCCCTGATCACGAGTGCGCCACCGGAAAGCAGGGCTTCGTCGAAAAACTTGCGGAACACGTCGGGTTGATATCGGTCAGGCTGCGGGTGCATTTCCCAGATGAGTGGATCGGAAGCGGCGGCGAGTAGGGCGGCGTAATCTTCCGCGCGCAACGGACTAAGTTCGACGAGTTCGCCGGTAAGCGTAGGCTGCAAATTCATGGATTACGCGGGAAGAGTTCCACGCGCCCCTTATGGCGTTCAGGAATTTTTTCTTCGAGGATGCGATGGATTTGCGCGACCGAGTAGCGCGCCGAAGAATGGATTAACAAAAGTTTTTCGCAGGTCAGGCGATCGAGCCACGGGATGATTTCGTCGAGGTGGATGTGACCCCATTCGCGGGCGTTCTCGATGGTTTTGCGCTCGTCCCAGTAAGTGCATTCGAGCACCAGCACGCGGCTCTTGCGCACGTCTTCGTTTTCGAGGACTTCAATTTTTGTATCGCCCGTGAACGAAACGACCGCTTCGTTGAAGTGTTCGTCGATCGTTTTACCGGCTCGGCGCGCGGCCCCGAGCGCGTTGTGATCCAAACCGCGAAACTCCGGCAGCAAGTGCTTCTTACGCAGATAAACCGTATAGCCTTGCGAGGCGACGCGGTGATAAGTCGGAAAGGTACGCAAAAAGTATTTACCTTTGAGATCTCGTTCTTCGCCCGGACTAAGGGCTTCGAGTTTGTAATCGTAGGTGTGATCTTCGATCTCGCTCCACAAGCGCAAGATTTCTTTCATCGGGGGTACGAGGGTGGGCGGTAAGTAAATATTGGGCGGCGGTACGCCGTGCATGGCTTTTTGCCCGAGCAAGTAAGGTAATCCGGCGGCGTGATCTAAATGGCCGTGCGTAATCGCGATATTACGAACGGGAATTTGAAACGGTAAACCTTGCCCGACGTCAAAGCAAACGTCGGCGGCGGAGAAGACGACGCTGGTCGTGATTCCGGCGATCGAAAAGCCGGTTAGTGAAATATCATTGTTGGTCCAAGTGAACCCGGTCGCCAGCGACATCCGAATCTTTCCTTTGCGCTTGTGGATAAAGGTACGCCCTCAGCCGTTGTACCACGGAGTGGAACAGAAAGGTGAGGAGTACCCCGATCATACAACCCGTCACGACGCCGCCCGCGCGTTCGACCGCAATGTCCCAGAAATGCTGGCCGGGTGGATGCAACACGATGATGAGAAGGGCGATCAGCGCCGACCGTGAGGCTTCCTGTAGTTTTAAAACTTGGCAAATGATCATGGCCGCGACGATCCCGGCGCTAATCGTGAATAGGCGCACGGGCTGAAAATAAAATACGCAAAGCCCGAGACCCGCGCCGATGAGATTCGCCTTAATACGGTTAGCCGCGAGGGCAATGGCATCCTTGCGATCGGGAGCGAGCACCAAGAGAATGGAAATAAAGGTCCACAAACCTAAAACGGGATCGACCATGTAGAGGTAATAACCGATCGCGGTGCCGGCTAAGCACTCGAGCAAATAGCAGGCGAAGGTAAATCTTTTTTCGGTGATTAACGAACCGATCGTCAAAGTGCTCACGCCAAAGACTCACCCGCGGTGCGGATCACTTCCTTATACCAAGCGAAGCTCTTCTTCTTTATGCGCTTAAGGTCCATTTCGGCGGTCTCGTCACGGCGGACGTAAACAAAGCCGTAACGTTTTTGGTAACCGTTGAGCCAGCTTAGAAGATCGGTGAAGGACCATGAACAAAACCCGAGTAGGTCAACGCCGTCTTCAATCGCATGTTTGCATTCGACTAAATGCGAGCGCAGATAATCGATGCGGTAATCGTCGTGCACTTTTTCGTCGCCGGTCAATTCGTCAAACTCGCCGAGACCGTTCTCGGTAATCAACACCGGCAAAGCGTAGCGGTTGTTCAAGCGCCGAAGCGCCAGGCGGAGGCCCGCGGGATCGATGTTCCAATCCCAGTTTGTGGTTTCAACGAAAGGGTTCGCGACCGTTTTGTATAGGCCCGGCCGGCCCGTGCTTTGGGTGGAGCCCTTTTTGCCGGAGGTGTTGAAGTGGCCGTCGCTGACTCCGCCTTCGGGGTTTGCGGCGAAGGTGAGTGATTGGTAGTAATTGACGCCTAAAAAATCGGGCTTGGCCGAACGCAAGAGTGAAAGCTCTTGTTCGGTTACGGTGGGTGCAAGCCCTTTGTTCTGCAAATGCCTGAAGGGTAATTTCGGGTACGTTCCGTTCGCGTAGACATCGAGCCACCAGTGATTCAAAAAATCCTCGGCACTATCGGCGGCCAAAACATCTTCGGGCTTTGCGCTCGCGGGATAACTCGGGCTGAGCGCGAAGCTCGGACCGATTTTTCCTTCGGGCACGAGTTCACGAAAGGAGCGAATCACCGTGGCGTTCGCCAAAAAAGCGTGGTGATTGGCCAGGTAAAAGACCTTCTCGTCCTTTAAGCCCGGTGGGTGCCGGCCCGTGAGGTAAGCGTTCGAAGTAAAATAATTTTGCTCGTTGATGCTGACCCAATACTTTACTTTGTGACCGAAACGGTTGAACAGCAGACGTGCGTAAACGTCGAAATCCGCGATCACGCGCGGACTTTCCCAGCCGGCGTACTCTTTTTGTAACGCAAGCGGCAGGTCCCAGTGGTAAAGCGTGAGGATCGGTTCGATTTTGTGTTTGAGTAATTCGTCTATGAGCTCGTCGTAGAATTTCAATCCCGCTTCGTTTACGGTGCCGCGACCGTTAGGCAAGACGCGTGGCCAACTGACCGAAAAGCGATACGCGCCTAAGCCCATTTCGGCCATGAGCGCGACGTCTTCCTTAAAGCGGTGATAGTGATCGACGGCGACGTCGCCGTGACTTCCGCGAAAAGTTTTACCGGGTATTTTAGCAAATTCGTCCCAAACCGAGGGACCTTTGCCGTCGGCGTTCCAAGCGCCTTCAACTTGATACGCGGCGGATGCCGAACCCCACAAAAAGTTTTCCGGAAATCGGGAAGAAATCATGTGAAGAAATATAGCCCCCGGTTTAAGATTGTCACATGGATTTAAAACTAAAAAATAAAGTTGTGCTCGTGACCGGTTCCACAAAAGGTATAGGCTTCGCGATCGCGGAGTTGTTCGCGCGTGAAGGCGCGACCGTTTGGATCAACGGCCGCAGTCATGAATCGGTAAACGAGGCGATCGGAAGTTTTCGTAAGTTGGGATTGACCACCGTCCAAGGTGTCGTAGGCGACGTGGGCAGCGAACTCGGCGTGAAGACAATTTTAGCGACGCTTCCGCAAGTCGATATCTTGATTAACAACGCGGGGATGTTTAAACCCGAAGAATTCGCCGAAATCTCCCGTGCCTCTTGGCTACGGATGTTTGAAGTGAACGTGCTAAGCGGCGCGCAACTTACGCAGCATTATTTACCTTTGATGATTAAGAAGAACTGGGGCCGCGTGATCTTTATCTCGAGCGAGTCGGCAATCAATATCCCAGTCGAGATGGTCCACTACGGCATGACGAAGACGGCGCAGCTCGCGGTCGCGCGTGGGGCCGCCGAAACATGCCGTGGCACTAACGTTACGGTGAATTCGGTGCTGCCGGGCCCGACGTTATCGGACGGGGTTGAAACCTTTCTCGGGCAACTCGGCATGACCGAGGAAAAATTTTTTAAAGAAGCGCGTCCCTCATCGATCAATCAACGTTTCGCGAAAACTTCGGAAGTCGCGAATCTTGTGGTGTTCGTTGCGGGCGAAGGCGCCGCGATGATCAACGGCAGCGCTCTGCGCGTTGACGGCGGTACGGCCAAAACCGTTTTTTAATACATTATTTCTTTGGGATTCCGCAAAAAGGACTGGCCGAACAATCGGCTGATTTGCGGGGTAGGTAGGGGCGAATCTTCGCGAAGACTTCGTACCCGGCGCGCAAGAATAGCTTGGGCACGGTTCTCGAAGCTAAGCGGGCGGCCCAGTTGTAGCCCGGCAAGACATTCCAGATTTCGATAAACGCATCCACCCCGGTGGCAAGTTTGCCGTCACGGCCACGAACGTGCATTACGTTGTGCACTTTTACGGGATCCACGCCTTCTTTGGCCGCGTCGAAATCTGAGTGGGTGATGTCCACGAATCGAATCTGATCACTACCTCTTAGTCCACGGTAATGATTAATTTCACGGGAGCAGAGCGGACAAAGACCGTCGAAGTAGACCGTGGCTTCCATAATCCAACCTTTCGGATTGCAATCTTAAGCGGGTAGTTTAGGCTTCGTTCAACATCATACCAAGGGCGGTAACTCATGATTACGTATCCTCTCGAGTTTAGTTCGAGCACCGAAAGTTCCGGCGATCCGGCGGGCATTTGGCATTCACGCGCCGGCGAATTTGAAAGCCCCGTGGCCGTACCCAAAGAGTTCGAAGGGCCCGGCGGTGGTTTCAGCCCGGAGGATCTGTATAATCAAGCGCTCACCAACTGTTTCGTCGCGACCTTTAAGGTTTACTGTCAGCATTCACGCGTGTCCTTCGGTGATCTGCGTGTTGAGTCACGTCTGGTGGTCGATCTCGACGAAAACAAGAAGCCGGTGATGAAAGATTTCTTTCTTAATGCCATCATTCGCGGCGCTTCGAACAAAGAGCGAGTGAAGGGCTTGGCCGAGCGCGCGGCGAAATCGGGGTTCATTCTGAATTCGGTAAAGACCAACTGTCATTTCGACTTCGAAGTTACAGAATAGCGGGCGCACTTTGAGCGAGCTTATTCTTCTCGAAGCATTCACCTGCGCCTTCATGACCGGGCTAATTTGGCTCGTGCAACTTGTGCATTACCCTTCGTTTTGTTTTGTTCAAGACAACAAGTTCGTTAATTTTCACGTCATGCACTCACGACAAATCACGTGGATCGTGCTGCCCGTAATGGGGGCCGAGTTGTTGCTCGCCGTCGCGCTTGTCTGGCTTGAACCGCGTGCGATCTGGATTGCCAATTTGGGCGGCGTCGGCGCCCTTTGGTTGCTGACGGCGCTGGTGAGCGTGCCGTTGCACAATAAGCTCGGACGCGGCGGTGACGCCGAAGTCTGCGCGAGATTGGTATGGACCAATTGGCCGCGCACGCTTTTGTGGAGCGTGCGCTCGTTATTTCTATTTTATATTCTCGGGGATCTTATTAGATCTGCTTAGCGGGCGTGTTCACGCGGCTTCGCGCGCTCGTACTGTTTAGGCCAGGCGAGATCAACGCCCAAAACTTTTGCCGCGTGAAGCGGGAAGTAAGCGTCACGTAGAAATTCACGCGCTAAGAAGACGACGTCGGCTTGCTCATTCGCCAGGATGGTCTCCGCTTGTTGGGCTTCGGTGATCATGCCCACCGCGCCGGTCGGCAAGCCGGTATCCTTGCGAACGGCTTCCGCGAATTGCACCTGGTAGCCGGGACCCACCGGAATCTTAACCTTCGGCACCAAACCACCCGTAGAGCAGTCGATCAAGTCTACGCCTAAATCTTTTAGGCGTTTACACAGCTCGATACTTTGCGCGAGATCCCACCCGCCGTCGGCCCAGTCGGTGGCCGAGATACGTACGAACAAGGGAAACTTCGCGGGCAAAGTCTTGCGCGCGGCCGCCGCGACTTCCAACGGGAAACGCATGCGACCTTCAAGATCACCGCCGTATTTATCTGCTCGGTTGTTCGAGAGCGGCGATAAAAATTGGTGAAGGAGATAGCCATGGGCCATGTGCAATTCGATCACTTCAAAGCCGGCATCGACGGCGCGGACGATGGCCTTATTGAAATCACCGATGATGGTCCGGCATTCCTCGATGCTGAGCGCTCGCGGTGCGGGGTCGCCTTCCGCAAACGGTACCGCGCTCGGCGCAACGGTTTGCCAACCGCCTTTATCGGGTCCGATCGCGTGATCGCCTTCCCAAGGTACGGAGTGCGAAGCTTTGCGTCCCGCGTGCGCAAGTTGAATAGCGGGCACCGCACCGTGCGCGCGGATGAATTTGGCGATGCGCCCCAGGGCCGCGGCCTGTTCGTCGTTCCAAATCCCCATGTCACCGGGAGAGATGCGGCCTTCCGGCGAAGTCGCCGAAGCCTCAACCATCACTAATCCCGCACCGCCGACGGCGCGGCTGCCGAGGTGAACGAAATGCCAATCGTTCGCGAGCCCGTCGGTGCACGAGTACTGGCACATGGGCGAAACAAAAATGCGGTTTTTAAAGGTGACGTCACGGAGCTTGAACTCGGAAAACAAAACGGATTTTTTCATTCCCCGCTTTTAGCTTTTCTTAGCGATCGAATCAAGTCCGGCAAAGACCTCACGAATTTGAGCTTCCATACTAAACATCAGCTCGGCGGCGGCTTCCATATTGCCTTGCCGGCCGCGCTCTTCAATTTGGGCCGCCAGTAGCGAGAGTGATTTTGCGCCGAGCAAGGCCGAAGACGATTTTAAAGAATGAGCTTCGTCCATAACCCGTTGCGGATTATTTTCCTGTAAACCCTGGCGGATGGCCGCGGCGCGATCGGGAGTTTCGTCTCTAAAAAGTTTAATAACGTCTTTCAAAACTCGTTTGTTCCCGGTGGGATCGAGCTTATCTAAATTCTCTATCGTTTCGCGATCCAGCGGGCCTTCGCTCATATCGGCCGGGCCGATTGAAAAACACGCTAGCATCGCGCGCGCAAGGTCTTCGAATTCGATGGGTTTAGAAACGTAGTCGTTCATGCCGGCCGCGATACACTTCTCGCGGTCACCCGTAACGGCGTTCGCGGTCAACGCGATGATCGGAATACCCGCCCACGCGAGCTCACGCGAAGCGCGGATCGCACGGGTGGCTTCGTAGCCGTCCATTTCGGGCATTTGGCAGTCCATAAGAATCAGGTCATATTTTTCTTTGGTGAGTTGCTCGAGAACTTGCCGGCCGTTCACGACGGCCTCGGCTCTTAAACCCATCTTTTTCATCAAGTGCATAACGATGGTTTGGTTGACCAAGTTGTCTTCGGCGATGAGCACGCGGGGCGACCACGTCAATTGCTCACGCAGATTGAAATTAAATTTTGGCGCCGTTTGGGTGGACAGCGGCGCACCATCTTTCAAGCGAGCGGTAAACCAGAAGGTTGAGCCCTTGCCTTCGCTACTGTTCACGCCGATTTGTCCGTTGAACTGCTCGACCAAATGTTTGCAGATCGATAGGCCAAGGCCGGTGCCGCCGAATTTGCGGGTCGTGCTGGCATCGGCTTGGTTAAACGGCTGGAACAAACGTTGTTTTGCGCTTTCAGAAATTCCGATGCCCGAATCGGTAATCTCGAACTGGAGCACAGCGCCGTCGTCGAGTTTATTTAAAACGCGGGCGTTTACCGAGATATGTCCCGTGGGCGTAAACTTGATGGCGTTGCTTACCAAGTTATTTAAAATTTGACGAAGCCGGCCCGCATCGCCGCGAACGCTCTTGGGCAAATCCGCGGGCAATTCTAAACTTAAGCTCAGTTCCTTGTTACGCGCGATCATCCCCATGGTCGACTCGATGCCCGACAACAGTTTACCGAGATCGAAATCGATCTCTTCCATTTCGAGTTTGCCCGCTTCGATTTTCGAGAAATCCAAAACGTCGTTAACTATTCCGAGCAACGACTCGCTAGACTGCGTAATTGCGCTCAAGAACCCGCGCTGTTCTTTCGTTAACGTAGTTTCGCCCAGCAGGTTAGACATACCGACGATGCCGTTGATCGGTGTTCTGATCTCGTGACTCATGTTCGCCAAGAAATCGGATTTCATGCGCGAAGCTTCGATGGCCATCTTCGTTTCTAGCGCCATTTCCGCGCGTTCACGCTCCGCATCGTCGCGCGCGCGATCGGCCGTTTTTGAATCGGTCAAGTCGGTGACGGTGGCGATGTGGTATTTTACGGAGCCGTCGTCACCGTAAACGACCGACACGTCAACGCGAGAAGGGAATGTCGTGCCGTCGGCCCGCACGTGGACCGCCTCGTGCGTCCGGCGAGAGATGGTCGAGTAATCTTCTTTGCGTAAATAGAAATCGGCACGCGATTGGGCGTCGAAAATTTCCGTGACGTGTTTGCCCACGAGGCTCTCGGCCGAGCGACCGTGCAGTTTGGCGAAAGAGGGATTCACCTGCAAATAATGAAAGTCGGGACCGCTGATGGCGATTCCCCAGCTTGATTTATGGAATAGTTCTTCGGATTTCTTCCGTTCGATTTCTTCTGCCTTACGATCGCTAATGTCGATGCTTAAGCCCACGACGCCGACGACTTGTTTGTTCTGATCGAATAAAGGGACGAAAGTATTTTCCATCCAAACTTTTCCGATTTGCGCCTGGTCCTTAGTGGTTTCGCCGGTCAGGGCTCGGCGGGTATTGCCGCTGATCTCGGCACGCTCACCATAGAGCTCAAAAATATTTTTACCAAGGCGGTCTTTCGAAGTTATTCCCAAAGCCTTTTGGGCGTTACCTTCGTAAAACGTGAAATTACCGTGAACATCGCAAGCCCACAGCAAGATCGGTGCGTTATTGATGATCGCGTCGGCGCGTTGTTTGAATTCAAGGACCGAGTTTTGCGCCTTGATCTGATCGTGGATGTCGGTCGCCGTGCCGATGCGTTGGATGATCTGGCCGTTTTCGTCTTTAATTAAAACCGTACGCCCAAGGTGCCAGCGGAAATTGCCGTCACGGCCCTTTAAGCGGTAGCGAAATTCGAACGAGCGGTTTTCGGTCATGCACGCGGCGTACTCGTTGAGCATGGCGGGTACATCGTCCGGATGGATGGCGTTGAGCCAAGCGTCGGCCGAAAGATCGTTGACGTCGAGACCGGTGTACTCGCCCCACCGGCCGTTAAGATAGGTTAGTTCGCCCTCTATGCCCGAGGTGAAAACGATCTGCGGTAAGGACTCGGCCAAGTTACGAAACTTGAGTTCACTCGCCTCGATCTTTTCCATCTTCTTGAGCACGGTAATGTCACGACCGACGCAATAATTCTTTTCACCTTCGCGTACCGCTTGCCAAGAGATTGAACGGAGCGTGCCGTCCTTACAGATGTAGCGTGACAAAGACTCTACAGGTTTTGTTTGGTTGTTCAGCCGTGAGCGAGCTTCGGCAATCACCGGCAAATCGTCGGGATGGACAAAGCTATAGACCGGCCGCGACAACAATTCGAGTTCCGTAAAACCGAATAATTTAACCATCGCCGGATTCACGCGCGTGAAGTAACCCTGTTCGGTGATGCACATCAAATCCGGTGATAAGTTGAAAACACGGTCTTTCTCGATAGCCGCCATTTTGCGTTCGGTGATATCCTTGAAGAAAACCGAAATGCCGGAGTCGTTGGGATAACATCGAATCTCGCCCCACACATTCACGGGCTCGTAAAATTCTTCGAAAGTTACGGGCTCGCGCTTTTCCATGCAGCGGCGGTAGTTCTTACCGAAACTCGAGTGTTCGGCATCCGGGAAGAGCGTCCAAAAATTCGTGCCGATAAGATCTTGCTTTCGTTTACCCGGGGCAAACTGGCTAAGGGCAAGATCGTTTAGATACGTAAGATTAAATAATCGATCGAGGGTGAAAAATCCGTCCGTGATACTTTCCAAAATCTCACGCGCTTGTAACGAAGCTTTCGTTTCGGGTTCAAGCTCGTTCAAATGATGTGCGACCTGCCGGCCGATGCGCGCGAGGGATTCTTTTTGTTTAACGGAAAGTTCAAGCGCTCGCGTGTCGAATAAGCAAAGATTGCCGATGCGATGCCCATCGCGATCGATGAGCGGAGCGGCGGCGTAGGATTGAACGTTCTCGGGGATTTCGCAGCTTGTGAATCGCGGTTCGTGGGCGACGTTAGGGCTTACGAAAACCTCATTGAGATCAAGCGTCGCCGAACAAAGCGCCGTCGCGGCGGCAACGTCTTCCGATTCGAAACCGTTTCCGTATTTAAACCAAACGCGATCGTGATCGAAGATGCTGATGCAACCCATGGGCGCACCCGTGACGTCGAGCGCCAGCGCCACTAAATCATCAAATTTGCCGTCGGGCGGTGAATCCAATACGCGTAGGTTACGGACTGCCCTCAGTTTCGCGCCATCATCCATAGGTCATTTATCGGCACAACGGTTAGGTTGTTCGATCAAGAATTCGGGACCGGTGTGTCTAATCCTGGGACGTGTTCATACCGGAATGAGATTTTGGTAAACGACCGCGTGCGATAAAAACCGAAGCCAATAGCGTTCGTTGGATCGGACCTGAAACGGGATATTGGCTTCACCGAAAAACTTCCAGCCCGGTCCGAAGAGCTCGTGAATATTGTCGATAAGCTTGACGGCGTTCCCGGTGTATTTATTTTGCCATTGGTAAGTGCAGCTCAGCGCAAGAAGCCCGCCGGGCGCGACGGCACTCTTGCAAACTTCGGCCAGCGTGCGGGGATCTTTGCATTGATCAATGACGTTCGAGCAAACGACGAGATCGTGCGTCGCCGGGGTCCTACCGGCGCCGGCAAGTTCTTCGTAAGGCACGTTGAGCATTTCGAATTCGATGCCCGCGCCTTGTTTTCGCATG
This sequence comes from Pseudobdellovibrionaceae bacterium, assembly GCA_947444305.1. GTDB lineage: Bacteria > Bdellovibrionota > Bdellovibrionia > Bdellovibrionales > UBA1609 > JALHOQ01. The sequence continues at coordinate 3,516 of CANEZP010000023.1, read as the reverse complement.
GGCGCCGTTGCTAGGGAAATCTGCGTAAATTCGCCGAAACCTTTGATCACCGAGAATTTCGCGGAATCACTTCCTTGGTAGATAGATTTTAGCCCGCCGAACAGGTGAGCCGAAGGTTCGACTAACTTTGCCCGCTTGAGCGTATTTAGTTTTTTAGAGACTTCAAAAAAGCCGCGTCCTAACGAGGCCCCGATCTCAAGCAATGAGACGGGGGCTATCCCCGAAGCCACGACCGCCGCGTGAACTAACTTCGCCAGTTCAACGTGGCAAGCGGCCGACGACAGCTCGGCCGGCGCAAACGGAGCGAAGCGAAACGCCTCCGTCAATGCGGCCGGATCGATATGGTCTATCCAGTCTTTTTCGAAATAAGCGGCGAGGCCGCGTTCATCGAGATAAAAGTCTTTATTCACGGCACGTGATTTAACACGAATTAAGCGGCTTGATCTTCTTTTTTCGGGGCTTCGGCAAAGCCGGAGCGGTGGATCTGGCCCCATGAATGATCGCCGCGCATAAATTTAATCAGGCCTTTGAGGCGCCAGTACGTCGAAATCTGGCGAAACCAAATACTCTCCGCCAGGCAGATCACCAGCAACGCCAAAAACTGTCGGGCACGCTTGTAGTTCGAGAAATAAACTTCCTCGATGAGAAGCGCGGCCAGCGATAAGATGGCGCCGTAGAGTAGGCTCGCCGCGAAGAACATTCCAAGCAACAGACTGTCCATGCCGCCGTACTGAAGGGCGGCCAATAAGGTGATGAGGGCGAAGATCTCGAAGACGGGCCCGAGTAGTTCGACGAACAGAAAATAGGGCAGCGCAAACATGCCGACGAAACGGTAGCGGGGATTGAAGATCATTTCGCGGTTGCGCATGAGGGTTTCGGCCAAGCCACGCTGCCAGCGATCGCGTTGTTTGCCGAGCGAAGTAAAGTCGGCCGGTGCTTCGGTCCAACAAACCGGGTCGGGCACGAAGACGATGCTGTACGGAATTTTGTTCGCGAGGTGATATTTGTGTAAGCGGAGGATAAGCTCCATATCCTCGCCGATGCAGCCCGAAGCGTAACCGCCTACGTCCAAAACCGCCTTCTTCTTAAATACGCCGAAGGCACCCGACACCACGAGGGTAGAGTTCATCAGGTTCCACCCGATGCGGCCGCACAGAAAGGCGCGCGTGTACTCGACGATTTGCATGGTCACTAAAAGATTGCGGGGCAACTTCACTTCTTCGACACGGCCGTAACGAATTTTTGCGCCGTTCGCGATTCGCACCGTACCGCCCGAGGCGATAACTTTGGCCGGTTCCTCCATGAAGGGGAGGGCGACCTTGATTAACGAATCACCCTCGAGGAGTGAATCCGAGTCGACGGCGCAAAATATATCGTGACGGCAGACGCCGATCCCGACATTAAGCGCGTCGGCTTTACCGCCGTTCTCTTTGTCGACGACCAAAAGATTCGGGTGCAGACTCGAGCGGTAAATTTGGCGGACCGGCGTGCTACTCAAGCTATCGTCCCGAACGTGGCTCGTGGGCTCGAGTGAATAGGCTTTGATTAAGCGGACCAACGTTTCGTCCCGTGAGCCGTCGTTGATCACGATGACTTCAAAGCTAGGGTAATTGAGTGACAAGAATGAGCTGACCGAGTCGACGACCGTTTCTTGCTCATTAAACGCCGGCGCTAAAATTGAAATAGAAGGGGCGAGGGCCGAATTATTCATAACGAGATTGGTCGTGATGGGCCGCGTGCGCGAATAGCGGGTTAGCGCGTAGGCGGCGCACATGATCAAAACCAAGAAAAAGCTGTTCACCAAAAAGAAATACGAGATTGAGAAAGTCGCAAAAACTGCGAGGAAGGTCGCGACGGTTTCGCTCACGCTACACCTTCTAAATCTTGAAGGACACGGCGTACGGTCACCGATTTGTCCGCGTAAATATTAGAGACCTTAAGCGATTCGATATCGCCGATGGCGATGAAATATTCGATCGCGCGCAGCCGGATGATTTCGTGCGGGTGTTCCAGGCAAGCCAGCACGGCCGTGGCGGAGTCGGGGTCACCTACGTTTCGCAACGTGATGAGGATTTGCTCAGCGGCGTCCTGCGGTAGCGAGGGATCGGCAAGTTTCCGCGTGAGCAGCTCGGCGACTTCGGGCGATTGAACGCGCGAGACGGCTTGAATAAGGTAGGTGAGCAGATCGGGGCGGTCTTGCTGTTGAATTTGCTCGATCAGGAACTGATGGCCGTGTACGCGGCTCCAATTGCGCAGAATCTCGTGCATAACGTTCTTGCGCACGCGTACGGCGCGCGGCAGCTTTTGCAAAGGTCTGACTATATTTAACTCGTGCTTCAAACCGCTCAACGCAATGTACGCGAAAGAGGCCACGAGCTGATTGCGGTCTTTCGTGTGCGCGTAAAAAACGCCCCCGTACTTATCAAGCCCGAGCAGGTGCAAGTTCGAGATCGCTCTAAGACGATGCCACCAGAGAACCGAGTGCACGGCTTTCAAATCTTCGGCCGCGAAACCAAGCTCTTCGTAACGTTGGATAAGATAATCGCGCTCTGGTCCCGACATCGAGCCGAGATGTTCGGTCATGACGGTCTTTAAGGCGAAACGGCGGGATAAAGACCGGCGACCCGGATACTTGATGACGGTTTCCGCTTTTCCTTCCGAAACGAGGCTCATGATTTCGGTCAGGAGCATCGATGCGTATTCTTCCTTGAGCGCGGTGATTCTGCGGTTGCGCCAATTTCTGAAAACCAAAAGCGTTAACGTCAGCAGGGCGAGCACGAGGACGATGATCAATTGGGTTCGTACAATCGTCTCGATATATTCAAACGGTGGGGCTTTCAGGTATCGGCTGATCACCGGAACTCCAATCCGAGGCCGGCGCTTTGCTCGTCGCGCGTTTGGCTCGCGTAATTGGAATAATACAATTGGATATGCCAGCGCGTGATAAACTCGTAAGCGTACTGAATAGTCAGGCTGGTGAAATTTGTTTCGACGCCCGCGTCTTCAAGCGCACGCCCGCCCGCCGCGGTGATGCGGATCAAGTGCAGGTCGGCGGGGATGATTAAGGCTTGCAGTTGCAAAGCCGAAATCCAATTCTCCGTTCTGATCACGTGCGCGGTAACGCCCACGCCCGATTTGTCCCGTAAAAATTGGAAATACGACGGGGAAAAGGTTGCGGCCTTCAGGCGTCTGTATTCTGCGTACTTCATCGCGAAACCGACGTCGCTGTTGCCCCAGGCGTAGTGCGGGGTCGCGGTAAGTGAGTAGCGGGCGTAAATATCTGCGTTGGTCGCGACCGTCGCGGTGGTTTCTACGTAATAATTAGCCAGCGCTTTGTAAGTGGCGCCGAAGCCCGCTTGGTCATCGTGAATTTTAACGTTACCGCGGTATTCGCGGTTGATCACATCGGCGGAGGCCGCAAGTTCCCATTCGTCGGATAAGTTTTGGGTTGCGTCCAGCCGGTACGTTTCGCCGCGGTAATTTTGCGAGTTTTGTTTGGCCGTCGACAAACTTGCT
>CANEZP010000022.1 GCA_947444305.1 Pseudobdellovibrionaceae bacterium | reverse complement strand
TGACCAAGTGGTAGCCGAGCGGCTCCGCGCCAAAAACCTTAAAGCAAAGCCAATAGAAAGTGTACGTCAGCGGCCAGTAATCGGTTTGTTCGAAGGTTGTCCAAAAATGCCAAGGTGAATCGGCGGCGGTCACCCATGAATTCTGGGTGATGTAGCCCCAGTCATCCATGATGAACTCGCCCACGAGTGCCGGATAAAAAAGCACGAGGCCGAGCGCGGCGAAGATAAGAAAAAGAAGCGCATGGGTAAGTCGCACTTCTTCACGCTAGAGGTTTTGGAAGGGATCGGCAAGAAAGTCCTTAATTAAGGACTTTCTCGACGTCAGCAAGTCCTTAGCTAAGGACTTGCCAAATATCAGGCGGCTTTCTGAAGCCCGCGCGTCCAGTCGGCGATGCGCGACAGTGCGTTTTGCGGAGCTTGGTTGAACGCAACACCGTAAGCTTTGTTGACGTCGGACCAAACGACCCGGCCGGCCACTTCGACTTTGTCCACGCCGTCGGGCGAGGAGATCGTAAGGCTGACCAAACCGCCGTCTTGCAACAGCGCTTCGGTATTGATCTGCGCTCCACCGAGCGAGATCGTGCTAACGGACCCGACAAGTTCACGGTCGCCGACGCTGATGCGTACGTCGCTGTTAATTTTGAAGCGCTCGTGTTTGCGGCGATTAGCCGGTGCACGCATTCTCATCACGGCGAGTACCGCGAGCGGCGCCAGCACGAGCAATACGATCACGCCGGAAGACCAAGGCGAACCTTCTGCGGCGCCCACGCCCATCTTGCTTACCGTTCCGCAACCACCGCCACCGGCGATGCTCGAAGCGAGTTGACGATCGGCTTGGTAACTCAAAACGTAGGCAGGTTGCGACGCATCGACGCCGACCGATTTCGCGTACGTGACCGCGTTCGAAGTGTTCAAACGGCCGGCCGAAACGACTTTGCCGTTCAGCTGGGTAACGTTCGCTTTTTGCGTGAGCAAAATTGATTTCATTTGGTAGCCGTTCATGTTCGGCGACTCAACGCTCATCTGAGCCGCGGTTCCGGCGACGAAGGGCGTAGCCATCGACGTGCCGCTCGAGGTGCCGAACCCGTCGTTGGGAATCAAACTTAATATGTAAACGCCCGGGCTACCGAGATCGACGGTGCTGCCGCCGAAATTAGAAAATGAAGCCAGGTAATCGTAATCGGTCGTCGCCGCGATCGAGATGACGTTCGGAACGTCGTAGCTCGAAGGATACATCGGCGTGGCGTCGTTGTTCGTGCCCGCGTTACCGGCCGCAGCGACGAAGATCGCGCCTTTAGAATAAGTGTAAGCCACGGCTTCGTGCAAAGCCGCGCTGTACGTGGGACCGCCCCACGAATTGTTCAAGATACGGGCGCCGTTATTAACGGCGTAGTACACGGCGCGGATCGCGTTCGAAGTCGTACCGACGCCGTTTCCGTTCAAGAACTTCAAAGGCATGATGCTGATTTTTGATTCACGCAGCGGCGTCGCGTAGATGTTTTGATCGACGCTCAAGATAATTCCCGAGACGTGCGTGCCGTGGCCGTCGTCGTCGTACATGGAGCCGTTGTTGTCGACGAAGTTCCAGCCATGAACATCGTCGACGTAACCGTTGCCGTCATTGTCGATGCCGTCGCCCGGAGTTTCATTCACGTTGGTCCAGAGCGCGTGCGATTGTTCGATTACGAAGTGCGTGGTGTCGAGGCCGGTGTCGATGACCGCGACGACGGGTTTCGTGACCGGTACGGTCGACGTTCCCCAAACGTTTTGCACGCCAATGGGTGCGCCGGTCGCCATGTAAACGGCTTGCGCGGAGTTGTCTACGGAGGCGGCTTGGATTTCGGCGGCCGAGAAAGTCTGATGCATTCCCGTGTCCGACGATTTACCGAATATATAGTTAGGTTCGGCGTAAAGAACGGCCGGGTCTTTTTTCATCTCGGTAACGGCTTGTTCAACACTCTGCCCTTTTGAGAGCTTGAAGTTGTACATGTTCATGCCGGTCCATGACTCTTTCAAGTTCATGGCTTTGCTGTAGGTCGCTTTTCCGAGGAAGGCGTAAGACTCTGCGGAGTCGGCGTCGCCCTTCAAGCGAACGATCACTTCGCCGGGAACGTACTGGGGAGTTTGCGCCTGCGCGGTTAAACCGGCGAGGGCGAGCAGCATCACTAATGATCGTAAAGGCGTCGTGCTTTTCAAATTACATCCCCTGTGTCCTACAAGCTTATCGGACGAAAGTCCTAACGGCTTAGACACTTTTCGGTAATTCCAATCATGGGACGCGATTTGGACGTAATTGTGCGCGCGTCTCAAATCAAGACGCCTCTAAATGAAAACTTCGTTAGTTTATGAGACCGGCCCCGCGAGTTAAGCGTCTACTTTGGCTGAAGTTCAAACCAATCAATATTGTAGCAGTACACATTTTCTGCCGGCGAATTCGTAATGGTCTCTACGTTTTCTTGCAGGCATCGCATGAGTTTCTCTTTCACCAACGCCGCGTCTTTTTCAGAAATCGTGACGACCGCCGAGTAATGCATTTCTTGCGAGCGGGTTTTTCGATCGAAGGATTGAATTGCCCGCAAGCGCCAGTTTGCGTGATGTTTTTGTAAGTGAGGCGAGTCATCCGGAAGATGCAAATGTAATGGGCCGGCTTGGTAATTGCCCTCCCCTGCATCGACGATCAATTTTCTTGATTCAAGGAAACTCAAGACTTCGGCCACCTGCACACGCGATAAGCCTAAGTATGCCGCAATTGAATCCGCGGAAGATAAATCCGGTATCGTGACCAACACGTGCACGCACGAATAAATCCAACTCCCGTAATAAATGGATTGGTCTTCGCTCGTCAGACCGTTTTGAGCCTTCAACCGGTTTTTGATTAGCGTGCGACGTTGCAGCAAAGTCTCGATATCTTGCGTGAAATGTTCCCTCAGATCGCCCGTCCCCGCACGTTCGAGCTGGATCAGCAGCAAAAACATCTGTCGCTCATCCGACGCATGCGCGAGAAACTGCGAAAGTTTCAGACCCTGCTCCAAACTTAAATCGGTTTTCGCTTGAAGGACTTGTGAGAGGTAGGTCGGCTGACAACCCATGGCCGCGGCCGCCTGCATCCGAAGTCCGGTTCGTTTGCGCGTTCCCCCCAGGGCTTCGCGGACGTAATCCCGATAGGATTTAAAATCAAAAACGTTCGGCTTAACCATTTCAATAGCTTAGCGGCATTACGGCACTAAAACTTCACTAATTACGGTATATTTAATGTAATTCATCTATAATGCATCGCATTGTTTTGGTACTTTTGGCTACGCCGACAATGATGTTCGCGCAAACCAAGGATCTCAGATGAACAACCTTATCAAACCCTTCGCTCTCTCAATCAGCCTATTCATGGCCGCCCACGCATCGGCTGAGATGACCGTCGTCACCGCCCAGCGCTCGGGCACCAATCTCCAAACTCGCGTTTTCTTGGTCGGAGCAACGGCTCAACTGAAGCCAATCCAAGTCTTTATCCGCAAAGGAAACCAGCTTACCCCCACCCAGAGTTGGACCTTAACGGAAAAGGGTACGCAGCTCGTTTTCCAGGCCGATATCTACTCGCCCTGCTATGGCCAAAACAATTGTCCATCCTCCGTCGAATTGGTCATCGTCGAATAGAGGCCTCCATCTTGCTAATAACGTAGAGGTCAAAAATGAAATTGAAGATTCTTGGGCTGCCGGTCATTTGCTTCGCCGTGCTCATAGCCTGCCAGCCCAATCGCGGAACGACCGCGCCGCAAATTGCTCCTTCGGGCCCAGCCACGCCCGCCTCGGCCACCCCCGCTCCTGCGGCGGCGGATCAAGGTGGAATTTCTGGTGGCGGTACATTTTTGATCGATATGGCAAATCCGGTGTTAGCCCCGGCTCGTAAAGAGCTGGCGGCTCAACTGCGTGCGGCCTCACCCCAACTTTTCAAATCGCTTCCCGCGGGATGGACGCCCGAACGCATCGCTCAGCTCATAGATCGTGCGATCGAAAGCCCCACCAAGAACAAAGAAGTCCGGAAGGGTTCAAGACTGATGTTGGATTACCGGCTGCCCCCCGAAGAGCCGGCGATTGAAATGCTTGAGCCGTTCTACGCGATGGTTGCCGCCGTTAAAATATCTACCGATGGTGAATCGCGCGTTCGTGCCATTCGAAGTATTAAACTCCAGCTTCTACATGAAGTCGCCCACTACTGGGTCGGCGCAGACGACACCCGCGCCGACCGCGTGGCCGAGAGCATCTTACTCGCGTTACTGTCAGATCGCTGGGTTTGCGCGGAAGATTTTAGCGCCGGTACAGACGCACGGAATGCGCCCGAATTATTAGTGCTCGGACAAGCTAAGCCGAACTACAAATTCGAAAAATTTTTGGGTGACTTCGCCGATCCCAGCTTGCGTGACCTTTCCGTCACGGCGAGAGCTTCAAAGAACTATGAATATTTAAAAAAGTTCTTTCAAGAATCAACCGCACCGGAGATCTTGGATCGTGACAAGTCACCCTACCCGGTTCTTTCCGTGGTTAATTTTTCTAATGTTAGTGTAGACCAGAGCACAAAAATAACGACTCTGGAAAAGTGCAAGTTCAGCGTTGATGAACAATCGGGATTACCCAATGAAATTCCCGGCTCACCTAAGGATGGCTCGACGGAACAGGCATGCGTACGACTAAGCCTGAACCGGATCTCCGAAACCAACGCTACCGTAGCGCTCGATCTCGTCACCAGCACGGGGACCTCGCAGACGCCTACTCGCAATTTATCGTGCGAACACGTCGGGCGCGCCGTAAAGATGGACTGATATTTATTTTTGTGCGGAAGGGACCCACGCGGCCGTGCGGCCGCCGATTTGTTCGTGGATGATTTTTTGTCCCCGCGCGGTTTTCGCGGTTTTATTCTTGCCCCAACGGTGGTGAAAAAGCCAGTTCACGGGGAAGCGGTCGTAGTCGGCGTCGACCTTTACCGCTTGTTTGACTACCTCGAGGATTTTCTTCCGCAAAACTTTAACATCGGCGGTTTCAAACTCGGAAGCTAGCCGGTGCGGAGTGATCTTTGCCTGGAATAATATTTCGTCGGCCAACCAGTTCCCGATACCAGCGAACAGCGATTGATCAAGCAGCACCGATTTGATCGGCGCTTTACGTTTCTTTAAGCGTTTCTCAAGATCGGCGACGTTCGGGAAATCTATTAACGGATCGTAACCCAATTTTTTAATGCGCGGGTGTTCAAGCGGATCTTTATCCGTCAACCACATGCGGCCGAACCGGCGCGGATCGGTCAAAGCGACTTCCGATCCGTCGTTCATGATCATGAGCAGCCGCGAAAACCACAGCCGTTTCTCAGCCGATTTTTCTTTCTTGCCTTCGCTCCACATTTTAGGCCCGCCCCAACCGCGGCTATATGTTCCTTGTTTACGTGCTTTGGCCGGCAAGATGGCGATGTTGCCGCTCATACCTAAATGGAAAATCGGCCAAGGTTTGCGGTCGAACTCGAGCCAGAAGTATTTGCCCTTACGGCCGGCTCCGGTCACCTTCGCGCCCGTTAAAGCTTTTCGTACCGCCGCGACCTTCGCGAACGCGAATAAAAAGCGGTCGTCTTCTTCAACCACGATCTCGGCGATTTTTTTGCCTTTCATCGAGGTGGTGACACGGCGGCGGACGGTTTCAATCTCGGCGAGTTCGGGCATGTTGGACTCCGGGCAAGTGTTGTTCGCGTTTTAGTCCGGAATCAGGCGTTCGGGTAGGTGGATTTGCCAAAGCGCGAGATCTTGAGGAGTCGCACCGGTCTCGGCAAGGCATTCGGCGAAAGGAGTATTGTCATCCTCGAACAACTCTCGTATCGCGAAGGCATTCTTGACCCTTAATAAACCACGAAGCTCATCGTTAGTTAAACTCTGCCAATCCGCGATGGAGATAATGAAATCGACCAACTCGGGTGAGGCGAAATTAAAGCCGGCGGCAAAGGCTTTGTTCTTTTCGTTTTCTCGCCACAGCCATTTGCTGGCGACCTCGACATCGTTACCGCGGACGGCGATCGACTGATTTCTGATGGGGGCATTCGGACGAAATGGCGCCGAGACGGATGCCCGGAGCCATTTTAAGCATTGATCCACCTGCGTCGTCTTTGTAGCCGAGGCGGTCAAACCGGTAAAAAGGAGTGGCAGTAAGGCAATAAAGGGTAAAAAATTAGATTTAAATCGCATCTCGTCGCTCCCTCATGCCGGCAGGTTTCACCGGCAAAATTGAGCAACGAGTATGCCACGTCAACGTAAGCCCAAGCTCAAGCTCAAGCTTCGTCTAAGCGAGAGTTCGCCGCTTACTGAAGGACGCGCGGATTACGCTGGATCGTAGCGTCGGCTTCGACCGCCTTGGACCAAGTCTCGATCAGGTCGGAGGACTTGCGGAAGGCGACCATACGTTCGAGACCCTCGACATCGGGATTTTTATCCGGAGCTTCTTTCCAGCTCAAGATTTCGGCGACAAGGAACCCCTCTTTGTAGGGCACGACTTGCTGAACCAAACCACCCTTGTTGCCGTGCTTGAGCAAAGCCGACATCAAAGCCGGGCTCTCACCGATTTTAGGTACGTTGCTGGTCGAGAGATCGAACTCGCCGGAGTCTTGCCACTTCACGCCCGCACGTGCGAGCTCCGTATCCAATTCTTTTTTATTGCCGGCTTCAACCGTCTTTTTCAGACTGCCGGCCGCTTCGCCACCTTGGCCGCGAACCAATAATCGGCGCGCGATGGTGGGCGTCGCTTCGGCAAGCGTGAGTGTCTTTGCTTCGGACTTCTTCTCGACAAAGATGATGTGGTAACCGAAGTCCGTTTTCACGGGTTTGCTAATCTCGCCGGCCTTCAACGCGAACGCGGCGTCATCAAACGCGCCGCCGATACTGCCGCGGCCGAATTCTCCCAGGTCCCCGCCTTTTGTCTTCGAACGGTCGTCATCGCTGCTCTTCGCGGCGAGCGAGGCGAAGTTCGCGGGCGTCGCTTTTTGCGCGATCTCTTCGGCCATTTTTTTGGCTTCCGGGTCTTTGCGCTTGTCAGTTTCGCGAATCAGGATATGGCGTGCTTTGATCACGTCGCCGCTCGTGAATTCAGCTTTGTTGTCGTTGTAGTACTTTTCGATATCGGCTTTCTTATTGTCGGCGAAAGTTTTGACGTCGGCTTCGGTGAGCATCTTGCCCATGTCGCTCTCTTTAAGCTCGGCGTAGCGGATGTTTACCTTTTGGTTCGCCAGTAGGCGATTGCGCCGCAACTCTTCGCGGCTGGGCGTAGCCGAACCGACGAAAAGCTCTTGCAGCTTTTGCGTGACTAATTGTTTGCGCACCTGACGCTCGAAATCCCCCGCGCTGATGCCCATTTGTTGCAGGAACATACGGTAGCGATCGCCCTTAAACTGCCCGGCCTCTTGAAGGATTGGAATTTGGCGGATGTATTCACGAACCTCACCGTCGGCCGCGATCACGCCGCGGTCGGCGGCCGCTTGGTAAACCAACTCACCTAGGATGAGTTCGTCCAAAGCTTCTTTGCGCACCTTTTGCGCGAACATCTTTCGTTGCGCCTCGGGCAGCTGATCCATCATTCGCATGTTCTGTTCTTTGCTCTCCACGCGCTGACGGAACTCGGCGAGAGAAATCGATTCGTGATTCACGACCGCGGCCACTCCACCCGTGCTTTGCCCGCCGTTGTTTTTATCTAAGCCGAAAAGGGCGAAGACGAGGATGATCGCGCCGAAGATGACGTAAGCGACCCAGTTGCGCCAGCTGAACGTTTTGCCTTGGCTACCGGATTTAGGCTTCATGTACTTCTGCAATTTGTCGAACATGTTAAGGATCTCCGTATGTGCTTGTGAGGTTTCCTAGAGTCATAAGTTTTCGCTCTTTTTTCAAGGAGATTGTTGATCAAGGCATTTAGATAGCCTAGCCTTTTACCAATGAACTTTTTCACCTTTGATGTGCGCAAAGTCTTCTTAGTCGTAGCCTTAGTTGTTTTGCCGTTGATCGCTATTAACATGCAGCGAAAGTCGGAAGAAGAATTGTGGTTCACCCGTCCCTTCACCTTCGCCGGAAGTGCGCTACAGCGTGGCTTCTCGTCGTTTTCATCGGGAGTGCGCGGCACGACTTCGCTCTACTTGGATTTAATCGGCGTGAAGAAATTGAACGCGGAGTTAAAGAGCCAACTCGCCGAATTAAACGCCCAGCTGAGTGCCTTTACCGAGCTAAAACTTGAAAATGAACGGCTCAACGGCCTGCTCAGTTTCAAGCAGGCGAACAAAATGAACTTATTGGCGGCACGCGTGATCGGGCGCGATCTCTTGCCGGATCACAACACCATAACGGTCAATCGCGGGTTGAGCCACGGTGTGCAAAAAAATATGGCCGCGCTGACCATCGGCGGCGTCGTCGGTTACACTTTCCGGGTCGAAAACGAATCCTCGCAAATTTTGCTTCTCACCGATCGTTACGCGGTGATTGACGCACTCGTTCAAAGGTCGCGGGCGCAGGGCCTCGTTGAGGGTATAAGCCGAACGAACTGCCGGCTTCGCTATCTTAAGCGAAGCGATGACGTGAAGGTGGGCGATTTGGTCGTCACTTCGGGTTTGTTCAATTTATTCCCCAAAGGTTTTCCGATCGGCACCGTAACCTCGATCGACAAAAGCCGTTACGGCATGACTCAAGAGGTCGGCATTAAACCCGCGGTCGAACCGCTGAATCTCGAAGAGCTGTTCATTGTCTTAAACGCGAACCATCAAGATCTGACGCCTAAAGCGCCGGATGCCGATGTGGGAGCCGAAGATTGAAAATCCCTTGGTACTGGGCGCTTAGCTTATTTTTGATGCTGGCCACCGCGGCGCTCTTCACGGCGTTTCAAACTTCACTTTGGTTTTTGGTGCTCGGCCGCTTCCCCGCGCCGATGCTGTGGTTAATAATACTAGTTTATATGAGCGTTACCCGCCCGCTGTGGGAAGCCACCCTGATGACTTACCTGCTTACGTTTGTGTTTTCTTCGTTCACCGTTTTTCCGTTCGAAGCGATGATGATTTACGGGTTGTTGCTGATGTTGAGCTTAATATTGATTCGTGAGCGCGTGTTCTGGGGCGGTCCGACGTTCTTTATGTTGATGGTCGGCGTGGCCTCGCTCGCGGCGCCGTTCTTGTTTTGGCTTTGTTCACGCTGGTTCGACAAGAATCCGCTTTTCATTCCCGAAGTGTTCGATTGGTTGATCTCGGCGCTTTTAACGATGCTGTTTAGCTTTCCCGTTTACCGGCTCTACCAATTCTACGACCGCGTTTCCTTGATGGACGCCGGCTCCGAAGGCCGGGTGGGTCCTCGATGAGTGATTTCCTACAAACTTCCGAAGAGGAAGCGCGCGAATATCAGCCCCGCTATAAGATTCTTTACGGAATTATTTTAATTTGCTGCACGCTGATCTTGGGCCGGCTTTGGTTTTTGCAGATTATGCTGGGAACGGAGCTGCGCCAGGTTTCCGAAAAGAACCGGGTGAAAGAGTCGAAGCTGCCCTCCCCGCGCGGCCTTTTTCTCGACCGTGAGAACCGCGTGCTGGTCGATAACCTTCCGGGTTTCGACGCTTCGATCTCGCCCCAATACGCCAAGAAATTAGAAGAAACTTCGGAAGCCGTCGGTCAGGTGATCGGTCAGCCGGGCAAGCAGATCGTCGACCTCGTTCGTAAAACGCAACGCCGCGACGGCCCGTTCCGCGCGGTGAAGATTAAAGACAACCTCACCTTTGAAGAATTCTTCCGCCTTAAACTTTTGCGCTGGGACTTCCCGGGCTTAAACTTGAACGAATCTATCCTGCGCTACTACAACCTTGCCGAAAATGGCGCGCAGCTTTTCGGTTACGTCGCCGAGATTTCGCGCGAACAAATCCCGAAGTTTAATGAATTTTACCAGGGTAAGTTCGCCTTCGATCAAGGGGACATTATCGGTAAGAGCGGCCTCGAAGAAACGTGGGACACCACGATTCGCGGCAAGGACGGCGTCGCTTTCGTCGAAGTGGACGCGCGCGGCCGCGAAGCGCCTAGCGACAATCCAAATTACTTCGGCTTCAAACCCCTGCCCGCCATGCCCGGTCACAACCTTGTATTAACGATCGATAAAGATTTGCAAGAAGCGGCCTACAAAGCGATGAACCGCCAAGATGCCGTCGGCCCGCGTATCGGCGGCGTCATCGTCATGAAAAGCAACGGCGAGATTCTCGCTTGGGTGAACACGCCGTCTTACGATCCGAACAATTTTTCGACCGGGATTCCGCCGCAGATTTGGGCACAGCTGATCAACGATCCGTTCAGACCTCTCCGAAACAAAGTCATCCAAGATCACTTCTCGCCGGGTTCGACCTTTAAGCCGATCGTGGCCTTGGCCGCCATCTCGGAAAAGATCGTAACGCCCACGAGCCTGGTGAATGCGCCCGGCACCTTGAAGTTCGGCCGCCGCGTTTATCACGAGTCACACAAAACTAATAACGGGATGATCAACATCGTTAAGGCGATCGAAGTATCCTCGAACGTTTTCTTTTATAAGATGGGCATTCAGCTCGGTATCGATCGGCTCGCGCCCTACGCGAAGGTTTTGGGCTTAGGCGCGAAGACCGGCATATCGATGACCCACGAAGTTTCGGGCCTTATCCCGACTTCCGAATGGAAAGTGAAGAAACTTGGCGAAGAGTGGCAACCCGGCGAAAACTTATCGAACGCCATCGGCCAAGGCTTCGTGCTCGTGACGGCATTGCAAATGGCGGTCGCGTACAATGCCATCGGGCAAGACGGAAAGGTTTTTAAACCTTTCTTGATCAAAAAAATCTTGGGTCAAGATTCCACCGTCATTCAAGAATTCCAGCCGCAGCTTGTGCGCGACGCGAGTGAACCGAACGAGTACGGCGTGATCATCGACAAGTCGACTTTTAAAGCGGTCAAAGAAGGTATGCGCCGCGTGGTCGAAGGCGAAGGCGGAACGGCGCGCGCTTCCCGGCTCGAAGGCGTAGAAATGGCCGGCAAAACCGGCACGACCCAAGTCCGCTCGTTCTCGGCCGACGAAATTTATAATCGTTGTGACTCCCGTCCGATCACTCAGCGTCACCACGGTTGGTTCGTCGCCTTCGCGCCCGTTGAAAATCCCGAGATTACCGTAGCCGTACTTGCGCAGCACTCGTGCTCGGGCGCGCGCGGCGGTGCGCCCATCGTGCACGACGTAATGACCGCCTACTTCGATAAATACCATCCCGAGCTGGCGAAAGCCGCGCTCGAGAAAAAGGCGCTTAAGGCCGGCAAAAAAGCCGCGCCGAAACCCGTACCGGTGCCCGCGGGCGTGATCGAGGAGGCCGAGTGAGATTAGGACCAGAGTTACTGAACGCCGGTCTCAACGTTGAAGAACGAAACCGTTTCTCGCGCCTCGATTTAAATTTTGCCTTCGTTATCCTCGCCCTGAATTTGATCGGACTGATCAATCTTTACAGCGCCACCCACGGTGCGTTTTCAAAAGACAAAATGGATTTGTTTTGGATGCAGCTCGCGTGGTTAAGCGTGGGTTGGTCCGTCTTCCTCGCGGTCACGATGATCGATTACAAATTCTTCGTGCGCATCGCCTACATCTTGTACGGTCTAAACATCGGCGCGCTCGTTTTCGTGGAGTTGTTCGGTAAGACTTCGCTCGGCGCGACCCGCTGGATCGATCTCGGATTTTTTAGGTACCAGCCATCGGAAACGATGAAGGGGATCATGGTCATCGTGCTGGCCAAAATTCTATCCACCCGCACTTATCCAAAAGGCATGGGACTAGCCGAATTGGCGCTTCCCGCGGCGCTCTTCTTCGTGCCCTTCGTTCTCGTCGTTAAACAACCCGATTTGGGTACGGCGATGATGTTGCTCGCGATCACGGGCTCGATGCTGATCTTCGTCGGCGTTCGCAAAGGTATCTTGATCTTTACCGCGATCGTGGCGGTCGTGGCGGCGCCGATCGTTTGGAATTTCGCGCTCCGTGATTACCAAAAAAATCGGGTTCTCACTTTTTTATCTCCGGGCCGGGACCCACGCGGCACGGGCTACAACTCGATTCAGTCTAAGATTGCCGTCGGGAGCGGCAAGGTTCTCGGTAAAGGTTTTCGCAAAGGCACGCAAAGCCAGCTCGAGTTTTTGCCCGAACGTCACACCGATTTTATCTTCTCGGTCTTAAGCGAAGAACACGGATTCATCGGCAGCGCTACGACGCTGGGATTATTCGTGATTCTCTACCTGATGGCGGTGCGGATCGCCATTTCCGCCCGCGATAAAGCCGGCGCGCTGATGGTGGTGGGCGTCTTTAGCTATTTGTTCTGGGCGGTGTTCGTCAACATGGGGATGGTCATCGGAATATTACCTATCGTGGGCGTCCCCTTACCGCTTCTAAGTTACGGCGGTTCGAGTTTGCTAACGACCATGACCGGGCTCGGCTTGATCTCAAGCGTCGCGTATCGCCGGTACTTGTTCTAGGCACAACGCTTGCCTTATAAAGCGGGAAACCACATAGGGAACCGCTTTTGCGTCATCTTGCTATAAAATTTATTGTGGCGTCTGTTTTTAGCGCCGTTTGCTTCACTGCCGGCGCGATGAACAAGCCGGTCGATCCACGATCCGTTTGCGAAGCTTTGTTAAATCTGGACGCCGGTCAAAAAGCGCTTCTACAGTCGGCGTTCCCCGGTTGGTTTGGGCAGCCCACGGCGCAAGAACTTTTAGATAACGAAATCGAAGTCCGCAACTTTGCCGCGGTCCCGGGAGTTTTCCCGGTGCTCAATCCTGAATTGGCGCCGCTGCAAGCTAAAGTTACGGCCGGCATTCCCATCGACAAAATGCTCTTCGTTACGCACGCCCTCGACGAAGATTTTGAGAATAAGATTGCGGAGTCCTTGCGGGCTGAACCTGATCTCCAAGATATCCCGCGTATGATTATCGCCAGCTCCGACTTCCGCATCGAGACGACTGCGCTGCTTTCGCCGGCGCCGCTGTACCAATATTCGCCCGGCGGGAGACTTTCACCCACGCCGGTTGTTCGAACCGCTTATCTCACCGGCGGTTTTGCCTTTGCCTGTTTAGCGCGCACGGCCCGTGATTTAATTTGGGAGGCTTTAGTTTCCGGCCAGCGTGAGATCAAACTCGTTTTTATTTCGAAGCTGATTTACACCGACGGATACGGCGAGAGCTTGGTTACCACCGACTCCTCAATGTTCACGCGGCCATGGTCGCACCCGCCGGAGCTCGTCGCCGAGTACTTAAAGGTTTGGCTGCTCAACGAAAAAGAATACACCGGCAAACGCGCGCTTAAACTCGAACGCCTCGAAGGTTCAGCGCGGCTCGTCGGCGATTACGTTTGGGAAGCGCGGTTTTTAACGCCGGCCCACCCCGGCTTTACGGTTCACGTGCAGATCGACACCCGCTAGTTGCCGGCAACTAGCGGCTAGCCGTCGAAGATCAAACGCAAATCCTTCAGCGTCTTTATATCTTTGCGTGAGATAAAACCTTCGGCTTCCCACTGATTCAATTCGATGTACTCTTTCACCGTCGAAAACGCCTTACGCCACCCGCGGATAATTCGGGTGTGCGGCCGGTACTTCCACAGCCTAATCCCACCCATCCGCGACTTTAGCGCGAGACCGATCCGGCCGGTCAACTCTCGAATGAACGCCGCCCACCGCCCTACTTTTGGGATCTTGATCGCGAGGTGCAGATGATTACCTACGTTCGCGAGCTTATAAATTTTCACGCCGTGCTTACGCGCGACTGCGTAGATTAATTTATTCACCGTAGAATACGTCTTAGGCAGGCGGAGCACGCTTTTCGTAGCTCTCAAAGTGAGGTGTATCGGCAGCTTAGATTCTAACGGGCGCGCGCCCTTCGGATTTCCTTTGAGCAGTGCGCCGCCAAAGCAATCGGCGGGTTTTTTAAAGCCGTTGCCGCTAAATTCTTGTTGTGCTTTTCGCGCCATGAAAGCTTCTAGCAAACCATCGCTCCCGCTATATACTGAATTTATTTGATTTTCTTGGGGCATAGGCTGCGTCTTTGATGGCCCCATCTTCTTGGCGCAACTTCTGAGCGTCCTGGCAGGGGCCTTCCTACGCCGTCCGCGGCGTAGGAAATTGAGAAGGTGGGAGGATTTTTTTGTCTTTTTTTGTGGGATAGGTGGAGGACGGTTCGGAGGGCTTCTTATGGAGGGTCTCGCTTAAGTGGTGCGCTGCCGCGATAGGGCTTTGAGCTGTAAACTTTGGCTTGGAGGGGCACATGTGCAAAAGGCCCGGGGGTTGCCGAGCCTTTTTTGTGGTTTTCTTGTTTCAGGAAGAGTTAGGTCTTCGAGTATTTTTCTAATAGGGCTTTGATGTTTTCTTTCGGGTGGTTGCCGACGATTTGGTCGACTTCGACGCCGTTTTTGAAAAGGATCAAAGTGGGGATACCGCGTACGCCGTATTTGGCGGGGGCGTTGGGATTTTCGTCGACGTTCAATTTAGCGATTTTGATCGTGTCCTTCATCTCGCCGGCGATTTCTTCGAGCTTCGGGCCCAGGGCGCGGCAAGGTCCACACCATTCTGCCCAAAAGTCGACGAGGACCGGAACGGTCGATTGTAGGACATCTTTATCAAAACTTTGGTCGGTAATCGGGGTGGTGGTCGTGCCCATGAAATGCTCCTTTAAGTGTTCCCTCAGACCTATTCAATCTGGGGCCTAAAATTACCGTGTCAAGGCGACCGGGTGCAACCTAAAATAGATCAATATCCCGGCCTTAAATGCCGATAGATAAGGCATGAAACGCAATAGAATCCACGTGCTTATAGTCGATGATGAAACTACGCAGGGCAAGGCACTCGAAGAGGCCTTCAA
Source organism: Pseudobdellovibrionaceae bacterium (assembly GCA_947444305.1). GTDB lineage: Bacteria > Bdellovibrionota > Bdellovibrionia > Bdellovibrionales > UBA1609 > JALHOQ01. The sequence goes on along the minus strand of CANEZP010000022.1, from coordinate 26,706 downwards.
ACGTAAAGGCTATTCTGCAACGTGGTCAAAGAGCAGCGTCGCCGCTTTGACCTTAGCGCAGCGCCAAGAATTTCACTGCCTCGTGATCGATTGTTTGCTGCCCAAGATGAACGGCGTTGACCTCGCCGAGGAACTGACCGAACTCAGCGTAAATCACAAACCAAAAATTATTCTCTACAGCGGCATCTACAAAGACAAAGCGTTCATCAAAGATGCGAGTGAGCGTACTAAGGCCGTCGCTTTTCTCACAAAACCGTTCGACCTCGAAGAAATGCTCGGCCACGTGGATAACGCGTTCGCCACCGAACTCGCCGAGAACGATGATCCCCCGCTATTGACGCTCTACACGCAAAAGCCTTTGAGCGATGAAGAACTCGTCGCGTTGATCGAGAACGAACCGACGATGCACGCCTTCCACGTTCCGATGTTGCTCAAGAGCTTGCAAAAAACACGGCTGAGCGGCGAACTTACTTTGATCACCGCGATCGGTGACGTGAACTCGATCATGTTTTACGACGGACGCGTGTTCTCGGTTCGCACGCCCGACAAAGACACCTACTTCGGTGGTTTGGCGGTCGGCTACGGTTTCGTATCACCCGATGAGGTGCTCGAGGCATTGCGCGATCCCACGGCGAAGTTGCTTGGGCAAAAATTAATCGACTCGATGTCGTTAAGCCCGCACGCAATCAACGTGATTATGGAAGAGCAATTGGCACTACGCCTTTCCCAGTGCGTACAGAATTCGGTCGTGTCGCTCCAGTGGACGCCGCACAAATTTCCTAAACCGGATTACGCCCTCAATCTGACCCGCTTCGATGATTTGATGGAAGATTGGATACGCTCGAAAATTGACTTGGATTGGATGCGAACCGCGATGACCGCTTGGGGCGCTTACCAAATTCAAGGAAATTACCACGCGACCCTCACCGACTCGGCGACGTTAAACAACCTACTGTCTTCCGAGCAGTTTCAGGACGCCGAAGATTTGCCGTTCTTGTTCCGCCAGTTGCTTTACCGCGAAGCTTACTTCGGCATGAAATCGGACGAGAGCGAAGACTTCAGTTTCTTGGAAGCCCGTCTTAATCAAATGCAGAAAGATTTTGCCGATCAAAACTTTTTCCAAATTTTAGGCGTGGGCGAAAAAGCGCACTCGCAAGAGATGAACCGCGCTTACGCGGAGCTAAAGTCATCCTTCGATCCGCAAACCCTACCCGCACACTGCCCGCCGTCCGTGTTGATCAAATGCACGAAGGTGTTCCAGCTCATCGAGAATGCTTATAAGACTTTATCCGACGACACCTTGCGCGCGAAGTACATGATCCTGATGCAGAACAAACGGTCGCAAAGCATGCTCGAAAACGAGCCGGTCTTTCGCGCGGCGATTTTAGAATTGCAATGCGGTCACGCAAAAGAAGCGGCCAAAAAGCTGCAATCGTTGATGGACCGCAAACTGGAATTCCGCGATCTACGTTCGTACCGGATTTGGGCCGGCTTGAAAACCGAACGCAATTACTCGGGCCTTAATCTCGAACAAGTGGCGCCGGAAGAGCGGCACTCACCCGCGTTCATGATGGCGCGTGGAGTGTACTTCCGCAATAAGGGTCAGTTCGCGAAAGCGCTTCAGGCTTTCCGTACGGCGCACATCTTGGATCCGCGCATGAGCATCGCGAAGCACGAGCTGAAAGATTTGGTCGCGCAATTAGAGAAAAACAAAAGCGCCAACCGAGAGATTTTGCGTGAAGTCGCGAGCGTGGTCGAAAACCTATTCGGCAAGCGCAAGGGCGCCTAATCTTTTTTCTTAAATAAGTGGGCGACGAATTCTTTGCGCTGGCGCTCGAGCTCGGCGAGGTCTTCGGCGTTTTCATTTCGCCGCAGATCTTTGACTTGATCTTGAACTTGCTTCACCGAAAAACCGGCTTGAACCGGAATATCTGAGGTCAGGAATTTCTTGTAGCGCTCGTTACGCTGCTCACTGGTGATCGTCGACGACGTGAGCGGTTCGTGATTACCCGGATCGACCTTAGAGCGCTCCATGTTCTCGAGCGCAAACGGCTCAACGCCGTCACCCGTCAAGACACGTGCTTCGTTCTCGCCGACTTCTTGTAGGCGCAACTTCACGAACTTCTCTGCCAAAACGTCTTTGTTCAACCCGCAAGTGTCGCCGATCGCGTTGAGCAGCGGCATCGCCCCGACCGGGCTGTCGAGCCATGCGTCGATGTTGGTGTTGTCGTCGCGCACGATCTGGGTGCCGCGAATCAGAATGATGTGCGGTAGACCACGCATCCGTTTGACGGTGTGACTGAGCTCTATGCCCTTCACCTTCTTGCCGTTGGCCGTCATGACCAAAACGTCCGGATTCATCGAGAGTAAACTGTCTTGAAAATTGCGCGGATTTTGAATGGCGTCGACGTCAAAGCCGATCTTCTTCAGGACCGTCTGAAGAAACATGAGTTCACCGTAATCTTCGAGGACCATGAGGACGCGTAACATCTTGAATTTATTATCCGAGGGCGAGGTCTTGAGGTCAACTCGACCATAGACAGGAAGAAGTCTTTCGGAGTAAGTTATCTTCCAAATACAGACCGGTAAGGAAGATTCATGAGCAACACTACCTCTACGCCCGAAACTAATCCCGCACGTAAAACCCGCCAGGAAACGGTAGACCTTCCGGCACGTCGCTTCGAAGTCGAAGGCGGCAAAACCAAAGTTGTTGTGGGTGACGGTCAGCCCTTAGCCGTAATCTCCGGCCCCTGCGTGATCGATTCTAAAGAGATGATCTTCGAAGCGGCCCGCCGCCTGGTCGATATCACTCAGCGCGTCGGCATTCCGCTCATCTTCAAGTCTTCCTACGAAAAAGATAATCGCGGATCCGAGAAAAACTGGAAAGGCCCAATGGCCGAAGAAGGTTTAAAGATTCTCGCCTCGGTCCGCAAAGAATTCGGTATTCCCGTACTGACCGACGTTCACCGCGTCGAAGACGTTAAGATGGTGGCCGAGTTCGTCGATGTTCTGCAGATCCCCGCTTACATGTGCCAACAAACTTCGCTGGTTGTCGCCTGCGGTGAGACCGGTAAAGCCATCAACGTTAAAAAAGGTCAATTTCTCGCGCCCGAAACGATGGACAGCGCGGTTTCCAAAATCCGCTCGACCGGCAACAAGAACTTGTTGCTGACCGAACGCGGGGCTTGCTTCGGTTACAACCGCCTAGTGGCCGACATGCGCTCCATCCCCGTCATGCAAACACTCGGCGCGCCGGTGTGCTTTGACGCCACCCACGTCGTTCGTTTGTACGGAATCTCGTCGGCTGATCCCGCCGGCGGTGAACCCCGCTTCGTTCCGCACCTGACGCTGGGCGCGGTCGCGGCCGGTTGTGACGCTTTGTTCCTGGAAGCTCACCCCGATCCGATGAGCGCTAAGTGCGACGCCGCTTCACAAATGCAGATTTCAAATATGGAAGCGCTGTTGAAAATGGCGGTCGCGGTTCGTAAAGCCATCGGCAAACCTGAAAACGTGGGAACGTTCTCGGCTAGCCACCTGTAAGCAGAGCCCATCCAAATATATGCGCGGCATCCAGGCGATTCGTTACATCTTCTTTGAGACTCTGCCCGCCTTCATCATGGGTGTCGTCATCTTCGTCGGCATCTTGCTGATGTTCCAAGCCCTTCGTTTGACCGAATTCGTGCTCGTGCACGGGGTTGGTATCAAAACGATGGGCGAGATCATGCTTTTTCTGACCGTCAGCTTTTTGCCCGTAATTTTACCGATGAGTTTGCTGTTCAGCGTGCTGCTCACCTACTCGCGGCTGTCGAACGATTCCGAAATCGTGGCGTTCAAATCTTTGGGTTTAAGCATGGCGCAGCTCACCGTTCCCGCCATTCTTTTGTCCGTCGCGGCGACTTTGATGTCGGCGCAGACTTCATTTTACCTGGGACCGTGGGGCAATCGTAAGTTTGAGCTGTTGATCAACGAGCTTGGCCGGCAAAAAGTAGGAGCCGCGATTAAAGAAGGCGTTTTCTCGGAAGGCTTCTTTGATCTGGTCGTTTATTCAAACAAAGTCGACCCCAAGAGCGGCCAGCTGAACGACGTTTTTATTTACGACGAGCGCGACCCGAAAGCGCCCGTCACGATCATCGCCAAACAAGGCAACATCATTCAGGAGAATTCGAAAGAAGGCCTGAGCGCTTTGCTGCGCTTACAACACGGAAATATTCACCGCACGCATCTTGCGACCTACACGAAGGTGGATTTTTCTTCTTTCGACATCAACTTGTTCAACCCGCACGAACTTTCCGAGAAAAAGAAATCGCCCCCTTCCCTTACGCTTGATGAGTTGAGCAGCGAACTAAAACGCAAAGACCTGGAGCCGAAACAGCAGCGCAAATTGGAAATTGAGTATCACCGCCGGTGGTCACTTTCGGCCGCGTGTTTGATCTTCGCTCTACTCGGCGTGGGTCTCGGGACGGTCACCAATCGACGGGCCTCGCGCGGCGGGGGCTTCGTGATTTGTTTGTTGTTGTTGGTCGCTTACTGGGTCTTCTACGTTTCGGCCGAGAGTTTCGCCCGTAGCGGCTACCTGCCCGCCGCGGTCAGCCTGTGGTTGGTCAACGCCCTTTTCTTCGCCTTTGCTATACGATCCCTGCAAAAAAGCTGGGCTTAGGTTTCGATCCCAAAACGCCGCGAGGTCGGTGTGATCGCGCATCATCTGCGCGCCTCCGATCAGTAAATCTAAATTGCCGAGACCTTGAGTCGCGTGCGGAAAAACGGGAAGCGTGCAAATTTCCCGGCCCTCCTCCTGCGCGATGCTCGCGGTCAGCGCCGAACCGCTTCGGCGATTGGCTTCGACCACGAAGACCGCCGGTGAAAGCCCGACGATCCAGCGATTGCGCACTTTAAAATTATGTTTGCGCATCCCCTCACGCAGCGGCAGCGTGCTAAGTAAGCAACCACCGGACTCGACGATACGTTTGAAAAATTCGTCTTGGCCGAACGGGTACGGATTCAAGATGCCCGACGGTAAAACGCAAATCGTCGGCCGCTCTTCATCCATGCTTAAGCGGTGTGCCCACTGATCTATGCCGCGGGCGCCGCCGCTGACCACGCCGACATTCCGGCGGCGCAAAAACAAACTTAATTCCCGCTGCATCCACATGCGTGAATCACCCATTGGCGTGCGGCTACCGACGACCGCGATCATTTGCGATTTCTTCCACGCTTGATCGCCGAGGTAATTGAAAACCGCGGGACTCTTCGACAAGTGCCGCCACGAGTGCGGGTAATCGGCGTCTCCGATTCGGCTCCAGCGGACGCCGTGCTTCGCACTCTCCTCTAATATAGAGAAGGATTCGTCACGCCAACGCGGATGATCGCGAAAATACCTCAAAGCCGCTTCGTCGCGAAGGCTATCGCAGGGCCGGCTTGGATCGCCGGCCAAGATCGCGCCAAGATCATCGGGTCCAAGTTTCAAACCACGGTGAGTATGCATCAATAGAAGAAGTGTTTCGTCCATGAGCGAGCAGGTATGCAAACGCCTAAAAAGAAAAGGCGGCCCGTGGACCGCCTTTGAAGGATTCTAAGATTTGGAATCCGGACCTTCTAAAATTCTTCGGCCGAATCGAGTTCGTCTTCTAGATTTTCAACCGGTGCGCCCTCATCCGCCGCGGCGGCTCCGCTATCGACATCGTCATCGGCCGCGGACGGTCCATCGAGACTGAAGTCATCGAGTTTCTCGCCACCGTCGTTACGGCTGGTGAGCTCGCGCGCAATATCACCTTGCTGAACGCTGTCGTAGGCCGTCAGTAAAACGGCGGTAGCGACTTTGCCGGAGACCTTCACCACTTTAATGGTGGCGCTGGTCACGGGCGAATAAACGACGACCGCTTGCGATCGGCGGATGGTGCGGTCGGCGAAGACGTCGAGCAAGTTTCCGACCTCGAGGCCGGCGTTCGAACCTTTATCCAAGAAAACCAAATCGCCGGGCGCGAACAGTGCGCTGGCGCCGTGCTTTTCCGAGCCGATCACTTGCGCCTGCGTACGACCGCTCGGCCCTTTTTTATCGAGCGTAATGGTTTGCAATGCCCCGGGGATCAAAAAGCTTTGCTTCGCGCTCAAACCCGTCGTCTTCAGAACGAGGGCGCGGTACGCTTCGTATTTCTCTTTATCGCTGCCGCTGAATTTTGCGGGCACGCTCTCTCGCAACTCGATCTCGGCGGTCACTTGCACGAGCCAGGGGCGCTCCTCGGGATCCCACTGTTGATTGAGGCGTTTTAATTTTCCGCCGTTGGTCACGACCAAGATTTTCATGCCCGCCTGGCCCTGGCCTTTTTTTACTTTCACGTAAACGTATTGATTCGTGATCGGCAGCCCGGCTTCGTTGTCGTTTTCAAGGAACATCCCGATCGATTCTTCTTCAACCGATTTTTCCTGGACATAACCCCGTAGATAAATTTGATCCGGGATCACTTGGCGCTTAGCCTCGATCCCGCTGTCGTCGAGAAAATTATCGGGGCGTTTTTTGTAGACCGACTGCCATTCGGGGAAACTGGTCGGCACTTTCAAGATCGGCTTGGGCGGAACTTCCGGCGGCGGAATTTCCACGATCGGATTGGCCGGCCCTGCCGCTAGTTCGACGCCGCCCTGGTCACCCTCTTCGGAAAAGCGGAAAGCCGGCGTTGCGTCCTCGGAGCCCATGACGAATTGCAGTTGATGCCCGGGACGAACGAGGTGCGGATTCGCGATGGCTTTGTTTTGCGCCCAAACGCGCGGCCAGTACTGACCGTCACCGTAAAGCATCTCGCTGAGCGTCCACAGCGTTTCGCCTTTTTGTAATGCGTAATTTTCGTTCACGCCGTTCGGGGCCTGAACGGCCTGCGCTTTAATGCCTTTCGCTTGCGACGCGGGTTGGTTCTTGCTCCGCGAGAATTGCTGGTGCAATTGAAATTCATAATTCAGATCCGGCGGATCAAACTTCGCCGTCTTCGTCATTTTACCGGCGTTAGCCGCTGATGCCGCAAGCGCGGCAACCGAGATCAAGATCAATTGTTTCATTCAGAACGTCCTTGTTCTTGCGAGTCGTGATTAGCGTTTTTTCGTAGCGCCTTTTTCTAGCTGTAAGTGCATCCATGCACGCTGCGATTCAGGGCTACCGGGATATTGTTTCGCGATTTCGTTGAAAACGGTCAGGGCCTGCGGTTTCAGGTTGAGGCGCTTGTAGCTCATCGCCAATCCGAAAAGTGCGGCCGGGCGTTTGTTGCTCTTGGGAAAACGATCGGTCACGGTGTTGAAACTGCGAACCGCTTCGCCTAGGAACTGATTTTGGTATTCCAGCATGCCCGTCAGATAGTAAGCGTTGTCGAGGTGAACGCTTTGTGGATAATTTTTTTCGAGCGTGCGCCGTTGTTTTTGCACTTCGGCGAGATCGTTTTTCCGGAAGGCTTCGACTAATCGCGTATAAACCATGCGATCACCTTCGGAAAAAGCGTTCAGCTTTTTTGGCACGGCGGCGCTCGCGGTCGAAGAAATTAGTCCACCAATCATTAAACGGACCAACATTCTGACGAAGGTTCTGCTCATTTTAAATTTCTCCCACTTCAATAATGATAGAACACTGTGCCGTATTTGCAATAAGTGATGAAAGATCAAGCAGCTCACGCCGGGTCGATCGGTGCAGACAGTGAATTTTTTAGATTAGGTTAAGAATTATCCACACAAAATGTGGACTAAGTACCCAGTCATGCGCCTAGACTTCTGTACAGACAAGGGTTTCAGCGATTTGCACAACGCTTAAGCACGGTTAAGACTCGAAGATCACACGGGATAACTCCAGAATCGCAATTTTCTGACGCGTGAAAATCACGATCTTAAATTCGGTTCCCGGATGGCACTACCCTTCACGTTTAAGATCCACACAGATGAGCGTCCGCGCGGCTTTGCAGACTTCCACTGTTCATGATTTCTGGAACGACTAATGTCCTGCAGCAAGGTCCGGCTTTTTGTCTTACGTTGCTGCCTCACTCACAACACCACGACCTCATCGCGTCTTTAATCTGCGGACTTCCGTTAGCCGGCGGCGAGTCGAAGCAAGTGTTTCTCGATACCGGACTAATTCACGTGATGGTCGTGAGCGGTGCGCATTTGATGTTCCTGGAGAGTTTGCTTGCGCGAACACCGTTGTGGTTGAGGCTTCCCGTTCTCGGATTCTATTGTTGGCTGACCGGTTTCGGCGCGCCCGTCGTAAAAGCGTTCGCGCACCGGACGGCCGAAATCTTTTTGCGTCCGTATGGTTGGTCCGGATTGTGGATCGAGGCCGTGGCCGTCGCTCTGGCCGTGACCGTTTATCCATGGTGGCTCATGTCGCGCTCGCTACAAATGTCGTGGATGTGTTCGCTCGCGCTATCGTTGCCTCGCCTCTTGCGTTGGCGGGCGCTGGATCAATCGCTCAAGGCCTATATTTTACTGTTCGTATTCGTCGGTGGTTCGCTGATCGGTGTTTGTTGGAACACGCTCGCCGCCCCGTTCGTGGGTTTAATTTTATTTCCGGTTTCGCTGCTCACTATTTTGCTCCCGTTTCTGTCCGGTCCGGTTGACCGCGTCTGGGATTTATTTTTGCTGCTGCTCAGTTACGGACCGAAAGGATCACCCTCATCCTGGTTTTTTGCGAGCCGCGATTTGTTTTGGATTCCTCCCTTAGTTCACGTTGCGCTGCTCGCGGGGGAGGTTCGTTGGCGTCGCGCGCGTGCGTTTTCCTGCTGATCTTTTTATTGGGCACGTCGCTCTCGCGCGAGTATTTTTCGGAACTCATCGTTTGGAACGTGGGCCAAGGTCAATGGGCGACGGTGGTCACCGAAGAAGGGTGTTGGCATTTCGATGTGGGCGGCGAATTTGCGCCGTGGACCGCAATCATGGCCGAGTGCCGGGCGCGGCGTAACTTTGTTTCTTTAAGTCACTGGGATTGGGATCACGTCAACTTCGTGGGCCGGGCGCGCAACTATCTGCCGAACATTTGTTTGCTGCTGGGGCCGCAGGGCCGGAGCAGCGAACGTAAGGAGAAGTTGCTAGCCGGCATGAACGATTGCGCTTTGCGGAGGCCGTTTTATTATTGGAACGGCGCCGTCGGTAAAAACGCGAATGCCTCAAGCCGCGTGGTTTCGTGGCGCCGGATTTTATTTCCGGGCGACTCGAGCCGCGACCAAGAGCGGACTTGGGTCGAACGCTTGCCGGACGTGGCCGCGGCCCGGATTTTAGTGCTCGGACACCACGGCAGCGCCACTTCGACCGGCCTCGATCTTTTGCGAAAGGCGCAGCGATTGCGTTTCGCGATCGCGAGCGCGCGGTTCAAACGCTACGGCCACCCGCACGCCCGCGTGCGCGCGGATCTATGGAAGCGTGGAATTCCGCTCTTGCGGACGGAGGATTGGGGCACGATCCGGGTGAGGCTGTAGGTTGGGTGCGGATGGGGATGGACTTTGTTTGTACAGAGTTGGTTAGTTGGATGCTCTGTTTGTACGGAGTTGATAGGTCGGATGCTCTGCCTGTACAGAGTTAATAAGTCGGGCGCTCTGTCTGTACAGAGTTAATAAGTCGGGCACTCTGTCTGTACAGAGTTAATAAGTCGGGCACTCTGTCTGTACAGAGTTAATAAGTCGGGCACTCTGTCTGTACAGAGTTCACATTCACCCCAAACAACCTTCCCACACAACCCGTCCGCCTACTGGACACTCTGTACCTACAGTCCTTCACCCAAAAAAAAAACACCCGCTTGCGCGGGTGTTTTTTTCAGCTTCCGAATATACACGCAGCCACGACGGCCGCGCGCGGACTACATGGGACGATAAGGTTTGTACTCCATGCCCAAATCCTTCGCGACCGGTTCGTACACGACGTGACCGCCGTAAACGTTCAAGCCTTTGTAAAGCGCCGGATCACGCGCGATCGCGTCCTCGACGCCCATCGCGGCCAGCATCGATGCGTAACGAATCGTCGCGCTGGTCAAAGCGTAAGTCGAAGTGCGGGCCACGACGCCCGGCATGTTCGGTACGCAATAATGAATTACCCCGTCCACTTCGTACGTGGGCGTGGTGTGCGAAGTCGGACGGCAAGTTTCGATGCAACCGCCTTGATCGACGGCAACGTCGACGACGACCGCACCAGGGCCCATCGACGTGACCATGGCTTTCGAAACCAAAGTCGGAGCCTTGTGGCCGGTGATTAGAACCGCGCCGACGAGCAAGTCGCACTCGGCAACCGTTTTTTCGATGTTGCCCATGTTGGAGTACAACGTCGAGATACGGCCCTGGAAAATATGATCGAGGTACTCTAAACGAGCACGGTTTACGTCCAAGATCGTGACTTCGGCGCCGAGACCGACGGCCATCTTCGCCGCGTTCACGCCGACGATACCACCGCCGACGACCGCAACTTTACCGCGCGCAACGCCCGTGACGCCGCCGAGTAGAATGCCTTTGCCGCCGTGATCTTTTTGTAGATAGTAAGCACCGACTTGCGTCGCCATGCGGCCCGCGACTTCCGACATCGGGGTCAGCAACGGCAAAGAACCGTCCGCGAACTGGATGGTTTCGTAAGCGACGGCTTTGACTTTACGCTCGACGAGAACACGCGTCAGTTTGGGCTCGGCCGCGAGGTGCAGGTACGTGTATAAGATTTGGTTTTCGCGGAGGAGGTCATATTCATCCGGCAACGGTTCTTTAACCTTCACGATCATGTCCGCTTTCGCGTAGATCTCTTTCTTGGTCGCGAGGATTTTTGCGCCCGCGCGCTCATAGTCGGCATTAGTGATGCCGCTGCCGACGCCGGCATCGTTCTCAACAAAAAGCGTGTGGCCTTCTTTGACCAATTGCTTTACGCCCGACTCGGTCAAACCGACGCGGTTTTCGCTGATCTTAATTTCTTTTGGAACACCGATGATCATGATTATCCCCCACCGAATATTGTGAGTGACTAGTGAACGTCACTCTTCGATTTGTTGCAAGCGACCAATCGTGATCGCCCGCTTGAGGGAAAAGTTATCGCGCCAGAATAGTTGGGGTCAACGAGTCCATGTGGGTCCCCGGAATATCGGCACCCAGCTCAATGTGTCGGTACCGATCAGGTGAGTCGACGATTTTGCGAACCAAACGGTTCATCAGGTCATGCCCGGCTTTATGGAGCACCAGGTGACCCATAACGGGCATCCCGAGCGTCACGAGATCGCCCAGGGCATCTAAAACTTTGTGACGCACGAACTCGTTTTCCCACCGTACGCCTTCCGGATTTAAAATCTCGGCGTGGTCGAGAACGACGGCGTTTTCCAAAGATCCGCCCAAGGCTAGACCGCGCGCGCGCATGACCTCAACGTCTTTCATGAAGCCGAAAGTGCGGGCGCGGGCAATTTCACGCGTGAAGGATTGTTCGGTGATGTCGATGTCGAAAGTTTGGTGGCCGATCTTTGGATGCGGAAATTCGATGGTGGCCGTAATGCGAAGACCGTTATACGGACTGACGTAAGCATGCTTGTCCTGGTCACCCATGAAAATCGGCTGAGTGATGTACGCGTACTTTCGGGGTTCATTCTGCTCGGCCAATCCGGCAGAGAGGATCGCTTCGAGGAACGGCATCGCGCTACCGTCGCCGATCGGAATTTCCGGACCGTCGAGTTCGATGAACAAATTGTCGATGCGAAGGGCCGCGACCGTGGATAAGCAGTGCTCGACCGTCGATACCGAAAAGGCTTCACCACCGAGGGTGGTTGCCATGGTCGTTGCGGTTACGCAATTGGCGGCGGTAGAAATTGCGGGAGCACCGGGTAGATCGCGGCGAACGAAGTAGATGCCGGTGCCTTCGGGCGCGGGACAAAAGGTTAACTTCGCGGGCTTGCCGGTATGCAGACCGATGCCTTCAACCGAAACTCTCTGACGAATCGTTCTCTGCAAAAACACTCAAACACCCCCGCGGTAAGTCCTATATATACAAGTCCTATGCCGCCGTTAAAATCCCCGACGAAGAACTAAGCAAGCCGTCGTAACGTCTTGAAACTTCTATCTTCAGCCCTTCGTCGAGTGTGGGTGACCGGCGGTTTTTCCGCAACAAGTGTTGTAAAAAGGATGCTGTGGTTCATCACGGCCGCCGCGTGCTACCATTGAGAAATGAAGTCATGGATCGTCTTCGCAGTTCTCGTTTGCACAACCGCGTGCGCCTCTTCGGGCGGATACAAAATGCCGTACACGGACGGCGACAGTTCAGCACCGGCCGCAGCCTACGCCGCCGACAATTTCACTTTTCGTAAGAATATGCCCGACCGCCGCGGCGGCAAACCTTGGGCCTTCTATTATAAACATTGTTCCGAAGCGGGATCGCAGGCGTACTTTTCGAAAACCTCGTACGACTGCTCCGGTCCGTATTACTAGAAATTTCCGCGTGCGGCTTCGAGCGTGCGACGGATCTCGCCGCCCGTTTGGATGTTCGTTAACGCTTCCAAAATCGAATGCATATTAAGCTGCAACGCCTCGGTGCCGGCGGCGCGACCGTTGCCGTCGAAGCGTAATGTCACCCGTTCTTTGGTGCTGAGCGCGCCGTGGGCGGTGCGGACCGTTAGACTTTTATCGGCTTCGCATTCGTCATCCAAGATAAGCTCGACGACATTGTAATCTCCGCGCGGAAGGCTGAACGCGTCGATGAAAGTTCCTTCTTTCACGATCGTGATGTCACGCCCGCGCAGTTTTCTCGCCAGGTCCTTACCGGCTTTGCGTAAATCGTTGTCACCGACCGAGTTCGTGCGGAATGAGTGGCCGCCTAAGGTTTGCACCGATTCGCGTTTGAATCTTACGTCTTCAACGCAGATCGTGAGTTCGCCGACCGCCGCGACCGAATGGGGCATGATCGAGACCTGCACCGTAGGCTTGGGGTTATCGGTGGTGGTGCCGCCCGTCTGCTGCTGCATCTCGATGCCCGCGGGGCCGCGGCTGCCGTTCGAGACCGGACTACAATTCTGAAAGGAAACAAGAACCGCGGCGGTGACCGTGCTCATCATTATTGTACGTACTGCTTTCAAGACTTGCCCCCAGATTTATGACTCAACGGAAAAGCTAAAAACCCAAAATGATAAACGACGTCGCCCTCGCCGGAATTTTGCGCGAGCTCGATTATTTTTTGCCGCGCTTCTTCAAGAATGCGCTTGGCCTCCGGCACTTTTTCGCTGGGGATGGCCGTGGTGAAGGCACTAATGTTACGCTCTTCGCTTTCGATCTCGGAAATGGATTGCGCCGCGAGCGTGAGCATCTCGGTGTGGAATTTAGTGAGCGCGGCTTTAAGCACGCCGGTTTTGCACTGGACGAGTTTATCGGGCTTGGAAAGCTTGCCCGAGGCATCCCGTTCTAAGAATTTATGTTCGACCAAGAAGTTCAACGCTTCTTTAATTTCCGGCAACGCAACTTTATATCTTAACGCCGCCTGCACCCATTTCGGATCGGGATTGAAGCCGGTGACCTGGGCTAATTCGCGAATCGCGATGTGGTACCAGTGCTCGAGGTATTTGTACGTTTCAATTTCGAGCGGGTTTAGATTTTGGTAACCGCGAAAGCGTTGAATCTTTTTAAGTGCTTCGAGCTGGGCTTCGGGAGATTCGGCGTCGACGACGGAGATCAACCACGAAAGGTACGAGGCTTCCGAACGTTCGAGCTGCAGTGCCGGCACCAACTTTTTAAGTTGTTCTTCGCTCAAACGGCGATGGCCCGAGACGACCATGGAGATATAGCTATCGCTCACGCCGCTTAGTTTTCCGATCTGACGAAGAGAAATGTTTTGCGAAGCTTTCAAATACTGGAGCTGATCGCGCAGGAACGCACGATACTCGTGGTAGTTGAAAATGTCCGGTGAAGTGCGCGCACCGAGAACCTTAGCTTCCGACATTTGGTGAATGCTCCCCTACTTATAATGTTAGCAATCTTGCGCGGCGGGCCCTAATTCTGTGAACGCTTCGTCTCACGATAAGGCGCTGAAAAATGTTTCGCCGGTGGGTTAGACCGGCGAAACTGGGCATTTGTATTTGGGGTGTTTATTTAGTTATTTGGTGAATTCAGAATACGACGCCCATCGTCATCCCGCAACCGGAATAAACGTAATTTGTGAACGACGGGCAACCCTACTGAATTTGTATATCCAGAGAATTCGCGTACTTATATCTTTCAGTTCAAATATAACCACGCCGAAAAATTTTGTTCTGTGAACGTTCGGGCGTTTCGAAATGAGAATTCTAAGACTCGATCTTCTTAAGATGCTGCCGGCTCAGTTCGGTGATCGTTCGCCCGCGTGGAGTTTTTTGAATCAGCCCCTCCTGCAGAAGAAACGGTTCGTAAACTTCCTCAAGCGTGTCGGCTTCTTCGGAAAGGGCGGCCGATAAAGTATCGATCCCGACCGGCCCGCCGCCGTACTTATCTTGGATCAATTGCAAGATCCGCCGATCCATCGGATCTAAACCTAATTGATCGACCTCGAGTTCGTTAAGCGCGTATTCGGCAAGCTTGGCGTCAATGTGCCCGTCGCCGTGCACGTCGGCGTAATCGCGAACCCGCTTCAACAAACGATTCGCAACCCGCGGTGTGCCGCGCGAACGCCTCGCGATTTGATCCGCGCCCGAAGCGTCAAGGCGGATGGCCAGCAATTCAGCCGATCGAGTTAGGATCGTGACTAGCGATTCGCGGTCATAAAAACTCAAACGTTCAACGATGCCGAAACGATCGCGAAAAGGTGCTTTAAGCAAACCCGCACGCGTCGTCGCACCGACTAACGTGAACGGCGCGAGTGCGAAGCGCATCGAGCGCGCGCCGAGTCCATCCCCGGTCACGATGTCGATGTAAAAATCCTCCATCGCGCTGTAAAGGTATTCTTCGACGTCCCGGTTCAAGCGATGAATCTCGTCGATGAAGAAAACGGAACCGGGCTTCAATGAAGTCAGGATGGCCGCGAGGTCACCTTTGCGGTGAAGCGCCGGACCCGAGGTCGATTTGAAATCGGCGCCGAGCGTATTCGCTAAAATATGCGCCAGCGTCGTCTTGCCCAAACCGGGAGGACCGCAAAGCAGCGCGTGATCCATCGGTTGCTCGCGTTTTTTCGCGGCGGACGTGAACACTTTAAGCTTTTGCTTCACTTTGTCTTGGCCCGGAAAGTCCTCGAACGCCTGCGGGCGAAGCGTTACTTCGAGATTGCCGTCGTCTTCTTTTTTATCGCCGTCGATGTAGCGCTCGATATCCATATTCAAATTCCAATCACTGGGTCAAAGCCGAGAGGGCGCTGCGCAAGCCGCCTTCGAGGTCGGTGTCGGCGGGCATTTGATCGACCACCTTTTCGACGTCGCCAAGCCGGAAGCCCAAGTTCACGAGCGCCGAGACGATTTGCGGGCGGGCCGTAAAGCGCGAGGACGCGGAACCCGCTTCGGCGCGCACGAATTTGCCTTGTAACGTCAAAACAATTTGCTCGGCCGTCTTCTTGCCGATCTTCGGCAGTTTTGAAAGCGCGCCGGTGTTCGAATCTTCGATCCACTGCACGATCTGCTTAGTCGGCGCGCCGGAAAGAATGTTCAACGCGCTTTTCGGGCCGACGCCGTTTACTTTGGTTAAGGATTGGAACAAAGCGCGCTCGTCCTCCGACGAAAATCCGAAAAGCGTAAACGCATCTTCGCGCACGTGCGTGTGCACCCAAACTTCAACGAAGGTTTTGCCTTCGAGATCTTGCAAACTTTGGGTCGAACAGTGCACTTCGTAACCGACGCCCTGGACAAGTAAAATCAAATGGTCGGTCCCGAAACGTAGCGGCCGACCTTGTAAATAACCGATCAAAGTTCATTCTCCTTTTCCAGAGCGCGCTTCACCCTGGCATTAATATCGCGGAGCCGTGCGTGCGTGATCGCCAGGGCTAACGCATCCGAAGCATCGGCCGCCATCACTTGCGGTTTCATGTTGAGTGCCGCGAGCACGATCATCTGCACGTGTTCTTTCGAAGCGGCACCCGTGCCCGTGACGCATTTTTTGACGTACTTTGCCGCGTACTCTTCAATGCCGGCACCGGCGGCCGCGGCCGCCATCAGGCAAACTCCCCGGGCGTGCCCGAGCTTGAATGCGCTGTCGGCATTTTTGCCGAAAAAGACTTTTTCCACAACCGTTGTGTGTATGCGATGGCGGCTAAAAATAGATTGCAGCCCCTCGTTCAAAACGTGCAGACGTGGGCCGAGGGCGTGGTCTTCGCGCAACTTGATGACACCGCAATCGACGTAGCGGATGCGATCGCCATCGACCGAGACGATGCCGAAGCCCGCGTTTCTGGTTCCCGGATCTAAACCTAATATCAAATCCACCGTATAGTTACCTGCATATTTACCTGCATTTTTACCTAAGGCAAAACCCACAACCTATTGCTACGTCCAAATTAAAATGCGAAACTTATAGGCAATGCACGAAATTGAAGCCGACCTCATCGAAAAGTATCAACTGCTCTTACAGAAAGATCCGAAGTCCCAAGTGTTCGCGCCGCTTACCGAAGCGTACCGCAAAATGGGATTACTGGAAGAGGCTTTTCGTATCGCCGTGCGCGGGGTGCAGTACAATCCCAATTTCGGCGGCGGACGCATAGCATTAGCAAAAGTTTTTCTAGATCGCGAGAACGCGAACGGAGCACTCGAAGAACTCGAAAAAGCGGTGGACCTCTCCCCCGACAATATCCTCGCGCATTCGCTCCTGGCCGAATGCTATTTGAAAGCGCAAAAGCCGAAGGAAGCCCTTCGCTCTTTTAAGATGGTGCTGTTCTTAGCGCCCAACAACGAGAAGGCGATGAAGGCCGTGCGCAAACTTGAATCGCTCACGGCCGACGAGTACGAAGACGACTTGTTCGAGATGAAACAAATCCCGCAGATCGACTATTTGCGCACCGAAGATCCCGCTCCGCTAAGGCCCGTGGGCGAGCGGCAGGGCTCGGAGCTCGAGCGAATCCTGTCCCTGGTCGATGCCTTTATCGTACGCAATGACATCGAGAAAGCGTCGGCGGCGTTGCAGGAATCTGAACGGTCCTTCGGCGCCCACCCCGAGATCATCAAACGCTTAAAACTGGTCAACCAGCGTGCCTACCAACCCGAAGACCTTTCGGACGTTGAGCTCCCCAGCCGGGCGAAAGAAGAGCTCGACGGCAAGATCGATCTCCTGCGCCACCTCTTAGCGCGCGTGCAACGTCATTCTTAGAGATTTACATCGTCCGCAGATTCTATTAAATCTTGAGTTTCACTAAACTCAAGGACCGTAATGATTGATCTAAGCGAATTCAAAAAAGGCTTAAAAGTTTTGATCGATGGCCAACCCTACAACGTGGTCGATTTCCAGCACGTGAAGCCGGGTAAAGGCAATCAGTTCACGCGCACGAAACTAAAGCAGCTCATCACCGGCGCAAACCTTGAGCGTACGTTCAAGTCGGGTGAAAAATTCGGTGTTCCCGACGTCGCCTACAAAGACATGGGCTTCCTCTACAAAGACGAGGGCGGCTTCAATTTCATGGATCAAACTTCTTACGAACAGGTCTCGCTCAGCGCTGAACTGCTCGGCGACTCCGCCAATTATTTGACGGAAAATTTGGTCGTCAGCGTTTGCTTCTTCAACGACCGCGCCGTCGGCGTCGAAATGCCGAAATCGGTCGCGCTCAAAGTTGTGCAAACGGATCCCGGCCACAAGGGCAATACGGTAACCAACACCTACAAAGCCGCTACGATGGAGACCGGCTACGTCGCCCAGGTCCCGCTCCACATCGGTGAAGGTGATGTTCTAAAAATCAGCACCGAGGACGGGGCTTACGTCGAGCGCATCAGCTACAAATAAGTGACGCTTTCCGCGGCGTTGGCGCATCAGGTCAGGCCTCGCGGCCTGGCTAAATAATGTATCACAATATAAAGATAGAAAATTGGAAGACCGCTGTCCTCCCGCTGGAGGTTTGCGTCTTAATGCGGCGGGATATAATCATTTGGAATCGATCAACGAACTCGAATTACGCAGCCTTCTAAAGCGGAAGCTTTCCCCGCAGGCGACCGTGACCAAAATCATCGCGGCGTTGACCAGCCCGCACCTCGAGTGGGACGAGAAACGCCCCTTCTTCGCATATCTTTTCAATACTCACCGCCACGCCACTTTGATGGCGGCGGTAAAAGAAGCCCTCGACGCGAAAGAACGCATTCCCTACGACATGCTCATTAATTTAGCCGCCGCGGCCCTCATTCAACCGAAAAGCGCCGTGATCGAGTCGGTACTTAAGGGTTTGAAAAAACAAGGCGCCTTCGAAGATCTGTTCGCGAGCCGTGATTGGGACAAGTGGGACAAACGTTTTCCCGGTATCCGCAACGAACTTCTCGAAGCGAAGGTCAAAGAGCAAAAGCAGTTTAAGTCCAACATGATCGACAAGTTCGAGTTCCTTAAAAACCAGCGCATGGCCGAACAAGCCGGTCGCGTGTTGCAACGGATGGTCGAACTTTACCCCGACGATCCCGACCTGCAAAAAATCAAACTTGAATACGACGAAGAGTGGGCACGCAACGTCTTGAGCACGCACATCGCCCAGCTCGGTGACGAGAGATTCGATCGCACCCGCACCGCCCCGAGCGGCGCCGACGATGAAATGTTAAGGACCTTCATGACCGAGGGTGAAAAGCTGATCCTTCAGAACCGCAACATCGCGACGGACCTCGCCATCGCTTTTTGGTTCATCGAAGACCCCGCCCGCGCCGCCGACATTCTCGCCTGGTCGCCCCCGAACGCTTCCAACGATTGGCTGAAGGCTGAATTCTTGACCGGCGCCCGCCACTTTGTGGAAGCTCTCGAATGGTTGAACGTTTTAGAAGTGAAATACATCGAAGATCCGGAAAGCACTTTCGCGGTTTCGTATTTACGCGCGCAATGTTTGCACGAGCTCGGCCAGCATTCGACGGCGCTAGAGATTATGCAATCGATCGTCCGCGTGCGTTCTAATTACCGGTCGGCGCACGCGCTGATCTTGGAATGGACCGCGGGAGTAAGCTGGGAATGATCAAACGGAAGCTGGCCTTACGCTTATCGTTGCTCGCCGGCTTTAGCTTCCTGCTGGGTTTCAGTTACAATTATCATCTGCCCAAAATCGAATCGTTCCTGCTCGTCGAAGTTGAGCGTTTGAGCGATACCCATTCCCCGGTGCGCATCTTCGCGCGCAAATTGAACTTCCATTTGATACCGCTCGGTATCGTGCTCGAGGACGTGCGCTTATTGGCGCAGGCGCCGCTCAACCGGTACATCGCCCCCGCCCGGTTGAAAGAAGCCGGCGCGCGACTGGCGATCCTTCCCCTATTGCGCGGCGAAGTGCGTTTAAGCCAGGTTTTTATTCGCGACTCCGAACTCAATGTTTTTTTGAAACCGGATCTTTTCGAGAGCAAAGGGCCGCGCAGCTTCAAACTTGATTTTGAGCAGATCTACAAACTCCCGATCGATGAGATTATCTTAGAGCGCGTGCAGATCCAAGGCCGGCTCGATCCGCAAAACGTCGTCTTTCGCGTCGCGGATCTAAATCTTGCGGTCGAGAACAGGTATCAATCTTTGTTCGTAGAAATGCAGGCCCCGCGCGTACTCGTAAAGCCCAGCGGGCCCGTTGCCCCGCTGAATGTACAGCTTGAACTCAGGGCCTTATTCGAAGCGCAGGAAGCGCAAGTGTCGGCGTTTAAACTGAAAGCCGACGACAGCTACGTGGTCGCCTCGGGCCGTTTCAACGGTGATTTTTCGGTAGGCCGGTTCGACAACGGTGCGTTCGACGCCCGCGCGAAATTCGAATTGGCCGACCTCAACACTTGGGAAAAGATTTTTTTCCTCGCGCCGAAATTACCGGCGTTGTCCGGCAATACCGAATTCGACCTCGGCATCGAGTTGAGAAAAGATAAAGGTTACTTGTTCAACGTCGATCTCAACACCCAAGACGTCATGATTTCTAAATACGTCGTCGGCGGAATCAAGGGGCACCTCAGTTCCGATTTAAAGACCGTCACGTCCGACTTACTCGAGTTGCAAAACTCATCGGGCAAAGCACGGCTCGAGAAGCTGAAACTCCAGCTTGAGCCTAAACCGGCCTTCAGCACGAATCTATCGGTGACGAACGCCGAGCTCGGCCAATTTTTAAAAAATCTTGGCTTTAAAAAAGAAGTCCCCGTCTTCTTGGCGGTGAGCGGCGATGCTACTTGCGAAGGCACACTCAAAGAACCGCTCGAAGTGAAGTGCGATGCCAAAATAAAATCGCCGCGCGCATGGGTTCACTCGGGCGCGCCGAAGAAAAGCACGATCATCGAAGTTTTAGACCTGCGGTCCCAAGGCCAAGTGAAGATCAACGCGCAAGAGGTCGAGTACAAAGCCGATTTGCAAGTCGGCAAAAACTCAAAGGGTTCGAGTAACGGGGTCATCAATTACGAAACCGGTTTCAAGATCAATTACAACGGCGACAATGTCGATTTTGCCGACGTTAAAAACTTAGCTAATCTTAAGTTTGAAGGTCAGGCCAATATCATCGGGTCGACGACCGGCAACGGTAGTTATGCAACCATCGCGATGAACGTCGACGCCAAAGATTTTTGGCTGGAAGATTACCCGCTCGGCGCACTAGGCGCGAAGGTCGGCTACAAAGCCGGCCAACTTCGTTTCGATAACGTTCAGGGTCAATATCAAGTCAGCCGCTTCAACGGGAATATGCTGATCGATCTGCGGGCGGCGACCCTCGCGGTAAAGGCCGACATTCCCTTTATCGACTTGCGTGATATTCAATCGATGTTCCAGCGTAAAGTTCAACTGCCCTTCGCGACCAACGGAACGGGCACCGGTAAGATCGAGGCGTCGGGACCCTTCGCCTTCCGCAAAATGAGCTACACGATGCAGTCGAGCTTTTTTCGCGGAGAGATCGCGAAGGAAACTTTCGACGAATTGGTTTTTAACGTCCGCTCGGTCGACGGCTTGGTACAAAGTGAGCGGATCCACTTAACGAAATCTTCCGGCGCCGCCGAATTGAAAGGCCAGATCACCCCCGAAGGTATGATCGATACCGTGGTCGTCGCGCGCGCTCTCCGGCTCGAGCAATCCGAAAACGTATTGGCGCTCGGCTTAGATATCCAAGGTCTTAGCGATATGACCGTCCTGATCAAGGGACAATTGCCGAAGCCGCGCATTGAACTGAACGGCCGTCTCTCGCGCGTCGTTTTAGGCGACCAACCGGCCGAGGATTCGGTTTATAAATTGAACTTCCTAAGCGATCGCATGGAAGGCTCGGGGCAATTCCTAGGCACGACGTTATTGACCGACTTCGTCCTCCCCTACGACGAACAGGCCCCGTTCGCGTTCAACCTCAAAGCGAAAAAGTGGGATTTTACTACCGCTTTCTCGTTGGTTTCGAAGTCTGCCCGCCAGCTTGATTTCAACACCTTAGTTAGCGGCGAAATCGCGCTGCAAGCCCCGACCGGCGGTTTTTGGAATTCGAGCGGTCAGGTGAAGGTCGACGAGTTCATGATTCGAAAAGGCGGCAAGCAAATGGCCGCCGAGAAACCGATGCTGATGAACGTACGCGGCGGCGTTTTCAACTCCGACAATTTCGCCATCTCGTCGGGCGACAGTTACTTGAAATTAGATTTAGTGAACTTACGCAAAGATGCGCTGAACGCTTCCGTCAACGGCAAGGTCGATTTGTCGTTGCTCGGCCTGTTCACGCCCTTCATCGCGGATCTTCGCGGTTACGCTTCCCTATCGATGGACTTCGGCGGAACGATGATGAAGCCGACCGTCAGCGGTTCGGCTTACATTGAGCGTGGCTACGCGAAGTTCACCGAGTTCTACCACCCTTTCTCGAACGTTCGCGCCGATGTCCTTTTCAACGACAATCAAATTTTGCTCAACACCGTGCGGGCCGATCTTGCGGGCGGTAAACTCGCCGCCGACGGTAAGATCACCTTCGCCGGCGAAAATCGCCCGGTCGATATCAAAGGTACTTTTTCGGACGTGAAGCTGAACGTGCCCGAAGGTTTCCGTACGCGCGGTTCGGGCACGGTCGCGATCCGCGGCCCGCAATTTCCCTACGTGTTGGACATCAATTACCAAGTCGGCGGCGGCGAAATCATTTATGAGTTCGGCGATCCCGTCTCGAGCGAGCAAAGTGTTAAAGCGAGCGCGTACCTGCCGAAATTTCTGAATCAGGAATTGTTCCATCCTTTTACTTTTTTGGTCGACGTGAATCTCAAAAACCCGGTGCTCGTAAACAATTCGCTGGTGCAAGCGCAGGTCAGCGGTCAGGTCAAAGCTTCCGGCGTGCCGGAGCGTTTAATCTTGGACGGCACGCTCACCCCCCAGGTCGGCGGCAAAGTTTTCTTTCGCGATACGCCGTTCGAAATCACCAGCGGCTACGTCGAGTACGACAAGATGCCGCCCGATAACCCGAAGCTCTACCTGACCGCGACGACCCGCGTGACCGAAAACGTTCAAGACGAGCAACAACGGAACACCGAACATCAATACGACGTCGCCCTTCTGGTGCAGGGCCGTGCGAAGCCGCCGCAAATCGCGCTGAGTTCGCAACCGCCGCTAAGTCAGCGCGAAATCGTTTCGCTGCTCGCGCTCGGCGTGACGGGAACGGGGCTCGACACCAGCACCAGCGAACAACAGGCTAGCAACACGTCTTCCGCGGTCGGCGCGGCGATCCTGCAAAAGGCCGGCGGTCGCCGCTTGAAGGATTCACTCGGCGTAGACCTAAAAGTCTCCTCCTCGCAACCCACGCCGGATAACGCTTCGAGACCTAAAGTCACGCTCTCGAAGCAATGGACGCCGAAGTTCGGCGCCTCGGCGAGCAGCACGCTGCAAGCGAATCCTACCAACAACGTTCGGCTTGAGTATAAGATGAACAAAAACGTCTCGGTCATCGGATCGTGGGACGGCAAAGAACGAAATATCGAAACCACCGAAGTGCAGAACGTCTTCGGCTTGGATCTGGAATATAAGGTGCAATTTAAGTGATCGGGCGTTCAAGAATTTTATTACTCTTCGCCCTGGTTTTTTTCGCGCTCCCCGCCGCGGCCGTCACTTTCCGTAACATTACTCCCGCCGACGAGGCCCGCCTCCGCAAAGATTTACCCGCGCTGTTCGTGACCGGCACCCCCGAGTACGCTTTGCTCGACGAAGCGATTCGCGTCTTGATGAACCAGGGCACTTTCGAAAACATATTCGTCGAACGCAAAGCCGGCGGCCAAATTGAGATCACCGGCAAACCATTGCGTTTGATCGAAGACGTGGTGTTTAACGGCGTCTCTGAGCTTGAACCAAGTGACTTGCGTGAAGCCATGGAGATCAAAAACGGTGACCGCTTCGACCGCAAAAAAGCCGTCGCGGCCGCCGAAAAGATAAAAAATCTCTACGGCGAGCGAGGCTACTTTAACGCCGTGGTCGAACTGTCGTTCAATAAGACCGAGAACCAGAACATCCTTTTGAACATCGACATCCAAGAAGGCGCCGTCTGCCGGATCAAAGGTCTCTACTTCGAAACGCCGAACGCGGATCTACGCGGAAAGCTGAACAGGCGCTTCCGGCGAGTGCTCAACCGTCCGTTGACTACCGAGCGCGGGCAGAAGCTCGTAACCGATATCGACGCTTTTCTCACCGACAATCGTTACCTCGCCACCGACGTCCAAGCGCCGGAAGCAAAGTACAACGATGCGAAAACGGAAGCTTACATTCAGATCGAAGTACGCGACCCTTACCGGTGGGAGTTTTACTTCAACGGCCCCACGTTCGATACCAAAGACCCCGCCCCGCCGACCGGCGGCAAACTTACGCTCACCGATTTGAACCGCGCGCTCGATATGTCTAACCGCGAGCGTAAGAACGTGGATCCCGCCGGCGAAGGCGCCGAACGATTACGCCGGGCGTACCTGGCGAAAGGTTTTCCGAACATTCAGATCGACACGAAGGTCATGAATCCGGCGAACACGTTTTTGAAGCGCGTCTATTACACGATCAACGAAAACCGGCGGGTAAAGATCAACAAGATCGAAGTGTCGGGCCGCATTTCACGGCGCTCAAAATATTACGAAGACTTCATTCGCCATAACAGCTCCACCCTCGTCGGCAAAGGGTACTACAACCGGTCCGATCTCGAAAACGGCTTTAAGAACTTAGTGACCGAACTGCGCAACCAAGGATTTCTGCGTGCGCGTGCGCTATCATCGCGGGTGGAATACAGCGACAAGAAAGACGCCGCCACTATCTTTTTGCTGCTTGAAGAAGGTTCCCAGACACAAATTCGCTCGATCGACTTCGAAGGCAATCGCTTCTTTTCGAGCTTTGAGTTGGCGAAGGTTACTCAGCTCGAAACCAACACGCCTTTAAAATTGAACGACTTCGAAGCTTCGTTGGTCCGCCTGAAGAGCTTTTACCGCACGCAAGGTTTTCTCGAGATGCGTCTGCTGAACGAAACCGACGACGTCATTCAGTACAACGAAAAGGGTACGCAAGCCCGGGTGCTCTACCGGGTTTACGAAGGACCACGCATTCGAATCAATTCCATCGCGGTCGAGGGCAACTCGTTTACGAAAACGCGGGTCATCTTAAAAGAAGCCAATTTGAAAGTGGGCGACATCCTCACGCCCGATAAAATCGACGACGCGACCGTGCGTTTGAACAAGATGGGACTTTTCTCGCGCGCGGGCATCCGCACGCTGGAAGAAAATACCACCGTCGCCGAGCGCACCTTGGTGATCTCGGTCACCGAGCGAGACCCCGGAGTCTTCCGCTTCGGGGGCGGTATCAACGACGAACGTAATCTTACCCTGCGCGGTTTCACCGGGCTTTCCTACAATAACTTGTGGGGCACCGGCCGCGCGATCAGCGGGCGCGTCGAGGTTAAGCAGAACATCGCGCAGATTAACTTTCTCGAGAGCGAAGTCACCGCCGGTTACCTCGAGCCTTTTCTTTTCGACACGCGTACGCGCGGCCGCGTGAACCTGACTCGTTCCGAGCGCGTCTTTCAGTACCAAAAGCTTAACGAAGTTACGCCGATCACGACGATTAACCGGATTGATCTTTTAGCCGAGCGTGATTTGACCCGCCACACGCGGCTGACCTGGAAAGCCTGGAGTTTGGAATTAAGTCGCGAGCGCGAACGGCGTGGGCGTTGTTTGGGAAATAACGAAAGCCCGAATCCCCAGAAGGTTGCCTGTACGGAGCTGCAAATCGCCACCGTGGGCCCTACGCTCGACATCGATTACAGCGATAACCGATTTTTGCCCACGCGCGGCTCACTCACCCGTCTAAGTCTTGATTATTCAAATCCTGGTTTAGGTAGCTCCAACGGCGTAGAGTTTTTCAGGGCGGAGGCTAGCTTTACGCATTACAAACGTGTGGCCGATACGAAGATCGTCTGGGCCAACTCCGTCCGCGGTGGTTACTTAAGAAATCTGAGTGATGAGCCCGGGAGCGGCGTACCGACCAGTTACGCCTTTATCTTCGGCGGAATCTACACCGTTCGCGGTTTCGATTCGGCCAGCGTGAACGAACGGATTCCGAAAGATCAGATCGATAAGAACGGCCGCCAGTTCGCGGTCACGCGCCGGAACGAAAGATTGATCGATTCCAACTCGCAATATTATTTGTTCCGTTCGGAAATTCGTTTTCCCATCGTCGACGTGCACGGGGGCGTGGTGTTTTACGACGGCGCCGGCGTTCGCATCAGCGGCTTCGATTTCGAACGCACCTACCGCGACGCGGCCGGCGTCGGTTATCGTTACAACACACCGGTCGGACCGCTAGCGCTCGACTTAGCTTTTAAACTTCGGCCCGAGCGTGATCAAAAACCCTTCGAAAAAATATTCCGCTTTCACTTGTCGATCGGTACTTTCTAAAGTTTTTCAAGAACGCTGAGGTAGATCGGCCCGCCCGGGGCTACGTCCGGCAAGACGATCCAACCGTTTGCCGTTGCTTCGCCCATGCTTTCGTTAATATCGACGACGCGAAACAATCCGGGACGACTCTCTTTGAGGCGATCAATCACGCCGTCATTTTCCATCGGGTTGACGGAGCAGGTTGAATACACCAAGCGCCCGCCGTGCTTCAGACAATCGAGCGCCGAGCAAAGCAGCGCGTGTTGCCGCACGACCAAACCCTTAACGCCTTTCATAGACCATCGGCCGAGCTCTTGCGGTGATTGCAGAAGATGCCGTTCGCCCGAGCAAGGCGCGTCGACTAAAATTTTATCGAACTCTTCTTTACGGTGAATGCCCCAGCGGCCGGCGTCGCTTTTCGTGATGTCCACGCGGCGAAAGATTTCCGGCGGTAAGCAATCGTGAAAAACGGCTTTCAATCTTTGAATACGCCCGGGCGATAAATCGTTGCAGCTGAAATGCGCTTCGCCTTTCGAATGAAAAATCATCGCGAGGGATTTACCGCCGGGGCTGGCGCAAAAATCCGCGATGCGTTCACCGGCGCGTGCGTCCATTTGCTTCGCCGGCAAAAGCGAAGCGGCGTCGAGACGATAGTCTTGCAGTCCGTTGCCGAACGGATTGGCGAGAATCTCGCGCACGGGCTCGCCCAGCAAGGCTTCCCGAAGTTTGGACCACCGCTCAGAGTAAACAGAATCGAAATAGTTTTCGAATTTTTCCAAACGCTCGGGCTTAGGGCTATTTTTAGCGCGCGATTTTTTTCTTTTCACAAC
>CANEZP010000021.1 GCA_947444305.1 Pseudobdellovibrionaceae bacterium | reverse complement strand
GTAGTACTTGGCGCATGAAGAATCTTTATCTCGTCGATGCGAGCAACATGTTTTTCCGTGCGTTTTTTGCGATCCCGCCCCTGACCAACGACAAAGGAATGCCGACCAACGCGCTTTACGGTTTCCTCGCGATGTCGCTTAAGCTGATCCGCGAAGTGAAACCCGATTACCTCGTCTACTGCTTCGACAATAAAGAACCGTCGTTCCGCAGCGAAATGTACACCGAATACAAAGCAAACCGCGACGAGATGCCGCCGCTGCTCGTGCCGCAAATTCCTTACCTCAAAAAATTAACGGAAACGCTCGGCATCGCCACGGCCGAGAAAGCGGGCTTTGAAGCCGATGACGTCATCGGCACGCTCGCGATGCACGCCGTGCGCGAACACGTGAACGCCGTCATCGTCAGCGGCGATAAAGATTTCGCGCAGCTCGTGCGCCCGGGCGTTTCGCTCTACGACACGATGAAGGACCTGCGCACCGACAGCGACGGCGTGCAAACCAAATACGAAGTGCGTCCCGATCAATTCATCGATTACCTCGCGATGGTCGGCGACTCGAGTGACAACGTGCCCGGCGTACGTGGCATCGGGCCGAAGGGCGCCAGCAAACTATTGCAAGAGTACCAAACGCTCGACGGCATTTACGAAAACATCGACAAGATCAAAGGCGCAAACCAAAAGAAGCTCATCGAAAATAAAGAGATGGCATTTCTCTCGCGCAAACTCGTGACCATCGTCACCGACGTCGAACTCGGTACCGAGTTTACCGAGCTGCGCATGAAGCCGCTCGAGACCGAACCGGTGCGCGAACTCTTGAAAGAGCTCGGCTTCGGAAGTTTTGAACGCAAGATCTTCGCCGACTCGACGGCCGCGCCCGACAACCCGGTCACCGGCCGCCCCGTCGTCAAAGTAAAAGACAAAAAGAAAAAGGGCGCGGCCGCGAGCGCCGAGCCCGCGACGGCCGTATCCGCACCCGCACCCGCCCCAACCACCAAGGCCCGCAAATCCGGGAAAGGCAAAGCGGGCGAGCCGCAAGAGTGGACCGAAGAGCAATGGACCCTCGACGAGCTCAAAGAAAAAGTCGAACCCTACGGAGAGATCTGGGCGCTGATGAATGAGCGGGGACTTTACCTCGGCATCAAAGGCGTCGTGGTTCGCGTGCCTTCGAGCGACGAAGAAATCGGCGAAGCACTTTGCCGCAAGAATTTGAAGTGGAAGGGCTACGACATCAAGAAGGTGCTCAAGAGTCTCAACTGCGTGAACCAGACCGTCGTTTGGGACAGCATGCTCGCGGCTTACATCGTGCGCGCTAATTCCATTCCGCCTTTCGAGGAAATCTACGAGCAATACTGCGGCAAACGTTTGCCCGATCTGTGCACGATGGCCGATCAAATGACCGCGCAGCAGGAGCTCGAAATTTTACTCCGGCAAAAGATGGTCGGGCAGGACGGCATCAGCGTGTTTGACCGCTTCGAGTTGCCGCTCGTACCGGTACTGGTCGACATGGAACTCAAAGGCATTAAAGTAGATTCCGTTGAGCTCGCGCGCCAGGGCAAACTTTTGGGCGAAGACGTTAAACGTCTCGAAAAAGAGATCCACGATTCCGCCGGCGAGACTTTCAACATCGGCAGTCCCAAGCAACTCGGCGCCATCTTATTCGAAAAATTAAAACTTCCCGTCGGGCACAAAACTAAAACCGGATTTTCTACGAACAGCGACGTGCTCGAAGCGCTGGCCGATAAGCACCCCATCGCGAAATTCATTTTGGAGTACCGCGAACTTTCGAAACTTAAAAGCACTTACGTCGACGCTCTACCCGCGATGGCCGACCCTAAAACAGGCCGCGTCCATACCAAACTCAACCAAGCGGCGACGACGACCGGGCGGCTCTCGAGCACCGATCCTAACTTACAAAATATCCCGATCCGCACCGAGCGGGGCCGCTTAGTTCGCAAAGCCTTCATCGCCGACGAGGGCAACGTGCTGATCTCGGCGGATTACTCGCAAATTGAATTGCGGATTCTCGCGCACATCACCGGCGACGAAGGCTTGTCGCGCGCTTTCCGCGATGACCTCGATATTCACGCCGCCACCGCCAGCGAAATTTTCGCGATCGACCTCAAAGACGTCACCGCCAATCACCGGCGCATCGCTAAGGCCGTAAACTTCGGCTTAGCGTACGGGCAGGGGGCTTTCGGCTTGGCCGACGTGCTGGGCATTCCCCGCAAAGAGGCCACCGAAATAATCGAACGCTACTTCACAAGATTTTCGGGTGTGAAGCGCTACATGGAAGAAACGGTTCGGGAAGCGATGGAAAAAGGCTACGTCGAAACTTTATTCGGCCGCCGCCGCTACCTCGATGAGCTCAAAAGCCAAAACCCGAACATCCGGCGGGGCGGCGAGCGCGCCGCGATCAACGCGCCCATCCAAGGCACGGCGAGTGATCTCGTTAAGCTCGCGATGATCCGCGTGCACGAAAGCTTGCCCGTGCCGGTGCTCTTACAAGTGCACGATGAATTGATTTTCGAATGCCCAAAGGAAGACGCCGCCGAGCTCTGCGAAGACATCAAAAAAATTATGGAGAACGTGCACGAACTTCGTGTGCCGCTCAAAGTAAACGTCGGCGCGGGCCTCAACTGGGACGACGCTCATTAAAGCGATCCTAATTTTAATCGTTGTCACGTTCGCCGTTTCGTCATGGGCCGGCGTCGACGGCGACGCAAACTTCTGCCGCGCCGATTTGACTTCGATGGCGGGCTCCGCCGGCGATCGCGTTGCTTCCGATCCGGCGTGGCCCGACCGGCTAAGCGGTTTGGGCCGCCGAGGATTTCTCGGTACCACGCCCGCGGCTTCGCCCGCCGCGATCACCGAAGCGGCGCGCCTCGGGATCTTGCAGTGGAACGTGAAAATCTTCGTGGTCGCAAGTCTCGAGGAGGCGATCGAAACGGATTATCTTATCTCACGCGTGCCGGATATCTTGCGTGATCCAAAACCGGGAACGGGCGACGAGGTAGACTGGTCGGCGCTTTCGGGGCTCGAACTGGTTCGCGCGTCGCGTGCGCGCCTCGAACTTCTGCGTAGCCAAAACCGCGAGATCATCTTCAATCCCGCGATGACCGGCCTGTACATCGTCGCGCCCGGCGTAAACCTTAAAGAATTCAGCGACGCGCAAGCCACCGAGTTCGCCGCTTCTATCCCGGATCGTGCCATTTTCGAAATTGATGACGAGGGGAAGGCCGTGCGGCTCTCGGCAGACCTCGTGGCCTCGCGTTTTGAACCGTTGGCGATAAAGCGCACGCAGTACTTTAAATTTGAACCGGCGCACTTTCGTCAGGACGGGTGGTTTTTCCCGAAGTCACGTGGCGTACTCCTGCTCGAAGAAATGAACGCGAAGGAAAGTCGCACTTTCAAGAAATTGAATTTTTACGCGCGGACGCAAGCCCGCCAAGTAGGACTAGAAGTAAGAACAAACGAGCGCATGGAAGAAGTGCTAACGCGAACCAAGGACCAACAGCGTATAGGCCAAGCGCCGCAGAACAATCGCGTCACCGAAGAAAAAATCGCTAATTTTTTGAATCTACAAAGAGAAGGCGTCGCCTATAGTTTCGAGAGCTGGCAAAACGCGAGGCTCACGGGCGGCACGTACGGAACTTTCAAAGACGGCCGCATGAGTCTCGACAGCGTCTTCTACGATCAGATCGACGACGCCAAATTTCCTTTTCTCATGCTAAGGGACCGCTTACTCGCGGCGGATATCCGATTTATCGATTTGCAAATGGTGACGCCGTTCACGCGCTCGCTCAAAGGCCGCTACATTTCCGGCGAAGATTTCATACGTTTGCTCGACGGGGTAAATCCTGACGCGCAACCGGATCTACGGTCGGCGTGGACTCCGCTCGACGGTAACTAGGGACGTTCCCAACCGACCACGCGGCCGCCTTCGAAATAGACGATGCGCATTTCTTTTTTGTAGCCTTCGTCGCCGGTGATGTAGCGGTTGTATTTCCAACGCTCAAAACCGTAAAGCACGTTGCCGGCGGTCTCGACCATGTCGGGATCCCCCCAGCTTTCCGTCACGCCTTTTTGGCTCATGCCTAAGGCGATGTCGTTGCTCTCGATGGTCTTGGCCACTTCGTCGGAGAAAGCTTCGGCGGCGTGTCCGAATCCGCGGGTCTGCGCAAAGCGCGTGCGAGCCTCGTAGGTGGGGAGCGATAGGAATTGAATTCGCTCGCGGTCATTCTTCAAAGCACCGCGCACTTCAAAATACTGTTTCTTTTCACGTTTGGTGGCAATGCGAGCTTCTTGTCTTTTGAGGCGGATACGATTTTCAACCGCTTGGCGTTCGTCATCGGTGAGCGTGCGGCCGAGCAAACCCATCTCTTCACGGGCTTCGGTTTCGACGTTCATGGCACGTTGCCGGTAAAGATCCACAGGGGCCGGGGTGCCTTGTTCGTACTCCGACATGTAACCACTCCGGGCGCTGCGGTCCATTGCGGCGCAAGCCGAAAGTCCTAGGAAAGCAATCGCGAGCACAAATTTAAACATAAGTACCTCCGGTCTCATACCTGCTTTTCGGTTCAATTTGAGAAAAATAGAGTCCATAATAAAGTCACGATGACTTCCATTGACCCTCCCAATTCCGGTGCCTCTTCGCCAGCGAACGCCGGCCCGACCAAGGGCGGGGATATTAGGGTCGAGGAAATTCCGCTCGAAGACATCGAGGCGCTGCTCGAAGCCGAGGATCCGGAGTTCACCAAAGAACTCGAAGCCGTCCGCGCGGTAGAAAACGACAAAGACGTCAATATCGAAGCCACCGTCGTTAGCGATGAAGACGGCCCGGGCGATAAAGAAATCAAAGAGAGCCGCATCGCGAAGTTGCGCGCCCGCGTAAGAATGGGGATTTACACCTTAAAGGTAAATTCAAAAGCGCGGCTGATCGCCTTCGGCAAAGCCTCGCTCGTTTTTCTAAAAACTAAGCCGAAGGAATACGCCCTCTATTCATTCGCGATGTCGAAAGTCCTCGCGGCCAACGCGGTCATCCCGCTGAAAGCGTTTAAGGCCGCCAACAGAGTTCAGAAGCTGGGCGCGATCACTCTTATCGCAATTTCGGTGATCACCGCGTGGGTTTTGCTCAGCAATCTTCGTGGCGTCTGGCTCCCGTTGTTGAACGAACCGATCCTCACAAACTTAGGCGAGCAAGGCGAATGGACCGAGGAATTCGATCCGGAAGACGGCGTCGAAAATTTCTACAGCGCCTTCCCGCAAGAGATTCACGAATTTCTTTTCCGTAAGATGAAGGTTAATTTGAAAGCGACGGGCGATAGCCCGAACCCGATGGGTGCCTTCGAAGTGATCGTGCAAGTGGACTCGAAGGACACGGCCATCGAAGTGCGCGACCGCGAAGTCGAATTCTTCGACGGTCTGCAGCGCGTTTTCGAGGAAGAAACTTTTAACGATCTCGAAACCGACCTGGGCAAAAGCAAACTCAAGGGCAACATCAAGCGCGAACTCAACCAAAAACTCACCCAAGGCTGGATCAAAGACGTCAAACTAAAAACGTTTATCCTGAAGCCGTAAGGCTTTCAGGACTCAGACCGGAGAAGCCGTAAGGCTGCGAGTAATTACCTAACCGCCGTCGGCTTATCTTCCTTTAGAATTCTATTGTTGCTGCAGTCTCGGGCAGATTTAGACCGGTCTACATCTTCGCTTTTACACTTAGCCGCCCCAAATTTTGCACCGATGGCATGCTGGGCGAGTGTCCATTCGTAATCAATGTCCCACGTGCTTAATTTGAGTCGGGCTTTTTCGCAGCGTTCAATCGACCAACCGGTAATATTACAGACGGTCCCGAGTTTTTGCGGTGATAACGCCGGGAGGTCTTTATGCCAATCTTCCTGATTCAAATCACGAGGTTTTGCTGCGGGTCCGAGGGGAGCACAGGGCAAAATCTTTCCACCGAAATACCAACGCTCATAAAGGGTAGCCGCATCGAATTCTACGAGTTTTTTATTAATCAATGGGTCCAATGATCGATACTTGTTTTGAACCTTAGAGTGGAAATTGGGCGCGTTAGCATCTACGTCAACCTCGTCAGAAATTTTCGTTTTAAGATCGAGCAGCTCTTTGA
Organism: Pseudobdellovibrionaceae bacterium; assembly: GCA_947444305.1. Classification (GTDB taxonomy): domain Bacteria; phylum Bdellovibrionota; class Bdellovibrionia; order Bdellovibrionales; family UBA1609; genus JALHOQ01. The sequence continues at coordinate 50,216 of CANEZP010000021.1, read as the reverse complement.
CCTTCTTGCACATGCGTTTTGCACGGTACATTCCGGCGAGGGTAGAAGCGATGGTTCCAACCTGCTCGCCCACAACACCGCAGGAAGCGAGTTGGCAACCGATGTACGCTCCGGCCACAAAATGATAGGATTTAGCGGCGATCTTCCCACCATCCGGCTTTTGAAGTCTTTGAATTTCGTCCTTCAAGGATTTTGGGATATCGACCGAGGCATCTAAGCTTTGGGGAGCGTGAACAATATTATCGGGCGGTGGACATTTCAAATAACGGTTTCGCGAAATCTTCGATGGGTCCTTGGCGTCTTGTTCATAGAACGATAAAAACATAGTAAGTTGTTTTATCTGGTCATTCAGTAATAAGAATTCTTGGGTACCGGAGTTAGCCATCGCTAACTTTTCCCGTGCTTCCTCAATCTTCACCAAAATTTTGATCTTTTCTTTTTTTGCATCTGCTTGGGCTTCTTCAGGCGATACTTGGTAAAGGAAGCTATGGTACCGGTCATCGTGCATACAAAGGGAAATCAATGCCATCGCCGTATTGGGATTTCCATCGGCGGATTTCAGCGCCTTCTCCCAAAGCCAACCGGGTTTCAGCTTTTCGTAGCGGCCTTTTCCAACGGTTTCGGTCAAACCCGGTCGCTCTTCCATGTAATTTGTCTTACTTTTGTTCTGTCGCACTTCTAAATCTAAGGCCTCTATCTCCTCCCAAAATGAAAGGGCCTTTGAGCGAAGACAGGAATCTGTTTCGATGGCATTCTTAAAATGCAGCATAAATCCGTCATTTTGCTCACCGTTACCGACGGGAATTTTATAGGCGTCGGGTCGGATAACATTCATGACCCGTGAATAAGCGCACTTATAATCTGCTTGAGCCAATGTGGGAATCAGAAGCAAAATTACAAACCATGTAGTCATTTTGCCGCCGCCGATTGATTGAGCGACCGCAGTTTTTCAAATTCGTTTTCAGGCGAAGACTCGGTTCGCGTTTGACACAGAAGTTTCATTTCCACTCCCGATTTCCGTCCTTTTGCCGACAAAGAAATCAGATCTTCATCAGTACTCCAGTTTACGAGAAACTCCTTCTTGAAGCTGCCATCACGAATCTGCATCCGCATATCCCAAGGATCGATCGTCAGCCACGGTGCTTTCGGATTCACACCGACCTGCAGGGAAACATACTCGTATTCCGTAAATGAAAATCCATTGACCTGATCCAGGCGGACTATCTTCTTTCCTAGGACGCCATAAACCGGGGCATTGCCTCGGCAGTAGAGGCGGTTCAATGCGGAAACGGGCGTAGGTATTAAAATGAAGAAGGCTAGACTAATAAGCATCCAGCTATTTTAGACCTCGAAGGAAAAGGTCCGCAAATATTTCTGACTACAGGGTCGGGTCATACCAGCACGGACCTCCCGATTACTCACCCACCAACTGACCAACGTCGATTCCGTAGCCTTTGATGCGATCATGCAGTGTCGACTTCGCCATCCCTAAATCCACCGCGGTTTTACGCTGGTTGCCGTGATTCGCGATCAAACGGCTTTTGATCATCTCAAGCTCGATCTCCTTGATGACGGAGCGGCTGGGTTTGAACGGCCCGGCGGTCACCGGTTGATCGGCATCGGGTAATCGGTCAATCAACTGCGCCGCGATGGTTTCGGTGATCTCTTCGCTACCCCAGAAGGCTTTTGCGCGGGCCACGACGTTTTTCAACTCGCGGATATTGCCCGGCCAATCGTGAGACTTTAAATATTGAATCGCGCCGAACGAGAAGCGCACGCGCATGGTGCGCGCGAACGTGTACAGCAAGTCTTCGAAGTCTTCTTTACGTTCTTTTAAAGCGGGCGTTTGCATTTGCACCACGTGCAAACGGAAAAATAAATCCGCGCGGAAGCGTTCTTCAAAAACGAGCTTTTTTAAATCGTGGTGCGTCGCCGCGATGATGCGCACGTCGGTCTCGACCGCGCGATCGCTGCCGACCGGGCGGATCTGCGAGTTTTCGAGCGCGCGCAAAAGTTTAGGTTGAAGCCCGAGGGGAAGATCGCCGATCTCATCTAGAAATAAGGTTCCGCCGCGCGCGGCTTCGAATGCGCCCTTGCGGTTATCGGTGGCGCCGGTGAACGAGCCTTTCACGTGCCCGAACAATTCACTTTCGACTAACGAATCGGACAAGGCACTGCAGTTGACGCTAACGAAAGGACCGTCCCGGCGGGCGCTGAGGCGGTGAACGGCTTGCGCCAAAAGGTCTTTTCCCGTGCCCGAGGGCCCGGTGAGCAGAACGGGAAATTGCGATTGGGAAATATTAGGCAATCGCGCGAGTTGAGCCGCCCAAACCAAATTTTTGCTGGTCATTTCGGTCGCCACGTTCTCGGCCCGTTGCCAGCTAAAATTCATTTCCGTCTGGCCGACCCGGATGCGATCACCGTCGGACAGGAGCGCTTCGATGATGCGCGCGCCGTTGAGATAGGTGCCGTTGCGGCTGCGCAGGTCGCGCAGAAGGAACCCGGTCGATTTGCGCTCGATGCGGGTGTGGCGGCTTGAGGCAAAATCACAACCGATCACAACGTGGTTCTCACAGTCGCGCCCGATGGTGAGGAATTCGCCGAGTTCAACCTGGTGGACGCGAACGGAGTCTTTCCAGGTCAAAAAGCCGATATCGCTCGTGGGAACGGCGCTGAGGTTGCGAGTGGTCATGCATACTCCTGAGGGGGAAGGGGGATTGAGTTCTCTGAAAAGTCACATTTACAACATCAGTGCCGCCGCGGCGGGCGCTCCTTTTCGCTCCCACGGCATAAACCACGTCCGGCATTTCGGACTTAATCTTTTCGGCCGGACAGACTATGATGCGCGCTATGAAAGTTAACTTTATGAAAAGCGCGAAGGTGGCGAAGGATTATCCGTATCCTTACAAGCCTGAAGTCGCCATTGTAGGCCGTTCGAACGCCGGGAAATCGTCTTTCCTCAATTCTCTCACCAATTGCAAGATCGCGAAGGTGAGCGGTACGCCCGGCAAAACGCGTTTGCTGCAGTTCTTCGACGTGGATGACAAAGTTTACATGGTGGACATGCCGGGTTACGGGTTCGCGACGGGCGACCGGACCGAAGTGGACAGCTGGAAATTGATGATCGAAACCTACCTGTCCGAGCGTGAAACGCTGAAAGGCGTCGTCGTCATCATGGACATCCGCCGGGAATGGGCTAACGAAGAAAAGCTGCTGCAGGATTGGTTTGATCACAACGGCACGCGCTGGGCACTCGTTCTAAACAAAACCGATAAACTCGCGCGTTCGAAAATTCTTCAGCGGCAAAAAGATTTCCAGAAGCTGCTGCCGAACGTGCCGGTGTTCGCGACGAGCTCGCTTAAGAAAACGGGCATCGACGACATCAAGAATCTTTTGTTTATGGAATGGGCGAAATGAAAGCCGTCGGCGTTATCCCGGCACGCTTCGCTTCGACCCGGTTTCCCGGTAAACCGCTAAAGTTTATTCTCGGTAAGCCTTTGTTGCAGTGGGTGATCGAGGCCGCGCGGACCAGCCGCTTACTCCGGGAGATTCTGGTTGCGACCGATCATCCCGAAATTGAAGCGCTGGCTAAATCGTGCGGCGTCAAATGCGTGATGACGGATCCTAATCTAGCCACGGGCAGTGACCGTGTGTACCAGGCCGTGAAAGACCAAGACGCCGACGTTGTTTTAAACATTCAAGGCGATGAACCGTTGATCACGGGCGAGCTCCTCGATCAACTCGCCGCGCCTATGTTGTCGGACAAGACGCTCCAGATGGCGACGCTCGGCCGCAAGCTTCAACCCGGTGATTTGGAGAGTCCGAACACCGCGAAAATTGTGCTGAACCGCAATAACGATGCGCTGTATTTTAGCCGCTTTCCGATACCCTATGCCCGAGTTGACGCGCCCGATAACGGAGCGGTATGTCTGAAACACATCGGATTATACGCGTTTCGCAAAACTTTCTTGGCGGAGTTTTGCACCCAGAGCCCGACCCCGCTAGAATTGGCCGAAGGTTTGGAACAACTGCGCGCGCTTTACCTAGGCGCGCGGATCCGGGTCGTCGAAGTGGAGCACGAATCCTGGGGCGTCGATACGCCGGACGACGTCGCGAAAGTTGAAGCAAAATTGCGAGTAAGAATAAAAAATTGAACGGGTGAGTATGAAGAACAAAAGCAAGAAATTGAAATCGACTAAAAAGCTGGCGACTCGTTCAACCACCGAACCCATGGTGCAAAAATTTATTTTCGTCACGGGCGGCGTGGTCTCGAGCATCGGTAAAGGTTTAACCGCCGCTTCGCTCGGCACTCTACTCGAATCGCGTGGCTTAAAAGTTTCGTTAATGAAGTGCGATCCGTACATCAACGTCGATCCGGGTACGATGTCGCCGCTTCAACACGGTGAAGTTTACGTCACCGACGACGGCGCCGAAACCGATCTGGATCTTGGCCACTACGAACGCTTCACGCACGTGGCGGTCCGCCGCGCGAACTCGGTCACCGCGGGCCAAATTTACGAAACCGTAATTTCAAAAGAACGCCGCGGAGATTACCTCGGCGGAACGGTGCAAGTTATCCCGCACATCACCGACGAAATCAAAACGCGCATCCACGAAGCCGCGCAAGGTTCGGAAGTCGTCATCGTCGAAATCGGCGGCACGATCGGGGACATCGAAGGTCTTCCCTTCATCGAGGCTATCCGCCAGATGCGGGTCGACGTCGGCGTTGAAAATTCAATCTTCGTGCACGTCACCTACGTTCCGTACATCGCGGCCGCCGGTGAATTGAAATCGAAACCCACGCAGCATTCGGTGAAAGAGCTGATGCAGGTCGGGATCCAACCTGACTTTTTGATCTGTCGTAGTGAGCGCGAAATCGGCAACGATCTAAAAAGTAAAATCGGCTTATTCTGCTCGGTGCGCCCCGAGAACGTGATTTCGGCTACCGATTCAAAAACGATTTACGAAGTACCTCTGGTTTTATTCGAACAAGAGTTCGACGCAAAAGTCGTCGAGCGTTTACATCTTGAAGCAGGTGAGGCCGACATGAACGGCTGGCGCAAGATGGTCGACATCATCAAAAATCCCGAGCGCGAAATTTCGATCGGAATCGTCGGTAAATACGTCGATCTCAAAGAAAGCTACAAGTCGCTTCACGAAGCCATCATCCACGGCGGCATCGCGAACAACGCGAAGGTCAACGTCGCCTACATTGATTCTGAAACTTTAAACGATCGCAACGTTAGCGAAGCGCTGAACAACGTCGACGGGATTCTCGTCCCGGGTGGTTTCGGAGAACGCGGTGCCGAGGGCAAGATCGCGGCCATTCGCTACGCCCGCGAAAGTCTGAAGCCGTTCTTCGGAATCTGTTTCGGCATGCAAATGGCGGCCGTAGAATTTGCGCGCAACGTTTGCGGAATCAAAGATGCCACCTCCAGGGAGTTCGTTGGCCCGAAAAAAACCGCGCGCAACGTCGTCATCGATCTTATGAACGATCAAAAGAATTTGCGGGATATGGGCGGGACGATGCGCCTGGGCGCATATCCTTGCCGCGTGATGAAGGGCACCCGCACCTACGACTGCTACCAAGAAACGCTGATTCACGAACGTCACCGTCATCGCTACGAATTCAACAACAAGTACAAAGCTTTGTTCGAGAAGAAGGGCCTCACCATGGCCGGAATCTGCGAGGATCGCGACTTAGTCGAAATCATCGAGATTACCGAGCATCCATGGTTCGTCGGCGTGCAGTTCCACCCCGAGTTCCAGAGCAAGCCGCTGGCCCCGCACCCGCTATTCAAGCGTTTCGTTACGGCCGCGCAAGAACAGAACAAGAAAACAAACGAAAAAGTTTATGCTTCCAAAGCAAAATCACGGAAGACCACCGCCCGCGCAGGGCAGAGTAGAATGGTTTAGATGTCACCAGAACTGAACCGCGTGAGCGACGGCCCCGAGGGTGACCTCGATGAAGGCCGCCGCGTTTTGCAAATTGAAGCGCAAAGTATTCTTGATATCGCCGGCCGGCTCAACGGCACGTTCCAAAAAGCGGTCGCGATGATGCTCGAGTGCAAAGGCAAAGTGATCGTCACCGGCATCGGCAAATCGGGTCAGATCGCACGCAAAATGGCGTCGACTTTATCTTCTACCGGCACGCCTTCGCTTTACCTACATCCCGCCGAGAGTTCGCACGGGGATATGGGCGTGATCGAACGTACCGATTTACTCATCGCTTTTTCTTACGGCGGTGAAGCGCCCGAGATGGGCCCGCTCCTCTCATTCATCGCCCGCAAGAACGTTCCGCTCATCGCCTTTACGGGTCGCAACGAATCTTCGTTGGCGAAGGCCGCGACCGTCGTGCTCGACATCGCCGTGAAAGAAGAGGCCTGCCCGTTGCGTCTCGCTCCCACTTCTAGTTCCACCGCCAGTCTCGCGTTAGCCGATGCTTTGGCGATGGCCGTGTTGAAGCGCCGTGGATTCCGCAAAGAAGATTTCGCCGAGTTCCATCCGGGTGGTGCGCTCGGCAAACGCCTTACGTTGCGCGTGAAAGACGTCATGCATTCGGGCGATGCGTTGCCGATCGTCGGCCTGCAGGAAGATATGAAGCGCGTGATCTCTTTGATGACGTCGAAGGACGTGCGCGGCGTGGCCGGCGTGACCGACGACAAACAAGGTTTGATCGGGATCATCACCGACGGGGATATTCGCCGCCGGTTAGAGAAGTCGACCAATCCGCTCAACGAGAAAGCGGCGGACGTCATGTCGAAAAATCCGAAGACGATCGATTGTAACGAACTGGCCGAGAAAGCCGCTTTTCTCATGCAGCAGTTTAAAATCGATAGGCTCTTCGCGATCGACCGCCAAGCCGAAAACCCCAACCGGCCCGTGGGCTTGATTCACTTTCAAGACCTGCTGAACGCCGGGATCCGCTAGCCAAACGGGGCCGCCGTAGGGCCCCGGCCCGCGCGGAAGCGCCCTGAAACGGCACTTTAAACCCCCGAAAAGCACCAGGTTTCCGCTCAAAACGGCATCCGCTCTGCATTAGCTCATCCGCCATGCGCACGTTTTTGCTGATCTTTCTTTTTATCACAGTCCCGCTTGCGGGCGGCAGTCTCAAGCCCGAGCTCGAAACCGAGTTTTGGAAAGATTCAGGCGCGGACGTGAAGTTGCTCAAGAGCGTGATCAACGACAAAGACTGCGCGGGCGGTGAAAAGTATTTCGACGCTTGCCGGGCGGCCGTTCTCAAAGGTGCAGAACTCCGAGATCTGTCGGGTGAGAGCGCGATAACCAAGTTGAAAGCGACCGCCTACCCGCAAGCCTACGGCTTCGAAAGCGCGCTCGACTTCATTCTGCAGAAGCAAAACGGCCAGCCCGTCGAGTGGATTATCGGCAGCATGATCAACGCGCAAATCAAAACCTTCGATCCCTATGCGCAACTCAATCCCAAGCTTTTTTTACGTTCTAGAATCAACGGCGACAACAACACCTACTACGGTACGGGCATCGAGGGTGACGCTAATGCCGCCGGTCTTTTTGTCTTCCGGATCTTCCCGGATTCACCGGCCGCCTTAGCGGGCATCCAAGTGCATGACAGAATTGTTTCCATCAACGGGGAATCACTCGATACCCTGAGCAAAGCCCATTCGGCGTTACCGAGGTTGAACGGTACTCCGGGCGAAAGCTTGAAACTTATCGTCGAGCGAAAAGGTCAGCGAACCGCGCTCACGCTCAAAGTTGCGCCCATCGTCGTACCCGAAAACCCGGCCGCCGAGTTCATCCGTGACCGAAGTAGATATTTGCAGGTGCGTTTGCGCAGCTTTCACCGGGGTACTTGCGATTTTTTGCGAAAGAGGATTACGGCTTCGCAAGCGTTAAGTTCCGAACCGCTTGCCGGGGTCATTTTGGATTTGCGGCATAATCGCGGTGGCCTGGTCGATGAGAGTGAATGCGTCGTTCGGCTATTCACCGCGCAGCGATTGATCGTCACGCGTGAGCACCTTAACCTGCCGTTTCCTAAAGCACTCGATTTCGAGCCCGCGCATTGGCCCGATGATTCTCTAAGACGGGCCGCCGCCGCGCCGTTCGCGAATTTGCCGCTCGTTGTTCTGATGAACGCGAAGTCGGCGAGTGCTTCCGAAATCGCCGCCGCGGCACTGCAGGATTACGCGCGGGCGTGGATCATCGGCGAGCGAAGTTACGGCAAAGGCACTACGCAATTTGTTAACAACCTAGAGGGTTACCCGAACTTAACGATCACAAAAACGGTAAGCCGCTACCTGCGGCCTTCGGGCGAAAGTGTGCATCGCAACGGCATCCTGCCGAACCTGAACGTTCCATCGACCTTAGGCGCCCAAGCCACCGAGCGGCGGTTCGTGCGCGAGGAAAATTTAGTTTCGTCGCTTCAGCTCGTTGATCAGGCACGCGCGCAAGAAAGCCGACCGTTGCAAGTTGCAGAGTTACGAAAATGTTTACGCAAAGACCAAAGCATCCTTTTAAGCGAAGCCATCATCCAAAGAAGACTTGGTTACCTCGATCATCAAGCGGCGGTTGCGCTCGCGGCGTTGAGCTGCGGCCAAATCTAACGAAACATAATTTTTGTTGAGCTTGGGTCCAGTCTGACTAAAGACCTGAATGATTCCTTACTTGATACAAAAAAAATTCGAATGCCCCTAAGATTAAATGAATCGCAGCCGGCGGGAAGCTCCCGGCCATTGATGACATCCGGAGAATTTAATCAGCATGGGTACTTCAAAAAATCTTCTCGTATTGTCTTTGGCTTTGTTCGTGTCGGGTTTTGGCCTGACCCTAAGCCAAGCCGCAAGTGCCGATGATATTGAATTTCCCGAGGAAGAACTCGCGCGTGAATCTACGCTACCGGTCTTCGATAAACAACGTGCGGTTTTAAATCGCAACGTCATCACCGAAAAACGTTTCGAATTGGCGCTCGGCGGCGGTCTCGAAATGAACGAGCCCTATTACAGTGACTATATGTTCAGCGGAATGGGCACGTACAATCTTAGCGATACGAGCGCCATCAACGTTCAGGGTTTGTTTTGGATGGACGGTTTGAGCGATTACGGCACGCAGTTGAAAGCCGGGAATCCCACGCCACCAAACGCTTTCCCGTCGTTTGATGCTTCGAAGGCGCCGCACCCTGTTTGGGCGGTGTTCGCAAATTATCAGTTCATCGCGTACTACGGTAAGATCTCGGTTTCGAAGCAAACGGTAATGAATCTGAATTTATTCGCGCTCGCCGGCCTCGGCTACATTAATATGGATAGCGTGAGCACCGTCGGCGTGAACTTAGGCGTCGGGCAAAATTTCTTCATCACGAAGAACTTCGGAATTCGCGCCGATCTTCGCTGGTTGATTTTCCAAGGGCCCAATCCGCCCACGCAACGCTTAGGTCCGACGGACAATCCGTCCGGCACCGCGTTCGAAGATCGCATTTTCTACAATGGCCAAATCGGGCTCGCGCTCGTCTTCCTTTTGTAATTCCGATGCCCACTTTTCGAGCTCGAGCTCCATCGCGCACGGTGGACTCGACCAGGTCGTGGTCCAGATTACCTTTATATATATTCAATTTGATTAGTGTTCTTTGTATCCTGTTAACGGGATACATCAACTTGGGGTAGTGCTTGTTACAACATCTCTCAGTGGCATTGTTGGCGCTTCATCTTTGCTTTTCGCAACTCGCGATGGCGCAAGGTGATCTTGAAGATTCAGGAGCAGCGCCTTCTGCCGAAAAAGACGTAGAAGAGCTTTACGATAAAGAAGACACGAAGGTTGTGAAACCGAAGTCTCCCGTCGTGAAGGAAGCAAAACCGGCGGAGAAAGAAGCGCAGAACCTTTCGGATCTGGCCAATCTCGCACCGTTCTCGGACGTCGCCGTTATCCAGCGGCGCTTTTTACCGAAGACTCAGCGCTTCGAAGCGTCGGTCGGCGCCTTCACCAATTTGAACAACCCGTTCTTCAACGCGATCGGCGTTAGCGCACGCATGGCCTACTACCTGCGCGAACGTTACGCGCTCGAGGCCATCGCCGCTTTCGCGACGACGACCACGCGACAAGTGACCGACGATCTTGAAAGTCGCCCGGGCTGCGCGGCTTGTACGGGCATCACGACCGACAACGTAATTACCTCGAAAGGTTTTTACATTCTCGCCTTCAAATGGAATCCGATTTACGGCAAGATCACGTGGCTAAATAAAACCATCGTGCCCTTCGATCTTAATTTCAACGTGGGTGGCGGATTAACTCAGACGACCGAAGACGAAAGCGTGCCCACTCTCCACGTAGGAACAAGCCAAGTCTTTGCCTGGAGCAAGGCCGTTGCCTTCCGCTGGGATCTTTATTGGAACGTATACCAAGCAACCGCGACGAACGCTAAAAACCAAAAAGAGACCCTCAATCAAAACGATCTCTTCCTGGGAATTGGCATGAGCTTCTTCTTCCCCGAGGCGACTTACCGATGAGAAGCATAATCTTAGCACTATTAGTTATTTCGCTTTTGCCCGCCAACGCCGCCGAAAAACGCCGCGCCGGAAACGCTTCGAAAGTCCCGCGCTCACGCACGGCACTGCCGACCGGTACAGAGCGCGATTTAGCGGACGCACTGACGCTCGCGAAGGCCGGACGTTACGCCGAAGCTTCGCAGCGTTTGTTCCAACTCAGCTATTCACCGCGCTTCCGTGATAAGCGCATGCAGATCAAGTACATCTTGGGCATGACCTTGCACCAGATGAAATTGAACCAGGTTTCGGCCTTTCAGTTCATCGGCGTGGTAAAAGAGGGCAACAACAAGTACATCAAGCAATCGCTTGAAAAGCTCTCGCTGGCGGCCGATTCGTTGGGCGACGACACCTTATTGAACTACGCCATCTCGCGCGTGAACGTCGATGAATTCCCGCGTGCGCACCGTGATATGCTCCACTACCGCATCGGTGAATTCCAAATGCGGAATAAAGATTTTGAGAACGCCGCGCGCTCGTTTGATCGCGTCGCGCGAGGGCATAATCTTTATAACAACGCGAAGTACAACGAAGCGTTAGCCTATGCCGAGTCCAATCAGCTCGATCGCGCACTCGCTACCTTCGAAACTTTGATCCAATCGCGCGCCAACGCGCCGATCACCGACAAAACGAAAGTGGCCGGCATGATGGGTAAAGCGCGCGTGCTTTACCAAAAGAAAGCCTGGGACCCCGCGATCGAGGCTTACCGCGAAATTCCGCGCGATACCGAGTTCTGGCACGATACGATTTTCGAATCGAGCTGGGCGATGTTGCGGTCCGGAAGATTTCGTTCCTCTTTGAGTAACTTCCATACGCTGCACTCGTCCTTTTACGAAGACCATTACATGCCCGAGTCGCTGTTGTTGCGTTCGATCGTCTATCTCTACATCTGTAAGTACGACGAGATGGACAAAACGCTCAATTTGTTCAGCCATATCTACAAGCCCGTTTACAAGCAGATCGATAAGACGCTCGATTCCGTCAATCAGCCCGAAAAATACTTCACCATGATGAACGACATGATGAAGATCTCGAAGAAGAACGGTGATCCTTCGAAGATGAGTTTGCCGATCCCTTACATCGTTGCGCAAAAGATTACGCGTGAATCCGACTTCCAGAGCGTGTTCCAGTACATCCGCCGCTTGCTCGAAGAGCGCCGCCGCATCAACGCGGTTCCCGGTGGTTGGGGCAGCTCGGCCGTCGGCCTGTACTCCAAAAAAGTTTTGGCCACCCGGTTAGTCAAAGCCAAACAAAAAGCCGGCAAGATCGTTCGCAATCACTTGCTGACGATCAAAGAGGAGCTTTTGGATTTGATCGAGCAGGAAGGTTTTGCGCGCTACGAGATGTTGAACGGCCGCAAAGAAACCTTGAAGAAGAAGATCGCGGGCAAAGAACTCCCGGATCAACAAGTGGACGATACCAATCAGCGCGATTTCTATATCCAAAACGGTTACGAATACTGGCCCTTCCGTGGGGAATACTGGCTGGATGAATTAGGGAACTACCATTATGTCGGAACACAAAGTTGTAATTAAGCGCGCCCTCCTTATTGCGTTACTAGGCTTCTCGGCTACTTCGTTAGCCGCGGACAAACCTACGCGCAAGACGGTCGGTGACGTGCTCAAGCGGATCGAGAAGAACACCAAGAAGGTGACGTTCTCGAAGGATAAAGCCGCGCTGCCTGCATATAAAAAGCAGCAGGAACTGCATCAAAAAGTTTCGCTGACCGCGATTAAGCCGCCGTCACGTTCGACCTTGTATTACGAAGAAGGTACGAACGAAGGTGAGCTCGAGAAGATCACCGATCAGGGGATCCGCCAGCTCTACAAATTGACCCAGCAGTTTAAAAACAGCAAACGCCGCGGCGAACTGTGGCTGCGTCTGGCCGAGCTTTACGTCGAAAAATCACGTTTGATCGAATACCGTTTGCAACAGCGCTACGACGAACAAATCGCCAAATTTCAAAAAGGCGAAACGAAAGTCCGCCCGAAGCTTAACCTGAACGCCGCGCAAGACTACAACAAGAAGTCCGTGCAGCTTTATGAATACTTCCTGCGCGACTTCCCCAAAGATCCGAAAATGGATCAGGCCCTGTTCTTCCTTGGGTATAACTACTTCGAGTTAAACCAGCCCGAAAAAGGTAAAGACTATTACCGCCGTTTGACCGCCGAGTATCCGCAAAGTCCGTACGTAGAAGAATCGAACTTCGCCCTCGGCGAATACTTCTTCGAACGTGAAATGTGGACGGACGCTTTGAAGCACTACACGGCCGTTTCGTTAAACAAGCGCGCGCGTTTGTGGTCGTTCGCTATATATAAGATGGCTTGGTGTCAGTACAAAACGGGTCAGGTTAAGCCGGCCTTGCTCTCGCTCGAACGCGTTATTCGCGCGGGCCGGGTAGCTAAAGGTTCGCAAGATGCCTCGGCCGGCGGCGTAAGCCGCATCCGATTGGCGACGGAAGCGCAAAAAGATTTGGTCGTGTTCTACGCCGAGTCGGGTACGCCCCAGGCCGCGCGTGGTTACTTCGAAGAAATCGCGGGCGCGAAACAGGTATTCGGTTTGCTCGAAAAGCTCGCCTACTATTACGCCGACGTGGGGAACCGCGACGGCGCCCGCTACATCTTTCGCGACTTGATCACCGAGCGTCCCAACTCGCCGAAGGCTTACGATTACCAATACCAAATCGTAACGATGTACGTTTCCACCGATTCGAAAGACACGTTCCGCAACGAACTTTACAACTGGATTCAGAACTATTCGCCCGAGAGCGAATGGGCTAAGGCCAACGCGAAAGACAAAGAGTTGATCGGCCGCGCCAACCAGTTGATCGAAACGACCTTGCGTAACCACGTTCTGCAAAATCACCAGACCGCGCAGAACAGCCGCGTGGCCGCCGCGCAAAAAGCCGCCAAGCAAGGTTACGAGTTATACTTCGCGACCTTCAAGCAAGGCGTGAAGCTTGACGAGATGCATTTCTTCTACGCGGAATTGCTCTTCGACATGGGCGATTTCGAAACTGCCTCGATCCACTACGCCTGGATATCCGACAACGCGCCGAATTCGCCTTACTACGAAAAAGCTGTTCTCAACCAAGTTCTCGCTCTCGAAAAAGGATTGCCGAAGGAAGAGAACCTGAAGAAAGCCGTGGGCGATACGCTCGAGCCGGTTCCGTTCACCGCGAACGTGGCCGCGTTTGAAATCGCTTCGGAGAAATACGTGAAAGCTTTCCCGAAGGGCGAAAGCGTTCCGGCCATGCGCTACAAAATGGGCGCGCTCTATTACTACCATAACCAATTCGACAAAGCCTTGGTGGCTTTCAATAGCATCATCAAGGATTACCCGAAGTCACCGTACGCCCAGTACTCGGCGAACTTGACCTTGGATATCTACAACTTGAAAAAGGATTTCGGCGGTTTGAAGCAAGCCGGTCAAGATATCCTCAACAACCCGGATTTGGCGGGCAGCCAAGTCGGCGAGCAGGTTAAAGGCGTCCTCCTCCGGGCTGAATTCAAAGAAGCCCAAGATCTCGAGCAGAAGAAAGATTTCGAAGGCGCCGCGAAAGCGTACGAAGCTTTCTCAAAAAAATATGCCGGCGGCGAACTGGGTCCCCAGGCCTCGTTTAACGCCGCGATCAATTTCGAACGCGCGGGTGATCTTGCGAAAGCCGCCGCGATGTACGCGGTCGTGATGGCCGACAAGAGCCCCAAGAACGAAGACGCGAAGAAAAAATCGAGTCAGTTCATCGCGAGCATCTACGAGAAGACCGGCCAATACCAAAAAGCGGCCGAATCTTACGAAGGTTACGTAAAGAAGAACCCGAAAGACAAAGAGTCGACGGCATTCTTGTTCAACGCCGCGATTATTCGCGACGGGATGAATTCTTACACCGCGGCCGCGAACAACTACCAGGCTTACTTCGACACCTCGAAGGGTAAAGACAAATGGGAAACCTTGTTGTTGATGGCCCAGTTGCAAGAGCGCCGCGGGAACATCACGAAGGCCCAAGACTTCTACAAGCAGTATTACGACGCACGCCCGGGCAACAAAGCCGGTTTGATCGAATCCGCTTATAAGGTCGCGAAGATTCACCAGTTAAAAGGCCGCAAGACGGACTTCGAAGACTGGTGCAAGAAGGTAATTTACCAAGTTAAAGCGCATTCGACGACCGAACAGCCGGTAGGCGTCAGTTACGCCGCCGAATGCCGTTTTACCGAAGTCTCGAAAACCTTCGACGAATTACGCGCGATCAAAATCCCGCAGAATCCGCAGCGTCAGCAAGAAGCGGTTAAGCAAAAGCTCGCATTGCTCGGCCGGCTTAAGGAACAACTCAAATCCGTCATTCGCTACGATGACGGCCCGTACATCGTGAATTCTCTCGCGATGATCGGTCAGGCGAACCAACACATGGCGGCCGCGATCTACGGCGTTCCGTTGCCGAAGGGCTTGGATGAAGAAAGCTTGAAGCAGTACAAAGCCGGCGTCGACGGCGTTGCCAAGCCTTTCCAAGACGAAGCGATCAAGAGTTACGATTCAGCCATTGAACGCGGTTACGCACTCGAAGGTTACTCGGACGGCATGAAGACCGCCCAACGCGAATTGAATCGCTTGAATAAAGAGAAATTCGCGGATTTCGGCGAGAAGGCGATCCTCACCAAGATGCCCGACACCATGGAAGCCGAGAAAGACAAAGACTTCGAGAACGCTTTCCGATCCAAAGAAGAGTCGCTCATGGTCGACGCGGTTTCGAAACGCTTGGGTAAAGATCAGAATGAGCTGAAGGCCTTAAACATCCTCGCGGTGTTTTACATTCAGCAGGGTAAGCTCGGGATGGCGCGAACGATCTTGAACCGCGCGCTCAAAGCGCATCCGGATCAAGCGGCGTTACATAACAATCTCGGAGTTATTTTCCTGACCGAGGCGAAAATGCGTCCGGCGATCGCAACCTTCCGTAAAGCACTTACGCTTAACAAAGGTTACCCGATCGGTGCCGCGAATTTGGGCAGCGTGTTCGTCGAGTACAAAGACTTCACGCGCGCCTCCGATTTGTTGAAGGACGGTTACGGCGCGGTGAAGGGTGATCTCAAACGCGGCGTGGGCCTCGACGTAGCGAACAACTACGCTTTAGCCTTAAGCGGAACCGGCAACGCCGACAAAGCGAAATCCATTTACCAAGACATCCTTAAAGTCGATAGCGGCAACGTCGTCGCTTTGATGAACTACTCGATCTTATTGATACACAAGTTGAAAGATAAAAAAGAAGGCGAGAAGCAACTCAATCGGCTGAAGTTCTTGGCAGAAGACGAGAAGACCCGCAAGCAAATTGAAGAGCTGGATAAAGCGTTAAGCGAACCAAACTAGTGACCTTTGGGGTCCAGGCAACAAACGGAGACTTGGCCAGTGCGATTAAAGGCAGTTAACATATTATTGATGGGCGCGCTTACTTTGTCGGTTTTGTTCGAAGCTTCACGCGCGAATGCGCAAGAAGAGGGCGAAACCAAAGCGGCGGAGAAACCTGCTGCCGCAAGCGGCGGGAGCACGGCCGCCGCGGGCGACAAAGCGGGCGATAAGAAACGTACGAAGATCGATTTCGAAGACGAATTAGTTGAGGGTGAGTTGAAGAAGCCTGAATTGTTTTATCTCTTGCAGAAGAAGCAATTCAATTTCAAACGCCTGATCAAGCTGCGCGAAGATTTCTTACCGGAAATGCGCAGAGACGCGGACGAAGTTAAGCGGGGCAGAGGTAAAAATTGAAACAACCGGTAGTTCTTAGAGTATACAAAGGTGACAAACTCGAAACGGTTCGCCAGTTCGAGAGCTCACAAATTGTCATCGGCCGAAACAGCGACGTGCAACTCGAGTTGCAAGACGACGGCGTTGCGCTTTTGCACGCCATGATCGAAGAGCGCGACGGCGATTACTATCTGTCGGATTTAGGTTCTTCTAACGGCACGTTCAAAGCCGGAAACCGCATCCTCGAAGACCGTTTAACTTCGGGCGACGAGATCACGATCGGCCCGTTCCGCCTACAATTCTTCATCGGCGTACCGAAGCCGGCCGCGCCGCCCGTCGTGCATCAAGACGGCGTTGACCTCACGGCCGTCACGCAAGTCTCCGTGGTTAACTTCACGATGCCCGATCCGCCGCCCGTTGATGACGAAGATTTAGACCTCGAACCGACCGCCCCGATGGCCGTGTTGCCGCCGCAAACTCCGCCCGAGGAAAAGAAGTCCGCGGCGCCGGTTTCGCCGGTCGTTCCGCCCATTCCTCCGGCAAAGAAAAAAGAAGACGAGAAAAAAGCTTTCGTACCGCCCGGCAAGCCGGTCTCACCGCCGAACATCACGCAGGGCAACCCGATGCAGGGAAACATCGCTCAGGCGAATATTCCCCAAGCGCGCAAACTCGGTGCGCCCATCGGCGGCAAGAAAAAGAAAAGCTACAAAACTTTTGCGCCCCCGGCTCCCTATAAAGATCTTAAAGAGATTATTAAGCCGCACAAAGGTTCGGTCGTTGAAGTTCTCGTCTCATGGAACAACCGCGTTCTCAGCAGCAATACCTTCAATCGTCCCGGTTCGGTATTCATCAGCTCGGATCCGACGGCCGACGTCGTCGTTCCGATTATTTCAAGCAAGAGCAAATACGAACTTCTGAAGATCGCGGGTTCGTGCACGGTATGTCTTACCCAAGAAATGACCGGCGAAGTTATCCGCGACGGCGAGACTCTTTCGTTCAGCGAGCTCGCGCGCCAGAATAAAATGCGCAACGCCGGTTCGCACTTCGAAATGGATCTACGCCAAGGCGAGATGGTTCGCGTCGGCTTGCAAGGCGATCTGATCTCACTTTATATCCGTTACGTCGCCGAAACTCCGAAGCCGCTCGTTGCGCCGCTCTTGGATATGACTTCTAGCGAAGTCACCGGCGTCATCTTAGCGCTCACGGTCTCCGCGATCCTCGGTCTCTACAATTTCATGTACACTCCGTCGCCGCTTCTTGAAGACGAAGCAAAGATTGAAGAACCGATCCGCAAAGCGATCGTAAAGTTCAATCCGCCCGCGCCGAAGGAAGAATCGACGCCGCAGCCCGAACCGGAAAAGCCTAAGAAGGTCGTCGAAGTTAAAGACCAGAAGAAAGCCCCGGCCGAGCCGGTAAAGCAGCAAAAGGCCGAGTCGAAAGCCGCCGAGAATAAACCCGATCCGGGTAAAGCGGCCGAAGTGAAGCCGAAGCCGAATTCGGCTAATAAACCGAAGGTCGCCACTTCGGCGGTGGCCCAAGGTGCGGCGATTAAGACGGGCGCGAAAGAAGGCGCCAACATGAAGGCCGAGAAACCCGATCCGAATAAGATGGGTTTGCTCGCGACGTTCGGTAAAGGCGGAATGCAAAAGAATTTGCAACAAGCCGCGAGCGGAGCCGGTGAATTGGCCGGTATGGCCGACGCCGCGACGGGCGCCGCCGGTTCTTCCGAAAATCGCGCGGGCGATAATCTCGGCGGAAAATTAAAGGACACGGGCGCGGGCGGTAAAGGCACGGCCACTTACGGAATCGCCGGCGTCGGAACTCAAGGCCGCGGCACGGGCACGACCGGCTACGGTACGGGCGGGCTCGGACAAAAAGGTTCGGTACAGATCAACGTGACCGGCCAAGAAGGTGAGTTCGGCGGGGGCATGGATAAAGAAGCCATCCGTCGCGTTATCCGCGAGCACTTGCGCGAGATCCGCAATTGTTACGAGCAAGAATTGCAGAAGTCCCCCGATCTGTACGGAAAAGTTGTACTCGAGTGGGATATCGAAGAAGAAGGCCGCGTCTCAAGAGTTTCCACGAAGAGCAACGCTCTCGGAAATGACCGCGTGGCCAATTGTATTATGAGTCGCCTGAAGATGTGGAAATTCCCCGATCCGCCGAAAGATCAAGTCGGCCGCGTGATTTTCCCGTTCGTCTTCTCGAGTCAGTAGTCGGGTCGGCCGCAAGCTTGCGGCCAACCTAAATTAAACTTGTCTTAGATTTAACATCCCAGGGAGGGGTATTTTGGAACAGCAAGCAATGAGTCAAACGGTGGATCTAGTCGATCACTGCGCAGGTTACACAAACTTTATCGCCGGAGCCTTCTGTAAGGGCGGACCGGTCATGATCGTTATCGCCGCGATCGGTATTTTGGTGGCGTTTCTTATCATCAACCGTCTGATGGCTCTTCAGCGCCTGACCGTTGATAAAAACAACATCACGGAAAATCTCTTCACGATGATTTTGCGCGGAGACATTCGTCAGGCCATCGCTTTCTGCGATTCGCGCCCGACGCCGCTGACGAACACGCTTAAGGCCGGTCTCGTTCAGGTCATGAACCGCCGCCCCGACGAAGAAGTTCAAGTCGCGATGGACGCTTCCGTATTGCGCGAAACTCCTCGCCTCGAAGGTTGGGTTTCCTTCCTCGCGGTTTTCGGTAACGTCGGCGTTCTCGTCGGTCTTATGGGAACAATCATCGGTCTGATCACTTCATTCGGTGGTGTCGCCGAAGCCGACGCCGCAACGAAAGCCGCGCGCCTATCGATGGGTATTTCCGAAGCTCTGAACTGTACCGCCTTCGGTCTGCTCGTGGCGATCACCGCCGTCGTAGCTTACGGTTTCTTCCAAATCCGCATTTCACGCGCCATCAACGACATGATGGAAAGCTCGATGACTTTGATGAACTTAGTCGTCGCTAACAGAGACAAGATTAAGGATTAATCCATGGCAAGCATTAGTGATGGCGATGATGATGGCAGGGGCACGACGGTTGATCTAAACCTCGTTCCCATTATCGATTTGATGTCGGTATGTATTATCTTTTTGCTCATCACCGCCGTTTGGACGCAGGTGTCGATGATTCAAATCGGCAGCTCGATCTACGGAAAAAAATCGAACGACGATAAAGTGGAGCCGCCCCCGAAGGCCGAGATTCCCTTCCGCCTCGACGTTTTGAGGGATGGTTACCGCGTGCTCATCGGTCGTTCAACTTTGAATTTCCCGAAGGTTAGCGGTACATACGACAATACGAAGCTGATCGTTGAGTTGAAGAAGATTAAGGAACTGTATCCCGAAAAAGTCGACGCCGTCGTTACGGTGCTCGACGAATTGCCCTACGATTCTTTGATCGGTGGGATGGATGCGTTGTTGACCGCCGGTTTCCCCGAAATTTCGGTGGCGACGGCGGGCTCCGCGCCCTGATCTAATATTGCGCCGCCCAGGCTTGGGCGGCTTTAGATTTACTCGGTCCAAGAATGGACTGAGGTTGTAACAGGAGTGTCAGATGCCGATTCATGTGCCCGGAAAACGTAAAAAGCGCGGTAAAAAAGGCGGCGGTAAACGCAGTGCCGTAGCGCCCCTGAACATGACGGCGATGGTGGATATGTTCACCGTGCTTTGTGTCTTCTTGCTGCAAAACTACGCGACGACGAATCAAGTTTTACCGATGCCCGAAAAAGTTGATCTTCCCTCCGCGCAAGCGGTAAAGGAACTTTCACCTTCGAACGTGGTCTTGATCGCCACCGACGGCATCATGCTGAACAACGTAAAGATCGCCGATTTCGCGGCCGTGAAGCAGCAAACCGAGTGGGAAATCAAACCGCTGATGGAAATGCTGAAGAAAACGGTCGAAAGCGGTGAACAGAAAAAACGCAGCGTGGGCAATCAGCTCCGCGCGGCCGTCAACGACGCTAAACAAGTTCAAAAAGTGACCGAGATCGAAGAGTTCCGCAAGATCACCGTTCAGGCCGATAAGATGGTTGATTTCCTGACCGTTAAAAAAGTGATGTTTTCGGTGACCGAAGCGGGCATGCAAGAAATCAATTTTGCCGTTATCAAAAAACCGGGCGAAGCCGCGGCCGTTAATTAAACGCTTGGCCGCAATTATTAAGCGGCCTTCAGCACGAACCGCGTCTGCGATTGTTTTACGAATTGAATAATCGCGCTCTTAGTTTCCTTTGAAATTTGGGTGAACCTGATGCCGGCGATGCCTTCGCTCACGTAGCGGCATTCGGCTTTGGCGTGCAGCGTATCCCGGAAACCGGGGCTTTGCATTTCCAGCGTGAAGGCTTGGCCGGGCACTAATCCCTGCTCAATCGCGATGCCGCATCCACCTTCGGATAATGTTAAAAGCTTGCCGATCAAAGTCATACCGGAGGTCTTTATCAGCGCGCGGCCGGTAAGATCGGCGCGGGGATACTGCCGTTTATTAATCCCAACGGCGGAGAGCAAATCGTGAAACTCGAAAAGCGGAGCCCACTCTTTCATCCCTTTAGTCCAAATCATCACGTCGCCGACGTTCTCGACGTTCTTCAATTCTTCAACGAGTAAGCTTTTCGGAAAGGGACCGAGCGATTTGCCGCCGCTCGCGTAGTGCCACATTTCCTGAACGACTTCGACTTGACCGCCCGTCGCGAGGTGCGGCAACTCTTGTTGCCAGTGCGAGAGGGTAATCCAAGTCTCGAGACCGCGGCCCCAGATCATGTGTTTGTCGCTCAACTGACCGGTCTGCAGGCGAGTTTGCACATCGTCGGTAGAGATGGGGCCCTCGACGTTTTCATTTTTTTGCACAAACCAATTTAAGACCATAACATCGTATCGGATTTCCCAAGCCTCGCCTTAAGTAAAGGACGAACGAACGACGGGGAAAGCACTCGGGGTTATGACTCAAAATAAGATCATTTCCTGGAATTGTTAGCAAAAACTGTGCTAAATAGCTTTCGGTCCATGTTAAAATAAACGATCGGGCAAGGATTTCGGCAAACCGAAGATGGCAACTTAGATGAGGAATCGTTTCGTACAGATTGCGCTGAGCTTAGCTCTGCTTCTCATCCTGATTCAGGTTGTGTTGATCGCGCCAAGTCAAATTCGCGATTCAACCGCCGGCGAAGCTTCCCGCGCGGCTCCGATTCCTGCTCCCGAAGTAAATAAAGGGGCAGGTAACAGCGGCGTCGATCAAAGTCTAAAAGACATGCACATGATCGAAACGCACGAAGGCCAAAAAGAGTGGGAGCTTTGGGCAAATCAGGCGGCAAGTTCCAAGGGTAACGAAGTTCTCGAACTCGATGCGGTACGCGCAGTTTTCTTTTCTGATAACGGAGTAACCTTCAACGTGACGGGAAAAAAAGGCAACGTGCAGGTAAAATCAAAAAATATGCGCGTTGAGGGCGACGTCGTTATCCGTTCGAGCAACGGCTACACGTTCAAAACTCCCGCCATGGATTATGATTCTAAAATCCGCCGTATCAATGCCGATTCACGCGTCGAAATGATCGGGCCGAAAGATGCCCAGGGACACGCCCTTAAGTTAACGGGCTCCGGGATGGAAGCTTTCCTCGACAAAGGTTCGATGGAAGTGAAGCGCGACGTCCGTGCCGAGAAGGCTTTAGACAACGGCCGCAAAGCCTTGATCAAAAGTCACCGCTCGCTATTTTCCGCAAAAGACCGGACCGCGAAGTTTACCGGTGACGTCGTCCTCGATATGGATTCGATGCGCATTACCGGTCCCGAAGCGCAGTTCATTTACGATTCTAAAAAAGACATCGTAAAGTCCGTGCAGTTCAGCGGCGGCGCCCGGGTCAGTGATCAAGACAAATGGGCCACGGCACAGAACGTACGTGTCGATTTTGACACGAACCGTTTCGTGTTTCGCGGCAACCCCCGCGTGGTGCAAAATAACGATGAGTTACGTGGCGAAGAAATCGTGTTCCTCGACGGCGGCAAGCGCGTGCAAGTGCAGCGTGCGCGCGCTAAAGTGGACGAGAAACGTCTGGAGAAACCCAATTGAGCCGTCTGGTCATTAAGAACATCAGCAAAAAGTTTAAATCACGCCAGGTCGTGCGCGACGTTTCGTTCGAGGTCGAGAGCGGCCAGGTCGTTGGACTTCTCGGCCCTAACGGCGCCGGCAAAACGACTTCGTTCTACATGGTCGTAGGCCTGCTTGTACCCGACGGGGGCGAGGTTGACCTCGACGGCAATCCGCTGGCTCAGCTTCCTATGTTCAAACGCGCACGCGCGGGCCTCAGCTACTTGCCCCAGGAGCCGAGCATCTTTCGCAGGCTCTCGGTTGCCGAAAATATCCAAGTCGCGCTTGATGCCCAAGATCTCACCGGGGCCGAACGTTCCGAGCGTCTTGAATCTTTACTCGAAGAGTTTCACATTCAGCATATTCGCGACAGTTACGGTTACGCACTCTCGGGCGGTGAACGCCGGCGTGTCGAGATCGCACGTTCACTCGCGGGCGATCCGAAATTTTTGTTACTCGATGAGCCTTTCGCCGGGATCGATCCGATCGCCGTCGGTGATATTCAAGAAATCGTACGAAAATTGAAAGCCAAGGGGATCGGCGTATTGATCACCGATCACAACGTGCGCGAAACTTTAGGAATCTGTGACCGCGCGCACATTTTGAAAGACGGTCACATTGAGGTTGAGGGAACGGCCGACGAGATCGCGTCTTCCCCCATCGCTCGCAAGTTCTATCTCGGTGAGAATTTTAGGCTTTGATTTCGTATAAAGTAAGGGGACGGTAACGATGGCTATGCAGCTCAAAACCAGTTTGAAGTTGTCGCAACAATTGCGGATGACGCCGCAATTGCAACAAGCGATCAAGCTCTTGCAGCTTTCACGTCTCGAGCTTGAGGGTGCGATCCGCAAAGAACTCGACGAGAATCCCGTACTCGAAGAGTTCGAAGACTCTACCGTCGACGAGCCCGCGAAAACCGAAGTCGAAAAAAGCGAATCGACCCCCGACAGCCAAGAGGCGGTCGCGGCCAGCGATCCTCGTGCCCAAGAAGAATTCGAATGGGAAAACTATCTCGACACGAACTACAAACCGCCGCAAGGCACGGTGGGTGGTTCAGACGAGATCATGAACTACGAAAATCTGATTTCGACGACGACTTCGCTCCATGATCACTTAATGTGGCAGCTCGGACTCGGCGGCTTCAACGAAGAAGAGCAAGCTTTGATGGCGGTTCTCATCTCGTACGTCGACGACGACGGTTACGTAAAGACCCCCATGGAAGAAATCGCAAAGGAAGAAGAAGTTGATCTCATCGAGGTCACCGAGATGCTTCCGTTCCTGCAGGAGTTCGATCCCGCCGGCGTCGGCGCCCGTGACTTAAAAGAATGTTTGCTCATCCAAGCGAAGCACCTCGAAGAAGACACCAACGATTTGGTGAAATTGATCAATGAACACATCAAAGATCTCGAAAAGAAGAACTACGGCGGCATCGCTAAGGCCATGAACATCCCGATGGAAGACGTCGTTGAGATGTGCAAAACGATTTACTCGATGGACCCCAAGCCGGGCCGTGCCTACATGCCGCAGGACACGCAGTTCGTGACCCCCGACGTGTACGTGTACAAAGTCGGTGAAGAGTACATGGTCGCGTTGAACGAAGACGGCTTACCCCGCCTGCGTATCTCTAACTTGTACAAGAATATCTTGAAGGGCGACAAAACGCAGTCCGAAGGCGGCGGCGAAACGGCGCAAAACTATATCCAAGACAAACTGCGCTCGGCCGTGTGGCTGATCAAATCCATCCACCAACGCCAGCGTACGATCTACAAAGTGACCGAGTCGATCGTAAAGCATCAGCAAGATTTTTTCGAAAAAGGCCCTGGCTTCATCAAGCCGATGATCTTGCGTGATATCGCGAACGACATCGGGATGCACGAATCCACCGTCTCGCGCGTGACCACGAACAAATACGTGCACACGCCGCGCGGGATTTTTGAACTGAAATACTTTTTCAACTCCGGTATTTCGAAAACCGATGGCGACTCATTGGCTTCCGAATCGGTCAAACTCAAGATCAAACACTTGGTCAGCGACGAGGACGACAAGAACCCGTTGAGCGATCAAAAAATCGTCGAGCTTTTGAAAAAAGACGGCATCCAAATCGCCCGCCGCACCGTCGCCAAATACCGGGACATGCTGCGCATCTTACCGTCGTCTAAACGTAAGAAAATGTTTTAGTGTTCTGTGCCGGCGTCACTGGCGCCGACTCAAGGGCGGCGCTTTCGCCGCCGGGTTTGCCTTGCCTGGATTGATCGCCCACCGTTTGTTTACGGTGGGGGCTGACCGGGCCTGGTAAAATACGATCCGACGTTCTCTTCCAGGAACTTTTCAACGCGAGTGTGAGCGTCGGCCATAAAGTTTCCTTCGCGCTGATTCCCTAAAATATAGTTCTTGAGCCTCACAAACTCCCGGCCCCAGCCGGCAACCCGCGTGAACGGGCGAAGCTTCCACTTCAATCCGGTCAGTCGCTGCGCCAACACCGAAGTCACCGCACGAATCCAGCGCACGTACACTTCACGTTTCATCAACACGGCCAAATGAATATGATCCGCATGCACGGCGCGCTCATAAATCCGTACGCCCATTTTCTGAGAATACTTCACGATGATCTGCTCCACCAATTGCTTGTTCTTCAGCAGCGAGAACGAATTCGTCGCCTTCAAAATCAAATGAACGGGATGCTTCGAGCTCAGCGGCCGCCGCTCTTTACGCTGCCCAACCAAAAGCGATCCACCAAACTGTTTTCTATTTTTCTCGAAGAAGAGTTGCTGCTGTTTCATGAGCGAAGACTACCACCGGTTTTATAACTCAAAGTTTTCCTGATTTCTCTTTGCGAGTCCAAGTTTATCATTGGGTGCTGACGTGTCTTCTAGATTACCCAGAGGCTTCGCCCGGCGCCGTTTTATCGTCGTGAGGGGCGGGGAGTGTTTCGTATTTTGATTTGCTTTTACCGACTCGCTCGATATCTGGGAAACACGTCAAATTTAAATCTTGGTTGGGCAAAGTTTTCGTCGTTGAGGCGCCCATCCGGACGGAGCGTGAATTTTCCGTCCTTGAGAGTGCGGCCGATCCGCCTTCCGGGCGGATCGGGTGTGGTCATTGGAAGGATTTAATTTTAGGGACGGAAGAAGGAGCCACCAAAATTTGACCCGGCATGACACGAAGCTCATTCAGGGTGCTGGTCTAAAACGATAATGAGACGTCCATTCGACAAGAATTGAGAAACGGGCCCGTGGCGCTAAAAAGTGGGAAAAGTGCGGCCGATAAGTCTGTATGCGTATAGATTTTAAATTCCGACATTTGCCGCATTCCGATGAACTGACCGCTTACGTGGCGGATCATATCGATAAGCTCGAAAAGTTTGAGATGAAGCCTGTTCGAGCTGAGTTCACCTTCACGATCGAGAAGACGGTGAAGCGCGTGGATATTCACGTACGTGGCGAGGATATCGAGATGCACGCGCACGCCGATGCCGGAGATTTTTTCGCCGGAGTTGATCAGGCGATCGCAAAAATCGCCAAGCAACTCGCGAAGAAAAAATCCAAAGTTCAGGCTCACAAAGGAAGCGCTTAGCGCGATTGCCGCCGCAACCCACGGCGCCGCACAAAGTCAGTTGACCCTGGAGTCAGTCCCCGGTTAAATCCGGGGATTCATTCTTAAAAAAGGTCAAACTGTGCTCAATTATCTATTCACTAGCGAGTCTGTTTCCGAAGGTCATCCCGACAAATTAGCCGATCAAATCAGCGACGCGATTCTCGATGCCTTTTTGGCGCAAGATCCTCGTTCGCGCGTTGCGTGTGAGACTATGGTTTCGACCGGCTTCACGGTGCTTGCCGGCGAGATTACCTCCAAAGGCGTGGTCGACTATCAGCAAGTCGTTCGCGAAGTGATCAAGGACGTCGGCTACGACGGCTCCGATATGGGTTTCGACTACAAATCTTCGGCCGTTCTCGTCGGTCTCGGTAAACAAAGCGCCGACATCGCGATGGGCGTCGATTCGAAAGAGCAAGGCGCCGGCGATCAGGGCATCATGTTTGGTTACGCCAACGATGAAACGCCCGAGTTCATGCCCGCGACCATCGCGCTTTCGCATAAGTTGCTGGTTGAGCTTAGCGGCGCCCGCAAAAGAAAAGACGTCAATTTCCTCCGTCCCGATTCAAAAAGCCAAGTCACGATCGAGTACAAAGACGGTAAGGCGGCGCGGATCGACACGATCGTTCTTTCGACCCAACACACGGAAGACGCGACCCAAGCGCAAATCAAAGAATACATCATCGATGACCTCGTTAAAAAACACATCCCCGCAAAATGGATCGATAAGGACACCAAGTTCCACATCAATCCCACGGGTCGCTTCGTGGTCGGTGGCCCGCACGGTGACGCCGGGCTCACGGGTCGCAAAATTATCGTCGACACCTACGGCGGTCACGGCGCGCACGGCGGCGGTGCTTTCTCGGGTAAAGATCCCTCGAAGGTCGATCGTTCGGCGGCGTACGCGGCCCGGCACGTGGCTAAAAATATCGTGGCCGCGGGTCTCGCCCAAAAATGTTTGATCCAGTTGGCGTACGCGATCGGCGTGGCCGAGCCCGTAAGCATCATGGTTAACGACTATGGTACCAGCCAAGTGGGGGGCGAAGTTTTGGCGAAAGCCGTCGGTAAAATCTGGAATTTGAAGCCGGCCGCGATCATCGAACAATTCGACCTTCTCAAGCCAAAATTCCGTAAGACGACGAACTACGGACATTTCGGCCGTTCGGTGCCCGAACTCACTTGGGAAAAAACAGACAAAGTTGAAGCGTTGAAAGACGCGGTCAACACTTTGAAGCGGATGTAAAATTGGCGCGCGGTTCGGAAATTTGGCAAACAAGCTTAAGCGAGGCCCAAAAAACTTTGGGCCAGTTTCTCGATGATCCCAAGACGATCGAAATCTGCACGCAGTTTTCCGATCTTCTGATCGCGACGATGAAAAACGGCGGCAACCTTTTCACCTGCGGCAATGGCGGCAGTCACTGCGATGCCATGCACTTCGCGGAAGAACTGACCGGCCGCTACCGCAAAGACCGGCGCGCACTTGGCGCTCTCGCGTTGGGCGACGCGAGTCACGTCACTTGCGTCTCGAACGATTACGGTTTTGAGCATATTTTCGCTCGCCAAGTGGATGGCCTCGGCCGCCCGGGCGATCTGCTGGTCGGCCTAAGCACGTCGGGCAATTCAAAAAACGTAATCCGTGCGTTCGAAGCCGCGAAAGCTAAAGGCATGAAAACCGTGGCGCTCCTCGGGCGTGACGGCGGTCAGCTCAAAGGCTTAGCGGATTTACCGATCGTCGTGCCCGGTTCAAGCTCGGACCGCATTCAAGAACTGCACATCAAATTAATTCACATCGTTATCGAAGTGCTCGAACGGGAAATCTTCCCCGAAAATTATAGGTAGCCGGCCATGAGTCCCGATCTAATCCGTAACTTCTCCATCATCGCGCATATCGACCACGGCAAAAGCACGCTGGCCGATTGCCTCATGCAATATACGCAAACGGTGAGCGAACGTGAGAAGAAGGCCCAGTTTCTCGACAACATGGATCTCGAGCGTGAGCGAGGAATCACCATCAAAGCGCAGACCGTGCGCCTTATGTACCCCGCAAAAGACGGCAAAACTTATCAACTAAATCTGATCGATACCCCCGGGCACGTGGATTTTTCTTACGAAGTTTCGCGCTCACTCGCCGCGTGCGAAGGCGCGATCCTCGTCGTCGACGCCGCCCAAGGCGTCGAAGCGCAAACGCTCGCGAACGTGTACCTTGCGCTAGAAGGTAATCTCGAGATTATTCCCGTCTTAAATAAAATCGATCTTCCCGCCGCCGATCCCGAAGGTGTCAGAAAACAAATCGAAGACGGTATCGGCATCGACGCCAGCCAAGCGATTTTGGCCAGCGCCAAACAAATGATCGGCATCGAGGAGATCCTCGAAGCCGTCGTGGCGAAAGTTCCGCCTCCCGTCGCCGACCGTTCGGCAACTTTGCGCGCTTTGATTTTTGATTCCTGGTTTGATCCCTACCAAGGCGTAGTGACGTTGGTCCGCGTGATGGACGGCGTTCTCAAAGTCGGTGAGCGCATCAAGTTCATGGCTACCGATACCGATTACGAAATTCTTAAACTCGGCGTATTCACTCCTTTCGCGAAAAACTTCGAAACGCTCGAAGCCGGTGAAGTGGGTTTCGTCATCTGCGGGATGAAAAACATCCGCGACGTAAAAGTCGGCGACACCGTCACCAGCGCGAAAAAACCCGCGACGGAAGCGCTCGCCGGTTTCCAAAAGATCACGCCCATGGTTTTCGCCGGCATTTTCCCGGTTGAGGCGCAAGACTTCGAAGATTTGCGAGAGTCGCTCGAAAAGCTCGTCCTGAACGATTCTTCGCTTTCCTACGAGCCGGAATCATCGGCCGCCTTGGGTTTCGGTTTCCGTTGCGGATTCCTCGGGCTGCTGCACATGGAAATCGTGCAAGAGCGTCTCGAGCGTGAGTTCAACCTGAATTTGATCACCACGGCACCGACCGTGGTCTACAAAGTAGTGAAGACGGACGGGACCGAGCTTACGCTCGAAAACCCCGCCGACATGCCCGATCCCACGCAAATCGAGACGCTGCTCGAACCGTACGTGAAGTTAAGCCTACACACGCCTTCCGAATACATCGGTGGCTTGCTCAAACTTTGCGAAGACCGTCGCGGCATTCAGATCAAGATGGAATACATCACCGACACCAAAGTTATCATCGTCTACAAGTTGCCGATGAACGAAATGGTGACGGACTTCTACGACAAATTGAAGTCCATCTCGAAGGGCTACGCTTCGATGGAATACGAACTGATCGGCTTCGAGCCCGGTGATCTCGTCAAGTTGGACATTTTGATTAATACCGAGCCGCTCGATGCGCTGTCGATCATGGTGCATAGATCGAAAGCCCAACACATGGGGCAGAAGCTCGCTTCGAAATTAAAAGAACTCATTCCGCGGCAACAATACCAAGTGAATATCCAAGCGGCCATCGGCGCGAAGATCGTCGCGCGCGAAACTCAAGGCGCTCTTCGCAAAGACGTGACCGCCAAGTGCTACGGCGGCGATATCTCGCGTAAACGTAAACTGCTCGAGCGGCAAAAAGAGGGTAAGAAGCGGATGAAGTCGGTCGGCTCCGTCGATGTTCCGCAGGAAGCTTTCCTGGCGATCCTTAAGGTGGACGATTAGTGAAAGTTTTCGGCCGTAGATTCTGGACCGAAGGACCCGGTTCGTTCGTCGTTGCGATTATCCTGGCGCTTTTCGTGCGCTGGGCTTTTTTCGAAGCCTACGTCATCCCGAGCACCAGCATGCTGCCGACCCTTCTGGTTAATGATCACATCTTTGTTAATAAAATTTTATACGGAGTGCGGGCGCCCTTCAGCGAGCGGTGGTTCGTGCAGTGGACGCACCCCCGGCGCGGGGAAGTCGTCGTTTTCAAGTACCCCGCCGATAAAGACAAATACTACATTAAGCGGGTGGTCGGATTGCCGGGCGACCGCATCCTTTTTGAAAACGGCCATCTTTACGTAAATGAAAAATTGATCGAAAAAACAATTCCGCAAGGCTTGAAAGAAGAATGGAACGGTTTGCGCGACGGAGACTTCCCCGGCGACGCGGATGCGGGTGGCCGTTCACTTTACGTGCATTGGGAAGAGCGGCTCAGCGATCAAAATTATTCCGTGTTGTTGCGCAAAGACGGCGGGGGCTCGGGCACGTTTGGTCCCGTAACGGTTCCGCCGGCGCAGTACCTCGTGCTCGGGGACAATCGCGACAATTCACAAGATAGCCGCGCCTGGACCGAGGAACGCCGGTTCGTGCCTAGGGACTACTTGATCGGCCGCGCCTCGTTCGTCTGGCTGAGCTGTGAAAGCACGTTGCCTGTGCTGACATTTCTATGCAATCCTCTAGAAATTCGCTGGAAAAGATTATTCCACTCCGTACGGTAGAAGCTGAAGGGCGACATCATGGCAAACACCGAAACTAATTCGACCAAGAAAAAAGCAAAATTCGGCGAAGGACTCGGGTCTTTCTTGCTCGCCGTCGCCGCGATCCTCGCGTTTCGTTGGATGCTCTTTGAACCTTACGTTATCCCCAGTGGCAGCATGATCCCGACGTTGTTGATCCATGATCACATCCTCGTCAGCAAATTTTCTTACGGCGTGCGCGTTCCCTTCACCAAGAAGTGGCTTTTCAAGAACTCCGAACCACAACGCGGCGACATCGTCGTTTTCCGTTCGGTCGAAGATAACGGCTACTTCATGATCAAACGGGTCGTCGGCGTGCCGGGCGATAAGATCGAAGTGGATCAAGAGGGTTACGTTAAGCTCAACGGCGAAAAGCTCGAGACTAAAATCTTACCCGTCAGCGCGGCTCCCGAATCGCAGGCTCCCTATTATCCCGTAAAAGAGAGTGATCTCGGCGGTGGCACTTACGCGGATTTCGATTTTTTCGAGGAAAACCTGAAAGGCGTCCAGCACCGGGCCTTGCTCACCAAAGGCGCGGCCCGATTTTTCGATCGCCCGATGACCGTCGGCCCCGATGAGTATTTTTGCATGGGCGACAATCGCGACAATTCCAAAGACAGCCGTTACTGGGGTTCGCTCCCGCGTGAAAATCTGCTCGGTAAGGCCTTGTTCGTTTGGCTAAGTTGTGACGAAACCTTACCGTTCTTGCCGTTCCTTTGTAATCCACTTGAACTTCGTTGGGGACGGTTCTTCCACGGTCTGAAGTAAGTCATGCGACGCCAATACCAGGCCGATTTTATCATTCGCCGCGCGCTCCAGTTGTTCGCGGTCATCTTTATTATCGGAACCTTGCTCCGCATCTTCTTAATCTCAAGCTTTGTTATGTCCGGCGTCTCCATGATGCCCACGATCTGGCCCGGTGATTTTCTGCTGGGCACCAAGTGGCGTGCCGCGAATGTGGCGCGGGGCGAGATCATCGCGCTCCGTTGCCCGAACGACAAAGATCAAATTTGTCTCAAGCGGGTGGTCGGCCTCCCGGGTGACCGAATCGAAATCCGCGCCGGCGCGCTGACGGTCAACGGCGAACCTCCGGATCAGGACCGGTCCGTTTGGCCCGAAGCGACGCTCGACTCCGAGCCGAAAGCTGAGCCCGTGGCGATCGTCGTGCCTCCGCAGCATATTTATGTTTTGAACGATAAACGTGAAGCTCTAGAAGACTCCCGCTCCTGGGGGCCAATAAAAACGGATCTGATCGAAGCGCGCATCCAGCGCACCTGGTTAAGTCTCGAATGGTTCGACGGTTCGGTGGTGCGCACCTGGCCGAAGCTTCGCCCTGAACGAATGTTCCGTAGCATGAATTGACTCTTTTCCGGAGGGCAGTATAGAGTCTTCCCCAATGTCACTCGTTGGAGAATCGTTCCTCAGCTCAGACCAGCTTACTGAGAAAGATATCGATCAGATCTTTTCTCGCGCTTCCCTTTTTAAAACCGAATTTGAAAAGAAAAAGCGGATCGATCATCTCATTAAGAGCGAAGGCTTAAGCCACAAAGTGTTGGCTTTAGTTTTCAGTGAACCCAGCACGCGCACCCGGATGAGTTTCCAGGTCGCCGGCGCACGCCTCGGCATGCGGTCGGTCGCCCTCGACAATCCGCAAAACGCGTCTATTTCAAAAGGTGAAACTCTCGAAGACACCTTCCGGAATATCGCGGCGATGATGCCCGACATCATGGTGGTTCGATACAATTCGAACATCGATGCCGACGCCACCATCAAAGATTTGCCGTGCCCGATCATCAGCGGCGGTATCGGTTCTTCCGAACATCCGACGCAAGCGCTGCTTGATGCCTTCACGATCAAAGAATTCCGCGGCAAAGTAAAAGGCGAGCGGGTCTTAATTGTCGGCGACGTTTTGCACAGTCGCGTCGCCAATTCCAATTTGATTTTACTCCGCGCCATGGGCGCCGAGGTCGCGTACTGCGCCCCCGCACAATTTGAACCGAAGAATGACGCCTGGAAAGGCGTGCAAAGCTTTACGAACCTTAAAGAAGCGACCGAGTGGGCGACGGTTCTCATGGCCTTGCGCGTACAAAAAGAGCGTCACGCCGGTGAGAATGTTGGTTTCTCGATGGCCGAATACCGCGAAAGCTTCCGTATCGGCGGCGATCAGCTGCAAAATTTCCGTTCCGACGGCATTCTTTTGCATCCCGGTCCCGTCATCCGCGGGGTCGAATTCTCGGCGTTCGTATTGAACGACAAACGTTGCAAAGTTCTCGATCAAGTGACCAATGGAGTTTTTGTCCGGGCGGCATTGATTTCCATCATGCTAGGCCTTGAGGTTCAGCACGCGTGAATAGGACCAAAGGTTTTTTGGTGCTGGAGTCGGGGGAAACATTCTCCGGACTTTGGCAGCAGGGCGGTCGCGAACAATCCGGTACCGGCCAATCTGATGGTCTCGCCTGGGACCGTGCGGGCGAAGTTGTTTTCAACACCAGCCATAGCGGTTACGAAGAGATGGCCACCGACCCATCTTACCTCAATCAAATTATCGTGCTCACCGCGCCCCAGCAGGGCAACTACGGCGAAAACGATGAGTTTTGGGAATCCGAACGTATCTGGATCGACGGCTTCGTCTGCGTTGAAATGCAAAACAGCTGGCGTGATCAACGCTGGCTCGAGAAATTGGGCCGCCATAAAGTTCCCGTATTGACCGAGGTCGATACGCGTAAACTTGTTTTTCGCTTACGCGATCAGGGCACTCCTTGGGGTGCCCTCGTCCGCGCCGAAACCGCCGAAGAAGCCCTCGCCAAATCAAAAGATCTGATCGCCGCGAAAAAGAAACTCGACAAAGACTGGGTACATTTCGCTTCGGTCAAAGAAGAGCGCACCTTAAAAGGCGACAATCCCCGCGGTCCGAAAATCGCCGTGCTGGATTTCGGTTGCAAGATGAATTCACTTCGCGAGCTCAAATCACGCTGTAGCGAGATCCGCGTTTTTCCTTCTCGCACCGATGCTAAAAAGATCCGCGCTTATAACCCCGACGGCATTTTGTTGACCAACGGCCCCGGCGATCCCGGTGATGTCCAAGTTGCCCCCGAAACCTTGAAAGACCTCATCGGCTGGAAATTCATTTTCGGTATCTGCATGGGTCACCAAGTTTTGGGCCGGGCGCTGGGCGGCGAGACCTACAAATTGAAATTCGGGCACCGCGGTTCCAATCACCCGATCAAAGACAGCCTGCTAAATAAAATATACATGAGTAGCCAAAATCACGGTTACGCGGTTAAGCTCGATACGCTTCCGAAGACCGTTCAGGTCACGCACGTGAACCTAAACGACAATACCGTTGCGGGAATTTACGATCCCGGCCGGAAAGCGATGAGCGTGCAATTCCATCCCGAAAGCCATCCCGGTCCGCACGAAGCCGCCGAACTTTTTGATTTTTTCATAAGGCAGACTCAATGACGCAAATGTCGACCCCTCCCATGAGCCTGACGATGAGCTACGAACCGATGATCGAAAAACTCATGCAGCACTACACAAGCTCGCGCTACATGTCCGAGGTCGAAGCGGCGAAGGGCGATTTCTTCGAACGCGCCGGAACATTTGACGAAGCCTCACACGATTTTGAATTAAAAATGGCGCAATTTACCGATTGGTACTTATTCACGCGCAAGATGGATAGTTCCGGCCGCGCGGGCATCGAAATGGTGCTCGACGACCCAAACTACGCCATCCCCGAAGAGGAACGCCCGCTCTACCTGAACATGCGCAACTCACGCCATAGCCTCTTCGAATTTACGAAGCTAAAGGGCGACGACGTCTACATCCGCGATTTGTTCACCGGCTTTAAATACGTCATTCGCCACTCGCGATTGACCCAAGGCTTTTCAAAAGACGAATACTTCGAAGCGCGATTGATTCCGCACGACGGTAGCTTCGTTTTCTCAAACGCTTTTACGTTTCACCCGGCGGTTATTTCTAAGTTCGTGCTTAAAGAAGTAAAGCGCGTGAACAAGCTCCCCGAAGAGGAACAAGCCCAAGCGCGTGAAGAACTTTTAGCACGCCTCTTCAAGATGAAACACAAACACGAACAGTACCGCCACCTTGATATTCACCAAATCTATTCGAACGAATCCAAACTCAGATTGTAAATAAAAAACATTAGGGTAGTGACTTGCCAAGAAATTCTGACTTAAAAAAAGTGGTCATCTTAGGCAGCGGACCGATCGTGATCGGTCAGGCTTGCGAATTCGATTACTCCGGCACGCAGGCTTGCAAAGCCTTGATGAAGGAAGGCCTCGACGTCATCCTCATCAATTCGAACCCCGCGACGATCATGACCGACGCCGAGATCGCTACGCGCGTTTACATCGAACCGCTTAAACTCGCCTACGTCGAAAAGATCCTCCGGCAAGAGCGGCCCGACGCCGTGATCCCTACGCTTGGCGGGCAAACCGCGCTGAACCTCGCGCTCGAACTCGATAAGGCGGGGATACTCAAAGAATTGAATATTCAATTGCTCGGCGCGACCCCTGACGTCATTCGCGCCGCCGAAGACCGCGAAAAATTCCGCACGATCCTCGATCAAGTCGGCGCGAAATATCCGGCCAGCCACATGGTTCGTACTTTTGAACACGGCATGCAGGTCGCCTCGGAACTCGGCTTCCCGCTCATCTTGCGCCCGAACTACACCCTCGGCGGGGCCGGCGGCGGGATCGCTTTTTCGCTTGAGGAATACCAAACGATGATCGCGGCGGGTCTGCACGCCAGTCCCACCAGCGAAGTGCTTGTCGAAGCGAGCATTCTCGGTTGGCAGGAATTCGAACTCGAAGTGATGCGCGACAAAGCCGGCACCTTCGTCGTCATCTGTTCGATCGAAAATTTCGACCCCTGCGGCGTGCACACCGGCGACAGCATAACGGTCGCTCCGCAACAAACTCTTAGCGACGTCGCCTACCAAGAAATGCGCGACGAAGCCCGCAAGATTATCGAAGCCGTCGGCGTGCAAACGGGCGGCGCGAATATTCAGTTCGCGGTTCACCCCGACACCGGCGAGCGCGTCGTCATCGAGATGAACCCGCGGGTCAGCCGTTCGAGCGCCTTGGCGTCGAAGGCCACCGGTTTCCCGATCGCCAAGATCGCGGCGCTTTTGGCCGTGGGCTACAAACTTGAAGAACTGCGCAACGACATTACGGGCACGACCCCTTGCTGCTACGAGCCCGCGCTCGATTACGTGGTAACCAAAATTCCGCGTTTCGCCTTCGAGAAATTTCAGGGCACCAAAGATAGCTTAACTACCCAGATGCGTTCGGTCGGCGAGGTTATGGGCATCGGCCGCACCTTTAAAGAATCCTTCCAAAAGGCGCTAGTGTCGCTGGAAGAGTCCGAACTGGGGCCTTACCCGGTGACCCTCGACGAAGCGTTGCTTTCGTACCCGAACAGCAAACGCATTTACCAAATCTTTCAGGCCTTCCGCGACGGGCGCTCGGTCGACGACGTGCACGCGCAAACGCAAGTTCATCCCTGGTTCCTGGAACACGTTGAAGAACTCGCTTTGTTCGAAAAAGAAATCGCGAAGTCCGACCTCAACGCCGACTTCCTAAGACAAGCTAAGCGCCGCGGTTTCGCCGACGCTTCCATCGCGCGCCTGACCGGCAAAACGGCCGACGAAGTCCGTGATCTCCGCTGGAAAAACAAGATCGTACCCGCGTACTTGCAGGTCGACACTTGCGCCGGTGAATTTAAATCCGAAACTCCGTATTATTACTCGACCTACCATAGCGAATCGCACGCCGTGAAATTCCCGCCGGCGATGGTCGCGCTTTTAGGCAGCGGCCCGAACCGGATTGGGCAGGGCGTAGAGTTTGATTACTCGTGCGTACGCAGCGTGCGCCAGTTTCAGCGCAGCGGCCACAAAGTGGCGATGATCAATTCGAATCCCGAGACGGTCAGCACCGATTACGACACCTCGGACGCCCTTTTCTTTGAGCCACTCACTTTCGAAAGTGTTCTCGAAATCTTACGTTTGATCGAGCCGGTCGGCTTCGTCGGCCAACTCGGCGGGCAAACGCCGATCAACTTGGCGCACCGGTTGGTAAAGGCCGGACAAAAACTTCTCGGCACGACGCTCGAAAGCATCGACTTAGCGGAAGACCGCGGCCTCTTTACGAAAATTTGTCAGGAGCTCAACTTCCGCATTCCGCTTTCGGGCATGGCCACCGATCTCAAAGCGGCCCAAGACATTGCCGCGCGCATCGGCTTTCCAATTATTTGCCGGCCCAGCTACGTCATCGGCGGCCGGCGTATGGAACTCGTCGAAAACGGTGAGGAGCTCGCGACTTATTTCACCCGGCACGGCGCTTTCATTCGTCCCGATGCTCCCTGCATGATGGATCAATTCTTAGATCGTGCGCTCGAAGTCGACGTCGATCTCGTTCGCGGTCCCGATTGGACCATCATCGGTGGGGTCATCGAACACATCGAAGCGGCCGGTGTTCACAGCGGCGATTCCATGGGCGTCGTTCCCCCGCAGCGTTTGAAGGACGAAACTTGCGCGATGATCGAAGATCTCAGCCGCCGTTTGGCCGATCGCTTAAACGTGCGCGGTTTCTTGAATTTGCAACTCGCCGTTAAAGACGATCAAGTTTTCATGCTTGAGGCCAATCCCCGCAGCAGCCGCAGCGTTCCGTTTATCGCAAAAGCCACGGGCATTCCGCTCGTCGATCTAGGCGTGCGCGGAATCTTGGGCGACAAAGCGGCCGACGTTCAGCCGCAAAAATACGATTGGCATAAAATTAAAGGCGTCGCCGTTAAAGGTGTCGTATTCCCGTTTAAGAAATTCCCCGACGCGGATTCCATCCTCGGCCCCGAGATGAAATCCACCGGCGAAACGATGGGCCGCGGTCCCGATTACCCGGAAGCGTTGCTTAAGGCGATCGTCTCGAGTGATTTGCAATTGCCGGCTTCGGGCGAGGTCTTCCTTTCCCTGCGCGAAAAAGACAAAGAAGAATTGTTCGACGTAGTTAAAGATCTCGATCAGCTAGGCTTCCAACTTTCGGGCACGGCGGGCACGGCGGCTTACCTTGAAAGCAAAGGCCTAGAGTGCTTGACGGTCAAAAAGGTCCATGAAGGACGGCCCCATTGCGTCGATCGCATCCGTTCGGGGGATATTGCCTTCGTGATCAACACGACCTCGGGCCGGACTTCCATCGAGGCTTCATTCGGGATTCGCCGAAGCTGCGTAGATTATTCGATACCCTGCATCACCGAGAGTGACGCCGCGAGAGCTTTCGTCATAGCCTTAAAAAAGAGAAAACAAGGTGATTTCACCGTTAACCCGCTGTGAGTTAACCAACTATGAGTCTGCTACAAGTTCGTGATCTTAAGAAATCGTACAAACGCGATTTGTTCGCCCGTAAAAACGATGTTCTGAAAGGCGTAAGCTTTTCGGTTCCTGCCGGTTCCATTACCGGTTTCCTCGGCGGTAACGGTGCGGGCAAGACAACCACCATGCGCTGCATGCTCGGGCTCGATTATCCGGATTCGGGCACCGCCGAATTCTTCGGTGCACCTCTGAGTTCCGATAGCAAACGGCGGCTGGGCTTCTTGCCCGAGCGGCCCTATTTCTACGAACATCTGTCGGGCGTCGAGTTTCTAAAATTCTACGCTCATCTCACATCGAGCTGGAAAGCGCCGGTGCTTAACGACCGGATCGCGCAATTGCTTAAACGCGTCGACCTTACCCACGCGAAGGACCGGCCGCTGCGCAGTTACTCGAAAGGTATGTTGCAAAAGATCGGCGTGGCGCAAGCGCTCATCCACGATCCCGAACTGATTATTTTAGACGAACCGATGTCGGGCCTGGATCCCGACGGCCGCTTAGCGCTTTCCGAAATCATTTTAGAAACGGCTAAAAAAGGCACCGCGATATTCTTCAGCTCGCATTTGCTGCACGACATGGAACGGCTTTGCCAGCGCCTAGTCGTGCTTAAAGACGGAATTTGCATTTACGAAGGTGAAACCGATGCGCTCCTCGACAAGAGCGGCGTCGAACTCGAGATCTACTATTTTGAACAAAACGAACGAAGATCTTTACGCGCCCAAAATCAAGAAGACCTTCAGGTGCAGCTTAAGCAGCTTCTTGGTCGCGGCGCCGCGATCATCGAGATCCGGCGCGCCCGCGCCACGCTCGAAGAAATTTTCGTTAAGATGGCCCTACGCGGGAGGAATCCATGAGGCCGGTTTGGGTTCTTGCGATCAACACGTACCGTGAAGTTATCCGTGACCGCATTTTATACGCGCTAGTGCTCTTCGCGTTTCTCTTAATCGGCCTGAGTTTGGCGCTCGGTCAACTCAGCTTCGCGGAGCAAGCCCGAATTTCGGCTAACTTCGGAATGAGCGCCATTCACCTTTGCGCGGTCGCGCTCGCGGTCTTCGTCGGCAGCAATCTCGTCTACAAAGAGATCGAGAAAAAAACCATCATGACCATTTTGGTGCGGCCGATCAGTCGTCTCCAATTTGTTTTCGGTAAGGCCCTCGGGCTGACGATGGTGATCATAACGATGATCTTCGGATTAGCGTGTATTCTTGGTTTGGTCTTTTACGGGCTCGGTCAAGAGGTCGGTGCGCGGTTCGCGGTCGTTTTGCTGGGGCTTCTCGGTGAAGCGCTCGTTCTTCTCGGCGTTACGATCCTTTTTTCGATGATCACGAAGCCCTTGCTCGTCGTATGTTTTTCGATCGGCGTTTTTTTGATCGGGCATTGGCAGGGTAGCCTCGAATATTTCGCCGCCAAAGACCAAGGCGGTACGCTCAAAGCCGTATCTTGGTTGGTCAGTCATTTACTGCCCAATCTGGAACGCCTCAATTGGAAAGATCTCGTGCTCTACGCCGACCAGCCGCTCGACTTCGCTTCGAAGGCCGCGGCGCTCGGTAACGCGGCCGCTTGGTTCGCGATCTGCATCTGGATTTCGACTTTGCTGTTCATGAGGAAAGATGTTGGTTGAAACCGCGATTCTTTTTGTCTTAGGTCTTCTGTTCGGCAGCTTCGCGAACGTCGTGATCTATCGGCTGCCCCAAAACAAAAGCGTGGTTACCCCGCGAAGTTCATGCCCGAAGTGCGGCTACATGATTCCCTGGTACGACAACATTCCGGTTCTCTCTTGGCTAATTTTATTGCGGGGTAAATGCCGCGCGTGCAAGGCCCCGATCTCCGCGCGCTATCCCGCGGTTGAATTGCTTACCGGCATCGTCTTCGCGGCCATTTTTTACAAATATGGTTTCCAATGGGTCACGCTCGAGTATCTCATCTTCGCGTGGAGCTTGATCGTCGTTTCGATGATCGATCTAGACCTGATGATTTTGCCCGATGTTTTTACCTTGAGCGGAATTTTAATCGGGCTCTTCGGCGCCTCGCTCAATCCTGAGCGAAGCTTTCAGTCCGCTTTCTTAGGTGTTCTGCTCGGCGGCGGTTTTCTATACGCGATCGCCTATATTTATTTAGTCGTCAGAAAACAAGAGGGTATGGGTGGTGGTGACATAAAACTGCTCGCCTGGATCGGGGCGGTTCTCGGCTGGACCTCCATTCCCTTCGTCATTTTAGTCTCGAGCATCCTCGGAAGTTTCGTTGGTCTAGGTCTAGCTTTGCGGTCGCGAGCTGGCCTAAAGTCAGTCATACCGTTCGGCCCGTATCTCGCTCTAGCGGCACTACTTTTCATTCTAGGTGGAGAGGCGATCGGCCTGTGGTACATAGGTCTGTTTCTACCGGACGCGACCCCGGTCCATTGACAAGAATTTCTTAAGCCGATTAAATTTACCCTAGGGTATCAAGAATTTGACGCGACCAAGGGCAACACCAGGATGTTTTTCCAGTCTAAAAAACTGATCGGCCTCGACATTGGAACAGCCAATATCAAAATGGCCGAAGTTGATTTTTCGCGCAAAGGCTCGACGCTCGTCAACTTTGCGATCATGCCTACTCCGCCGCGCGCGATCAACGGCGGCGAAATTGCGGACCCCTCCGCCATCTCCGAGGCGTTAAAGCAAATGGTCGCGGGCCTTAAGACTAAGCGTAAAGCCATCGCCGTGGGTTTATGGGGAACGTCGGTTATCAGCAAACGCATCACCATTCCGATGATGGACGAGAAGTTGGTCGGTGGCCAAATTCGCTGGGAAGCCGAACAGTACATTCCGTTCGACATCAACGAAGTGAACATCGATTTTAAAATTCTTAAAAGTTTTCAGAGCAGCCCGGAGACTTTGGATATCCTCTTGGTGGCCGCGCGCCAAGACATCGCGTTTTTGTACCAAGATATCGTGCAAAGTTCGGGTATGAACTGTTCGGTCATCGACGTTAGCGGTTTTTCACTCGCGAATTGTTTCCTCAATAATTGGGGTTCGCAAAAG
Source organism: Pseudobdellovibrionaceae bacterium (assembly GCA_947444305.1). Classification (GTDB taxonomy): domain Bacteria; phylum Bdellovibrionota; class Bdellovibrionia; order Bdellovibrionales; family UBA1609; genus JALHOQ01. Next base: position 9,498 of record CANEZP010000021.1, on the reverse strand, counting down.
GGTCAGACGGTCGCTTTGATGAACATCGGCGCCGCGATCACGAACTTCGTCGTCGTCGAAAACGGCGAGGTTATCTTTTGCCGTGATATTCCGGTCGGTGGGCTTACCTACACCAGCGAAATTTCGAAGGCGATGGGCATCAGCATCGAAGAGGCCGAAGCCATGAAAATCTCCGCGTGCACCGGCCAGGCCGCTCCCGAAGAGGTCGCAAAGATCTTACAAACTACGCACGAGCTCATCTCGGAAGAAGTGCAAAGCAGTTTGGATTTCTTCGTCAACACGACCCCCGGTCTCCCGGTACAGCAGTGTTTGGTCACCGGCGGCGCCTCGCGCACCACGGGCTTGATCAATCACCTCGCCCAAAGCACAAAAATGGGTTTTCAGATTTTCGATCCCTTCCGCAATATCAAATTAAACGAACGGCAGCTTACCGCCGACTACGTTTCGGAAATTCGCGACTTCGCGGCGGTCGCGATGGGCTTGGGCATGCGTGCTCAGGGTGATGCATGACCGGTGATGCCGCATGATTAAGATAAACTTACTGCGCAATCGCGTGGCCGATACCGCCATCGGCGGCACGCAGGTCGCCACCGCGTCCAGCGGCGGCAGCGACGGCAACCGCGAAGCGATAATTAAAATCGCTTTCATGGTCCTATTCACCATCGGTCTCATGATGTACGAAAGCTCAAATATCCGCGCCTTGAACGACGAACGTTCGCGCACGCAAGCGATGGCCGGCGATCTCGAAGGCCAAGCGCAAACTAAAGCGGTTGAGGTCGAAGCCATTAAAGACATCGCGCAACAGGCGCAAGAACTTGAAGACAAACTCAAGATTCTCAAACTGCTATCCAAACTCCGTCTACGCGAAGTCAAAACCTTAGACTTCATGCAAAGTTCGATTCCCGAGAAAGTTTGGCTAAAAGGCGTTCACTACCAAACCGACAAAGATTTAAAAGAGCGCGTCGAGGCGGGAACTTACCAATTTGAAGGTGCTTCCGTAACGACCGAAGATCTAAGCGAGTTCGTTAAGCGGCTCGACGACAGCGCCTACATGACCGAAGTGATCGTCATCAAAAACCAAGAGTCCGTCGGTCCCGGCCGAGCGGGTGGCTTGCGTGACTTCCAATTCACCGCCGACGTGGAGGTCAAAAATTGAAGCTGGGTGATCTTCTCGCGAGAGTCAGCGTCGGTCGTTCGATTCTTATCGGGCTATTGCTCTCGGCTTTCTATTATTTTTTCGTTTTCGATTCCGGCGTTACGCAACAAGCGGCGATCGATCAGGGTAAGGCGCGCGTCGCGACTTTGCAGGCGCAGCTCGTCGATTACCAACAAAAGCTCGACAGCGCGGCGGTATACAAAAAGACGGCGGCCGAAGTCGGGAACACGATCAGTAAACTTCTCACGCTCATTCCCGAAAAATTCGGGATGTCCGATCTCATGAAGATCGTTTCGAACGAAACAAAAGTCGCCGGTTCAAGCTTGATGAAGATCGAACCCAAGACGACCAGCATCTCGCCGGTCGCGGCCGAGTTCGAAGAGTTGATTTTAACGATTGAATTGCAAGGCAGCTTCTTACAGCACATGGTTTTTCTTTCGAACCTGACGAAGATTCAGCAGATCCTGATCATCCGTAAGATGGATCTTATCCACGTACGGGACGGGAAGGGTGACGAGTCACCCACGGTCACGCTCAACGCCGAGATCGCGGCTTTTCGCTACCGCGGGATCGATGCGCTTAAGCCCAAGGTCGGCGTTCCACCGCCCCCGGGTGTAAAATGAGGGCGCAAAGTCTGAAACAACTTTCGGCTTATATTCTCGTCTCCGTGCTCGCGGTGGGTTCGGCCTTTGCTTTGTCCTTACGTTTCGTAGGTTCGCTGCGCGCCCAACCGGCGGAAGAAATTCCCGCGCAAGAAGCTCCGGCCGATCCCGGCGGCTCGCCCGCGCAAGAAATCCCGGCCGCGCAAGAAGAACCGGTACCACAAGAAGTTCCCGCGGCTCAGCAACAACCTCCGCCGCCCGCGATGAATGCTCCACCGCCCGCGGCCCAAGCACCGGTCGAACAAGCTCCAACAAATCAAGCTCCGTCAAATCAAGCGCCGCCCATTCAACAAGATCCCGGCGCGGGCAATTCGAATTCGGGCATCGCCGAACTCGAAGGTTTTCTCGAACCGTTTATTTATGACGTCGCCAACCGTCGTGATCCGTTTCTGCCGTTTGCCGAATTTATGCCGCAGGAAGAAGGACCGCTCCGCGCGCTGACCCCGGCGCAAAGATACGCGCTTGAAGAATTGCGGCTCGTCGGTGTCATGTGGGAAGTCAAAGATCCGAAGGCAATGTTCATGGACCCCGACGAAGAAGTTTTGGTTTTAGGACGCGACGAAAGTATTGGCAACCGCAACGGTTACATCGCGGCCATTCGCGAGGGCGAAGTTGTAGTGGTCGAGGCCATTCGTAAACGCGGTGATATTATTTATCGGACCAGGGTCCTTCGCATCGAACGCTAACTTGTGCTTTAATATATAAATAAATTGATGGATCACACGGTTGTGATTCCAACTTGAGGTGTCACGGATGATACGACTGTTACTGATCGCGCTCTTACTTCACGCGTCTACTTTTTCCCTAATCTCGTGCACGAGTGCACCGAACTCCGACGACACCGCCGCCGAAGACGACGGCCCCATCGACGATGAAGAAGCGACCGAGTCCGTCGCCAGCGAAGAGTCCGGCGGCGAAGGACTCGACGAAGACGCGCCTTCCGATGATTCAGCCGTCGCGGGCGAAGATGGCGTCGAAGAAGATCTCGACGCGGAATTCGACAAAGAGCAAACGGCCGACGCACCCGCCGCTACAACTTCGGACGACATCGTCGCCGATAACGGTGATGCGATCGAACCCGACGGTCTCGAAGGTGATTCCGGTCTGGACGAAGAAATTGCGCCCCAAGCCGGTCTTGAAAAATCGCCCGCCGATGAGCCCATCGCCGGCGGTGACGAAATCGATGAATTGAACGAGCCCAGTGAACCGGCCGCGGTTCCGCCGGTTGGGCAAGCTCCCGAAACCGCGCGCATCCGCGACATTCGCTACGTGCCGAACGCTTCCGGCGGCACCGTCGTGGTTCAAAGTAGCAAAGCGGTTCAGTACCAAACGCGCATGAATCCTTCGACCAACCAATTCATCATCGAAATTGCCGACGTTGAATTGCCGCCGGCCCTGCAAAAACCTTTTCCGGTTAAGGATGCGCGCTCGCGCATCGGTAGCATCAACGCCTACCAGGCCCGGGGTTCGAACACGGCGCGGGTCGTCGTTCAACTGGCCAGCGCGGGAACCGGCGAACCGATCGTTCAGCAGGAAGATACGTCGCTCGTTGTCATTCCGCCCGCCGCGGCGCCCGTCATCGCAAAAGCGGCCCCGACCGCGTCCGCGGGACCGGTTCGTGACGCAAACACTCTCTCCGGAAACACCGAAGGCGCACGTGGCCAAGCGCTTTCCGCGCAAACGCTCGACGAATTTTTAACCGGGAACCAACAATTTTTCGGCCGAAACATCTCTTTGCAGGTCAAAGATGCGGATGTGCGCGACGTCGTAAACTTTTTGGCGGAAGAAAGTGGCGCGAATATCGTGATGTCCGACGACGTCAGCGGCAAAATCTCGCTTAAATTACGCCGTGTGCCGTGGGATCAAGCCCTCGTCACCGTCATGCGCACCAAGTCACTCGGGTACATTCGGCAAGGAAACGTGCTGCGCATCAGCACGCTTAAATCGCTCCAGGCGGAAACGGAAGCGACGAATAAAATCATCGAAACGCAAAAAGCCATCGTCCCGAGCGTGGTTCAGGTTATTCCGATCAGCTACGCCGATCTCGATGAATTGAGCAAAAACATCACGCCGTTCCTCTCGAAAGAGGGAAAGGTGATCACCGATAAGCGAACGAGCACGGTCGTCGTCACCGACAAAGGTGATGTCGTCGAGCGGGTTCAGAAACTCGTCCGAACGCTCGATATTCCCCCGGCGCAAGTCTCCATCGAGAGCAAAATCGTCGAGGCCGTTGAGGAATTCGACAGCTTCGTCGGTGTAAACTGGAGTTTCGGCGGTGCGCCGGTAAACCTAAGTCAGACGGGTGGGGCCGACGGTGCGCCCATCGATCTTAATCTCGGTATGAACAGCGCAACTTTATCGAAAAGCTTTTCGGGAGCGAATCCGTTTAGTACGAATCTTTCGATCGGAACCCTCGACATCTTCGGCGACCTGAACGCCGCGCTCACATTGGCTGAGCGCGATTCGCTGGCGAAAGTTATCTCCAGTCCGCGTATCTCGGCGATGAACCGCGAAAAGTCGACCATCAGACAAGAATCCGAAAATGTGACGATCATCGGTCAGCGTTCCGAGCAAACGGGCGTCGTTACCAAAAGCGAAAAAAGAACGCCGTTTTCACTCGAGCTCTCGGTCACGCCCCAGATTACGGCCGACGGCGGTGTGATCATGGACCTCGACGTCAAACGTGAATTCTTAGGTCCGCTTCTCGACGCCGAAATCGGCGCGCGCGCCATCAACAAACGTTCGGCAAAGACGAAAGTTCTCGTGCGCAACGGCCAAACTACGGTCATCGGCGGTATTTACACCAGCGATGAATTGGAAGCGAACAACGGGATTCCGATCTTGAAAAACATCCCGGTACTGGGCTGGCTCTTCAAGAGCAAATCGTTCGGACGCACCAAAAATGAATTGCTGATCTTTTTAACGCCGAGAATATTAGCGCAAGAGATGACGACGACCGCGGCCGCCGTGGCCCCGATCGAGGGGCCGAGCGGGAGCGTAGACTCCGGCTCTTCTTTTTAGGCAGCTTTTATTGGGTCGTGAAGACGATCGATTTTTCGAATCGGTCGGTGGCTTTGTCGAAGGTGCCGAACCATCCGGCGGGCTTAACTTTCACGCGGTAACGAAAGTTTTTGCCGTCGGCGCCTTTAGCGTTCGAGCCGACGATAAACATCGGTATACCTTTGCACGCATCCGAGGAGCTTTCCAAGGTCATCGCTTTCGTTTGGCCCGGCTGCCAGGTTCCGAACGAAGCGTACTTACAATTGATGGTTTCCGTGAGGTTGAAATCAAACTCGCCCGGCGAGAAGGCCACCGGCCGTGACGAAATCACACCCGTGTCGTCGGGTGCGGAAACTTCCAGTTCGAGCGCGACGATCGTGATCGGCTCGGTGGAACCGTTCGTCATATTCATCGTAAATTGGAACCAAGGCCCCGTGATTTTTTTGTCGCCGGATAAAGTCGCATCCGCGGTGATTACGATCGGGCGCTCGGGATTTACCGTCAGATCGGCCAATTGAGATTTGCTTTTCTTGCCGCCGCAGCTCGCGAGCGCGGGCACGGCCAAAATAGTCATCAGGATGTAGTATACGCGGGTGCCAAAGCTCATGATCCCTCCATATAAGGTATCGGCGTTTACCCGCAATTTTTTGAGTCACTTGCCAGGATAGAGGCCTCCCGCTAGACCTTAGGCATGGACCTTTTTGAATCCGTCTCAAAAGCAAACACCGGAGCGCCCCTGGCCGAGCGGCTTAGACCGTCTAGCCTCGACGATTTTCGCGGCCAAGAAAATGTGCGCCGAGTGCTCGCGCCGTTTTTGGCCAAGCCCGAGCAGCTGCCCAATATCATCTTGTGGGGTCCTCCCGGCAGCGGCAAGACCACGCTGGCGCGGATTATCGCCGATCACTCGAAAATGCATTTTATCAATCTCAACGCGGTCGAAACCGGTGCCAAAGAAATTCGGGAATTGGGCGAGCAATCCCACTACCGCAAAATTCAAGGGCTCGGCCGCACGCTCATGTTCATCGACGAGATTCACCGCCTAAATAAAGGCCAGCAGGACGTCCTCCTGCCGTTCACCGAAGCCGGTGATTTTATTCTGATCGGCGCGACCACCGAAAACCCCAGCTACGAACTGAATTCCGCTTTGCTGAGTCGCTCGCGGGTCATCGTGCTTAACCGCCTGCGCGATGAGGATTTGAGCGGAATTTACGAGCGGGGCGCGCGCGAACTCAATCTCGATCCGGCCGAATTTCTCACCCCCGAAGGCCAAAATGCGTTGCTCGAATTTGCCGACGGCGACGCCCGCAAGATGCTTACCGCGATCGACACCTTAGCGGCTCACTACCAACTCCGACCACAGGCCATGGGCCCCGAAGATCTCGCCGAGATCTTGCAAAAGCCCGCACTCCGTTACGACAAAAAATCAGACGAGCACTATGACACGATTTCGGCATTCATTAAAAGCGTTCGGGGCAGCGACCCCGACGCCGCGATTTACTACATGGCCCGGATGCTCAAAGGCGGCGAGGACCCGGTCTTCATCGCGCGCCGGCTGGTCATTTTAGCTAGCGAAGACATCGGCAACGCGGATCCGCGCGGTATTTCGGTCGCGGTCGCGGGACTTCAAGCCGTCGAATTGGTCGGGATGCCCGAAGCCGCGATTAGCCTCGCCCAAGTAACGACCTACCTCGCGAGCGCGCCAAAATCGAACGCCTCTTACATGGCTTTGAACTCCGCAATGTCGACGGTGGATAAGACGGGTACGCTACCCATCCCGATGGCACTTCGCTCGAGCAAAACAAAATTAAACAAACAACAGGGATACGGCGAGGGTTATAAATACGCCCACGAAGGCCCGACCGGCTGGCAAGACATGGAATTCCTGCCCGAAGAATTGCGCGGCCAAACGTTTTACGAGCTCACGGAACGCGGCTTCGAAAAAACAATGAAACAGTATCTAGATTGGATGAAGGGCAAGTCCAAGCCGGACAAACCTTAGTCTGCACTCCGGTCCGGTCAATATTTCCAGAGGCCGGTGTTCGCGCTTGGATTTTTATATACGACATCGATCGTTACCGTCCGGGTCGTAAACTTAGTCCGCTTTCATCGCGTACAAACACACGCAGGCTTCATCACCATCGGCCTGTTTCGAGTGACGCGTATTTGCGGGAATTAAAATCCGGTCCCCGGCCCGTAGCAAAAGCCGGTTGCCGGCGATGTCTAAGCGCAATTGGCCGGACACGACGATGCGGACCTCGTCGAAAGGGTGGCGGTGGTCGGACACCTGCGCGCCCGGAGGATACAACTCTTCCTGCGGTTCTAAACCTTCACTCTCTAGCATCAACGCCATCTGTTGGCGGGTAGGGAGGATGGGCGCTTGCCAGCGGCTGATCAACATTTCAAATCTCCGTTCGTCACGAGTAAACACAATCAAGTAAAGCGTCGATCAACTGAACACGTCGGGCTCAAAACGTCTCGCAATGGAGCCATTTTCGATCAACGCCTTCTATTGATACAGGACAATACTCCAAAAATGAACTGGCCTCCTCAAGTGTTCTACCAAGGGGGGCGAAGAGTAAAACGTAAGTCATCCACGGGAGAAACAAGCTTTGAGCCAGTCAGAAACCAATTCGAAGTTCGAGCAAACGCAACAAATCAACGAATTTGTCGCCAAGAGCTCAGGCCTCAAGTCAAAGCTTAGCGACGCGAAGAAGTTGCACATCCACCAAACGACGGACGGCAAGAACATCGTCTTCCCCATCGCCGAACTCGAAGAAGTGATCTCGAGAATCGACTCCGACGGACATCCTTTTCTCCAGGTGAATTTCCTCTCGGGAAAGAAGATTCTCCTCACGCAAAACTTGATCGGTTTCAAACCCGCGCCCAGCCGTGGTCTTGATCTCGGCAAACTTCCCAAAGTTGTTACGACTCCTGATCTCCTCTCCGTCGTGGAAGCTATCGAAGATACGATGAGCACCACTCCCGCCCAGCCCGAAGAGCTTGATGTCCTCAAGAAAGTCTTCGATTCTGTCCTCCGCGGCGCCGAAGCCGTCGGTTTCGACACGACGCCCGAACGCATTTGGATGCAGGGCCTCAATAAAAATACCAAAGCTTCCGCTTAATTCGTTTGACCTAACTCCCTCAAATAAGACATTTTAAGCCCCTGTCCGACATGTTTGGGGGCATAGCTCAGTTGGGAGAGCATCTGATTTGCATTCAGAAGGTCGCAGGTTCGATCCCTGTTGCCTCCACCAAACACTTTCAAAAGAATCTTTAAAAAGTTTTTTTGAAAGACCCTGAAAAACGGGTTGCGGAAAGAGAACGAGTAGTGCAGATTGCTTTTTCTCTCGGTTTTTAGGTGTTCGCTCCGGACTTTTTAAATAAAAAAGTTCGGCTTTGTTTTGAGAGTCACGACCGTAAGTTTCGACTGAGGTTTTGACACTCAAAGTAAAAACGAAAAAAAGTTTTTACGAAAACATTGACCGCAACAAACATCGCGATTAAAACCCTGAGTTCTCGAAAACATTCGCTCTTTGAAAACTAAATAGCTAGCTATCATGATATTTGGTCCCAGCTAGAAGTTTCCTGCTAGTTGATCTGCAAAGATCTTCTCTCAAGAAATCATAACTGGGTCAGTAAATATTTTGGATAGCGTACAAATTCATATGTACTCGAATATTTTTTTTGAAGTTTGTTAGTTACTACTTCGGTAGTAGCCGTACCAAATTTTTTAGTAAGTTTTTAAGTCAGTAAAGTTTGTCGCTAGATCAATATCGAATTTTAAAAATGGATGTCTTTAGTTCACTTCGGTGAACCACTGATATTTTAGATTTTAATTGAAGAGTTTGATTCTGGCTCAGAACAAACGCTGGCGGCGTGCCTAATACATGCAAGTCGAACGAGAATATGCCTTCGGGTATATTCTAGTGGCGTACGGGTGAGTAACGCGTGGATAATCTTCCTTAAAGTGGGGAATAACTAGTCGAAAGATTAGCTAATACCGCATAAGACCACAGGTCCTTCGGGGCAAGGGGTTAAAGTCTAACGACGCTTTAAGATGAGTCTGCGCCCGATTAGCTAGTTGGTGAGGTAAAAGCTCACCAAGGCGACGATCGGTAGCTGGTCTGAGAGGACGGCCAGCCACACTGGGACTGAGACACGGCCCAGACTCCTACGGGAGGCAGCAGTAGGGAATATTGCACAATGGAGGAAACTCTGATGCAGCGACGCCGCGTGAGTGACGAAGGCCTTCGGGTTGTAAAGCTCTGTTCTCAGGGAAAAAGCAAGTGATTGTACCTGAGAAGAAAGGACCGGCTAACTTCGTGCCAGCAGCCGCGGTAAGACGAGGGGTCCAAGCGTTGTTCGGAATTATTGGGCGTAAAGCGGGTGTAGGTGGCTCTGTAAGTCAGAAGTGAAAGCCCCGAGCTTAACTCGGGAAGTGCTTTTGATACTGCAGAGCTTGAGTGTGGGAGAGGATCGTGGAATTCCAGGTGTAGTGGTGAAATACGTAGATATCTGGAGGAACACCGGTGGCGAAGGCGGCGATCTGGCCCAACACTGACACTGAGACCCGAAAGCGTGGGGATCAAACAGGATTAGATACCCTGGTAGTCCACGCCGTAAACGATGGACACTTGTTGTTGGAGGTATTGACCCCTTCAGTGACGAAGCTAACGCGTT
>CANEZP010000020.1 GCA_947444305.1 Pseudobdellovibrionaceae bacterium | reverse complement strand
GACCAAACGCCGGGAAAAACACCTTGAGCAGGCGAAGATCAAGCGCGAGCGCTATTTGCGGCGCAAACTCGACGCGAAAGATAACCGGGAATTCTTCAACGAACTCGAGAAAGAGCGTCTAACCTTTTCGGCAACCGAGCGCGCCCGCCGTACGAGCTTCGAGGCGGAAGTGGGTGCGCAGTCGAAGGACTTCGACGCCTACATGCGCGAGAAGCAAAAAGAGTTCGACGAACAATACCGGCTTTATACGAAGAAATTCTCGGAACGACCGAAAGACAAAAAAGCCGCTACCGGCGACGAGTTCAAGCGTCTTGAACAGGCCCCGGCCACGAGTTTAGGTACGGAAGATTGATCCGGGCGCCGCTGCGGCTAGCGGAACGCGCGTTTGGGCGCGAACTTAGCCGCCGTCTTCTTCTTATTAAATTTACGTTTGAGGCCTTTTTTGCGCGGGTAGCGTTCGGCCGGCTTTTTCGAGTCGACGACGACGGGCGCTTTATCACCGGCTTCCGCGCGGCGCTTGCGAAAAATACGCGCGAGCATCGACGCTTCGAGGAAGGCGTAGTCGCCTTTTTGTAATGAGCCCAACGTTAGCTGACCGATCGCTACGCGGCGGAGTTTCTTAACGTCGTAGCCGATCTTTTGGAACATGTAACGAACCTGACGGTTCTTACCTTCGTTGATCACGATCTTGACCCAGTCGTACTGCTTCGATTCGCCGATGCGGACGCGCTCGACGTGCAAAGCTTTTACGCGGCCACCGGGGATCGTTACGCCTCTCAATAGCTTTTGTAGATGCACTTCGCTGGGCTGGCCGTCGAGTTTGGCGAGGTAAGTTTTCGGGATTTCTTCGCGAGGGTGCTGAACCTTTTGCGCAAAATCACCGTCGTTCGTAAGCAGGAGCAAACCTTCGGTTTCCCAATCCAGACGACCGACGGGGAACACGCGTACGGGCAATTTCTCCATGAAGTCGGCAACCGTGGGGCGGCCTTCGGGATCGCTCATGGTGGTTAAGACTTTTTCGGGTTTGTGGAAGATGACGTAGATCTTTTGTTCAAGCGGCGCGCGCACCGGTTTGCCGTTCAAAACGATGCGGTCCATGCTGGGGTCCACGCGGACACCCAATTCGTAGACCGTCTTGCCGTTTACTTGAACTTGGCCGTCGGTGATTAATTCGTCGGCGCCCCGGCGAGAGGCCACGCCGCAATCGGCGAGGTATTTATTGAGCCGGATGGGCCCGCTTTTGGTTAATGCCATAATCCAGATGAGTTACCAAAAGGGTCAGCAGTCTGTCATTGGGAAAAACATTTTTGAGAATCAAGCGGCCCTTGTTTAGTGTCCGTTCGGCCTCAAGTAGGCCCTCGTGGTTTTGTACGCCCAACAGCCGGTTCGCGCGTTCAAGCCGGGTAACCATTTCCTGGTAGTAGGGGTCACTCTGCGGGTTGATGAAGTGCCGTTCGACCTTCTTTAACGACGCAAAAAGATCTTGGGTGTCGGCCAAGCGAGCGCGAATGAAGGTTTCAAACTTTTGGAAGGTGTAGCCCCGCGTGATCAGACCATGAACGCCTTCGACGTCGACGTGAAAGCAGTGGGTGGTCAGGAGGGACCCCTCGAGCACCTGCCGAACGTGTGGCATAAGTTCCAAGTCGGACGAGTAATAAAGCTGGGTGACCGGCGCGGTTAAGCGCAATCGGGAACCCCACACCAGCGCCATGTTTGAATAAACTTTCGCTTCGAGGCTGCCGGAAGGCGACAAGATCAAAACCAAGATTTGCGAATCGTTCATGCGCACCGAGCGAATCGCGTCCCCGGACTTTTGTCTGGCTGCGTGTTCGGTTTCGATGAGTTCTTCGAGATCTCCGGTTTGTTTGAGCGTTACGATTTGCAAACTGTCGGGGTGGCGAAGATGCGCCCAAGCTTCGGCCTCACCCTCAAGCGCAAATTGGCTGAGGTAATTTTGCAGGTCGGTTTTCACTACCGTAGACATGTTCTGCGAGTCGTTTTGCCAATGGTCGAATTGCAACACGCGTGCGTAGAAAGCTTGAACTACCGCCGGCGTGAACGGCAGATTCGGCTCCATGACGTGTTTCAGGAAATTATAAAGAGTGAGGCGCGCCGGGTTTCTCTGCGGATCCTGTTTCAAAAGATACTGGGCGAAGTGACTCACTGGTGTCATAATCCAACGATAGAGTGGAAGACCGACTTTCGTCCACCGCAAAGTGAACAGCAGTGAGGTAGCGCATGGCTCGAGAATTAAACCGGGAACTTTTTGGCAATACCAACGCTTCGAGCGAACGCGAAACGGCGGGGACGCAAGCGCCGGTCACTTTCGCGAAGGCCGACGAAGTGCGCGTACTCCACCTTCATATCGAAAACATCTCCAAGCGGATTAAAGAATTCGAATCCATCGCCGAAACCATGCGTACCAAGACCGAAGACGTCGTCGCGCAAAACAAACAGCGTTTTGAGCGTGTGCAGGGGCACTTTAAAGCGCAGAACGAGCAACTCCAGTCCGGCTTGCTCGATATGAACAACAAAATCGCGCAGGTCGTCTCGCGCGTGAATGAGCGCAAGGTTTCGGAAAACATCGTCAAAGAGATGGTCGAGCGCCACGCCTCGGTCGTGCAAGCCTTCGAGGTTCGCATGAACCAACTGCAAAGATTGATTAGCGAACAAGAAATGCAAATCATGAACACCCGCAGTGAACTTAAGGCGACGGTGCAAGAGATCGCGCGCCTGAAAAAGCTGTAGACGACACTAAGCGTTACACGATAGATTGCCGTCATTCCGGGGGGAATTATGGCTTCGAATCGTCGCGCTTTTTTGGGCTCGTTACTGGCGGGAACCGCCTCGGCCGCGGCCGCGGCGGGCGCCGTGCCCCGGGGCGAAGTTGCCGACTCTTTCCTCTTTCGCGAACAAGATAAAAAAGGTTTCTCAATTTTGCAGGGCATGACCGACGAAACCTCGGCGCAATTCTCCGTCGTTCTCCCGAAGCTTGATGCGTGGACGATCACGGTCACGCGCGCCGACGGTTTGTCTTCTCCCGGCGAAATTCACCAATTCGCGACTTCCCCAACGCTCGCGATCGAAATCGTGAGCCGGAAGTTTTCGGGCTTGGCCGTGCACAAAGTGGCCGTCGACGGTTTGCAACTCGGCGTTTTGTATTTGCTGCGGGTGCGCGATGCGCGGGGAGTCCTGCGCGACGAACGTGAGTTCGCGGCGCTTGATCTCAATCCCCGGCGCGTGCGGTTGGCGTTTGTGTCGTGCATGCTCGACTTACTCCACCGGGACGATATCTGGCACCGCCTGGAAGCGCAAAAACCCGAAGCCGTTTTGTTTCTGGGCGACAATGTCTACGCCGATCGGACTTCTTTCATAAATAAAAATCCCGCCGACGAAAAACAATTGTGGGAGCGTTACGTGCTAACGCGCCAACGCGTGCTGTTTTATTTCCAGCGGCGTTTGCGCCCGGTGCTCGCAACTTGGGACGATCACGATTTCGGTGCCGACAACGCGTACCGCGATTTCCCCGCGGCCGCGGCCTCGCTGATCACCTTCGAAACATTCTTCGCGCAAAGTCCGCGTCCGTCATTGGCGGCGGGCCCGGGCATCGCGCGCCGCTGGTCGGCTTTCGGCGCCGACTTCGTGTTTTTAGACGGCCGCAGCTTCCGCGATCCGGGCGTAAGCCCGAACGCCAAAATTTTCGGTGATGAACAAGAACGCTGGCTACTGTCCGGCGGGGCGGGCGTTGTGACCAGCGGGCCGTCCGCCGCGGGCGTCGCGACCGGTGGGCCTGAGCCCGCCGAAGCCTTAGCGCAGGCGGGGAGGCCGACGTGGCTTCTCACCGGTTCGGTCTTTTTCGGCGCTTACCAATCCGGGGAATCGTTCGAAGGATCTTACGCGCAAAACTTCCGAGATTTTCTAGCGGCGCTCGGCGCCTCGTCCGCGCTTTATTGTTTTGTGTCCGGCGACGTCCATTATTCGGAAGTGATGGATATCGAAGCGGACCGGTTGGGTTATCCGACTTTCGAACTCATCACGAGCGCGATGCATTCGTATTCCTTTCCCGGACACGAACACCGCTTCTACAATTCCCGCCGGCGGGTAAGCACGGGCTCCCATAATTTCGTTATCTTTGAGGGCAGCTTCAACGCCGGACATTTAAAAGGCGAGCTGACCGCCCATTCCGCAAACCGCGCCGACTTCCGGACATTGGTCGAGGTCACCCGATAACGTTTATTCGAAAGGCGTCGAAATGAACAAATCGGCCTGTACGCGTTTGCCTTAGTTTTGATCTCAAATTAAAAAAACGAAAGCCAATAGCTTCCTCGTCGCGATCCATTTGTTCATTTCGACGCCTCTTAAATAAAAGTCCTGATCCACGCCGGACGAAGGTCTGCGCGCCGGGAACCCGGACCCGGCCTACGTCTGCGTTGAGTTCATGGCTCATCTTACCGAAGAAATGAACAAGAGAATCGCGTCTTCAGCGAGAGGTAACATGGGATTTGTAGGCATATTAATCGTGTTGGTGGGAGTTTTCGGCGGGTTCGTACTCGCGGGTGGACACTTGCACGTCGTGTGGCAGCCGTTCGAAGTTATGATCATTTTCGGTGCCGCCATCGGCGGGATGATCATCGCGAACCCAATCGGAACCGTGAAGCGCGCGTTCAGCATGGCGATCAAAGGTTTGCTCGGCAAAGGCCCCGGCAAAAAAGAATACGTCGAACTCTTGCAACTCATGTTTCAGTTGTTTCAGATCTTTCGTAAAGACGGTCCGCAAGCGGTCGAGAAACACATCGAAGAACCGAATTCGTCGGAAATCTTCAAGTCGTATCCCGCGTTCCTTAAGAATCACCACGCGGTGGATTTTTTGTGCGATACGATGAAGATCACTTTGTCGGCCGATCTCTCGCAGTACGACGTCGACGATTTACTTGATCAAGATATTAAAGTCGCGCACGAAGAAGAGCACGCGGCCCAGCACGCGATCGCGTCGGTCGGGGATTCATTTCCCGGTCTCGGGATCGTCGCGGCCGTTCTAGGTATCGTTCACACGATGGCCTTGCTCGATCAAGGTACGCAAGTCATCGGTAACTCAGTTGCCGCGGCACTGATCGGAACGTTCTTGGGGGTTTTGGCCGCCTACGGATTCGTCGGTCCCGTCGCCACGAAAATGGGTAACGATATCGCCGCCGAAGGCCGCTACCTTATGGTTATCAAAGCCGCGCTCGTTTCACTCCAGCGCGGAGCGCCCCCGCTAGTTTGCGTTGAATTTGCCCGTCGCACGATCTTTCCCTCCGAGCGTCCAACGTTCGAAGAGATGGATGCCGCGACCAAAGATGCGAAGAAAGCGGCGTAATCAGTCATGGCTGAAAAAGAACCCATAATCGTCGTAAAGAAAATCACGATCGCCGCGGCCGGTGCGCACGGCGGTTCGTGGAAAGTGGCATTCGCCGACTTTATGACGGCTCTTATGGCCTTCTTTCTTTTGATGTGGCTCCTCGCCCAAGCTCCGGAACAGAAGAAGAACGTTTCCGAATATTTCTCTACGCCGTCGGTGATCGAATATAATTTTTCGAACTACGGGGTTGAGTTGACGCTCGAGAAATTGTTCCTCGACATCATCAACGAACCGTTGAAGGTCTTGCAAGACTTCATGACGCCGCAAGATCACACGCCGAATTTCCTGTCGATGGGTTCTAAGAACATCGTCATGTCGGCGCTGAGCGAAGAGCTCGGTGACGTTGCGACCGGCATGGAAGTAACGGGCGATACGATCGAGATGAAGTTTCCGGAGAGCAAGATCTTCGAAGACGGCACGGCTACGCCTAAGGCGGCGTTCGCGGGCATTATGGATAAGCTGAACAAATTCACCGCCGGCCTAGAAGACGCCGACGTGAAAATGGATTCGGTCGTCTATTTGCACACGGTCCGGGGGCAGAACGAAGCCCTGGCTAAGCAGATCGCCGAGAAGCGTTTGGATTTAACGATGGGTCAGATCAACGGTAAACTCGAAAGCCAGAGCGTGGACTTGCACGCCCGCAGCGAAGTGAAGCCCGCGACCCGCCGTCAAGACGGGCGCCCCGAAGAAGGCTACATCCGCGTGCAGATCAAGCAGAAGGAATTAAAATCCGACGGCTCGAAACCACGCAAACTCGGCGCCGTGCTCGGCAAAGATGACGAGTCGATGAACGTTTACAATAACTTCGTGAATAAGATGACGACGAAGAAAAAGAAGCCCGAATCTAAAAAGAAATGATCATTTAGTTACGGCGGCCGGCTTTTTCGGCCGGCGGTCTACCGTATCAAACTCGGCTTCGGTCGTCGCCGCTTTAGCGACGCATTCGTTCGCCGTGTACCCGTCACAAGTTCCGTTCGGCATTTTGCAAGTTACCGTCTTCGCCGTCTTTCCGCAGATCACGACGTGACTGCAGATCCGGTCGTTGCAGCCGCGAACCGTGATCATATTGTGCTCGGCCGCTTTCTTGGAGAAGCGGCAGTTCTCGGCGGGTGCCGCGGCCGGGGCCGGGATCGTTGGAGTGGCGGGGGCCGGGGTCGCGGGGCCTGCCGCAAAAGCCGTAACGGGCGCGAATACCAAAAGTAAGATCAATTTATTCATTTTGATTTTCCCTTCGGCATTTCGAGATTGTTCATCGCGAGCCATTGTCCGTACTGTTTGTCGTCCAAGATAAACTTCACACGTTTATTCATTTTTACCTGGTTGTCTTCCGCAAGCCACTCGCGCGGGATTTTCATTAACGCTTTCGGCCGGGAAGGATCGCATTGGCCCTTCACTTCTTTTTTATCGAAGCCGGTGACCTTGCACATAAAGATGTGACCGGGGCTTACGCCCGCGAAGACCGGGCTCGCGATGAACGTAATTGCGCTAAAAATGATCGACTTCATTTGGTGCCCTCGCGAACCGCGCCGCCGTCGCTCGCGCCGGCCGGGGCCGCGGCGGCTTTAGAAGGGATGCGCGGAAGATTGCTGACGATCACGTTTACGTCGTCGTGACAGGTCTGCGCGTCGGGACATCGCCATTTGCCCTCGACCTTGACGGCTTCACAGGCCGCGAAGCCGGCCTCGGGCGGGGCGGCCGGAGTTCCCGTCTTGTTATCGCTGCAATAGATGTAACCCGTGCACGTCGGCGTGCCGTTCGTTCCGCAGTTTTCTTTCTCGAGCGTCGGCTTTTTCGAAAAAATTTCGTCCGAAGCAAAGTTTACGTCCGTACCCTGAGCGGTCCACTTACAAATCAATTCAGCCTGGGAAGGAATGCTAAACAAGGTAATCAGAGTAATGAGCGAAGTGATTGCGAATCGATTCACGTTAGCCTTCCGTGGTTATCTGCCGGGATTACTTCTAGGATAAAGCCAAATCTGACCCCCGAGATAGTCCAGGTGTTGCTAGGCGGACGAAATTGAGGCAAGACAGTGGGGTGGAAATCCTAAAAAAACTATGGTTCGAGACGACTTTCGTAGCCATTGATCTAGAGACGACGGGCAAATACCCGCTCGACGCCGAAATTTGTGAAATGGCCGCCGTGAAGTGGCGTGCGGGCGAGATCGTCGGCACTTACCAAACGCTGTTGAAGCCTGCGGTCCGTATGTCGGATGAGGTCATCGCGATTCACAACATCACGAACGAAATGGTCGAAACCGCGCCTTTGCTTCAGCATAAGCTGGCCGAGTTTCACGAGTTCATCAAAGACGGTTTCATCCTGGCTCACCACGCGCCGTTCGACATGGGCTTTTTGACTTGGGAATTCGAAAAAGCGCGCATGCTTTTGCCCGACAATCCCGGGTTTTGTACCAGCCTCATTAGCCGCGCGATCAACGCCGACGTTTCGAATCATCGCTTGGCGACTCTGGCCAAACACTTCGGCGTTGAAGCTGGGGCCGCGCATCGTGCGCTCGACGACGCAAAGACTTGCTTAGCGGTCGCGATGAAGTATTTCGAAAAGCTAGGGCGCGAAGCGAAGCTGTCCGACATCATGGGTTTTCAGAACACGCATCTGCCTTGGAAGCGTTTTTCGGTCGATGAATTAACCGAACGCGATCACTTCCGCGCGATGGTACGTGCGCTGCGTGATAAGCGCGAAATTATTTTAGTTTATGAATCCGGGTCGCGGCCCGGTGAGCCGCGCAAGGTATTTCCGATGGGTTTAGTGCGAAATCCCGACGGCGATTACTTAGTCGCGACCGAAGGAAACAACGAGGGCGACGACATTCGCCCGAAACGCTATTTCTTAGAACACATCTCGGCCGTGACGATAGCCCCGATTTAATATTGCGGGCTGAAAGTATTCAGCCCTAAACCGACTTTAGGCGTTTTTCTTCTTCGCGTTGGATTTCGGCGACGGCGGCGGCGATGAGCGGGCGCATTTGGTCGGCGAGGTCTTCGAGGTGTTTGAATTCATCGCCTTGACGCACGCGGAACTTACGGTCCTTACCGCGCATTAAATCTTTCAGGTAATTTTCGAACCCGTAGATCGGGCCGGCCATCCGGTGCGAGAGGATGCGGCCGAGCGCGAATAGGGTCGCCATAAAGCCGAACGCGATGATGATGTAAGTTTGCAAGAACGGCACGAGGAAACGTTTTTCCATCATGCGGGCGGGGCCGACGACGAGATCGTCGATCGTAATTTTTAAAAACGTATAAGCAAAGACGCCGCTGACGATCGAGAAGCACGCGCCGATCGCGACCATCGTGAAACAAAAGCGCAATTGAAAGCGGGGATTCACCCAGATCGTTTTGCGAACGTTAGCGTCGGGCCAGAAGAGTGAGCCGTCGCGGACGAGTCCGTAAACGACGAGCAGGTAGCCGACCCACTGAACGGCGTCGGCTACGTTGAAGGCGGGCGTCGATAGTTGACGGCTGCCGAACACGAGGAAGTCGGTGACCGCGCCGTAAACGATACGGTCGGTCACGTTACCTAAAATACCGCCGAGCAAGAGCGACATGCCCGCGCGTAGCGGAAGCGAGCGTGACGGCAACAAGTACTGGATAGCCGCGTAGATCGTGATTAAAAATGCGCCGCCGGTTGATAAACTCACCACGCGCAAAACGGGCGGGAGATCGGCAAACGTGCCGAGGATCGCGCCGGGATTGTGGTGCAGAACCAAACCAAAAAAACCGTAGAATTTTAATTCCGCGAGCGAAGACATGGCCCAAGCTTTGGTCAGTTGATCGAAGATCCAGGTTGCGGGAACAAGGGAGATGACTAAGAGCCAATCGCGTTTTTTCATATCCTTAAATTCTAGCCGGGCTTAGACGGCGCAGCAATCGCGACTTGGTTTCGGCCTTGCCTTTTGGCTTGATAAAGCGCTTTGTCCGCCGATTCAATCAGGTCGGCCGCGTTGATTCCGTGTTGAGGATACGAAGCCAGACCAGAACTAACGGTGACGAAAGTTGGGCTCGACGTGGGTCCGGCCAGCGGAGTCTGTTCAAGCTTCGAGCGAATTTCGTTCGCGAAAGTCGTGGCCTCGGCGGTATCAAAGCCGGGAAGGATCACGGTGAATTCTTCGCCGCCGTAACGTGAAACGTAGCCGCGGTTCTTGACCGTATCTTGCAAAAAACCCGCAAGCTTAAACAGTAAGCGGTCGCCTTCGGGATGCCCGAAGCGGTCGTTGAAACCTTTGAAGTGATCGACGTCGACGATCATCAGCGATAACGGTGATTTCGCGTCACTCGCTTTGCGGATCTCTAACCGCACTTGATCTTGAAAGAAACGGTGATTCGTCAATTGCGTAACGGGATCGGTGATGGCCAGACGCTCGTAATGCGCTTTCTCGCGCAGCGTACGGTGCATCTGCAAAGCTTCCTGCATTTGTAGGGCGAGGTACTCGTTCTCCCAAGGTTTGAGAAAAAACTTATGGATGTCGCCGTTGTTGATCGCTTCGCTGATTTGCGACAAATCAATTTGGCCGGAAAGTATCGCGCGTGAGGTCAGCGGCACGATCGTGCGTGCGTGTCTTAAAAATTCTACGCCGTTCATTCCGGGCATGCGGTAATCACTGAGAACGATCGCGCAATCGGTATTGAGTCGCAAGGTTTCGAGCGCTTCGGCGGGTGATTCCGAGGTGAGTACGCGGAACTGGTCCTTAAAAACTCTCTCGAGTGATTGTAAAATCGCGCTTTCATCATCGACGCAGAGTAAGAGCGGACGGTTCATTGATCCGACTTTCTAATCTCGGCGAACGGTTGAAATTCGCCGGTTTGCACGGGGTGATAATCTAAAATGTTTTTGCGAGCGACCGCGACCTGTTGGTCGTACCACAGGGGAATCATCACGAGGTCCTCGTGCACGATCTTCTGGATCTCGAGCATAACTTTTTTGCGTTGGCCAAGGTCTTCGGTCACGGCGCTTTTTTCAAGTAAGGGATCGAGCTTGGCATTCGAATACGAACCACGGTTGCGGCCCGGGGGAGTTTCTTTCGAGTGAAAAGCGATGCGGTAAAGATCGGGATCAATGGTACCGACCCACTTCATCGTCGCCATTTGGAAATTACCCTTCTTTACGTCATCGTAAAAGGTGGCCCATTCGTAAGTTTGTAATTCGACGTTTAAACCCGACTGTGACATCTGATGCGCGATGACCTTGCCGTTGTCGGCCGCCGCCGGTTGGTTCGACGTCTTCAGCGTCAGCTTTTTACCGGCGAGCGCGAGCTTTTCGATTGTCTTCTTCGCCGCCGCCAAATTGAACGCCGGGTTCACCAGCTCCGTGTTGAAATAGGGATTGTTCGGCGTGAGCAACGAGGTCGCCTCAACCCCCAGGCCCCTCAACTTGTGCGTAATGATGTCTTGGCGCTGCAGCGTTTGTGAAAGGGCTTGCCGGACTTCCTTCGTTTTGAGAGCCGGATCTTTAAAGTTGAGCAGCACGTAAGTCATCGTCAAGCCAGGGAAGCGAATGACCTGAAATTCGTCTTGGCGTTTCTCAAAATCGTCGACCTTATCGAGAGGAATATCGCTTTGGACTAAATCGACTTCGCCCTTCAATAATTTTTGGTAGCGAGTGAAATCGTCGCGGATGATTTTAAAATTTAGTTTTTTAGTTTTTGCCGTGACGCCTTCGAGGTGGACGTTCGACGAATCTTGGCTAACGAATTTGTATGAGCCCGTGCCGAGCAAGACCTTCGCGAAGTCGGGGCCGGCCTTAAGCGTTTCTTCTTTCGGTAGGATCTTTACTCCCGGTAAATCACTCACCAAGAATTTGTCGGAATAGTTTTTAACTTTCAGCGTGACGGTGATGTGCCCGTCCCCGGCTTTTACCGCGTCGACGCCGGTTACCGAATCTAATATCGACGCGAACGGTGAGGCGGGCAGCCGGTACTGTTCGAACGAAAACAAAACATCTTCGGGTGTCACTTCACGGCCGTTGTGGAATTTTAGGCCTTTGCGAAGTTCGAAGATGAAGGCGTGGTCCTTATATGACCACGATTCGGCGCCGTCGGCCGTGGGCTTAAAATCCGTTCCGGGCCTGACGAGCGAATTGAAAATCAGACCGCCGATGCGCATACCGTTCGCGTCGGTCGCAAAGCGCGGGTCCAGCGTCGAAGGCGCCGCACCCAAGGCGACGACCAGCGTGTCGGGCGGAGTTTTCCGGCCGCCCGTGCACGAAGAAACGAGGAGGCCGGCAAAAATCAGTAGCGGGGAAAGAAAAATGGGTCTTAAATTAAGCGTCATGCGACTCAATGATAGCAATCGAGGTGGCCGTGTCCAGAATCCTTCTTCTCGCCGCAATGATTTTCGGTATTCCCGCCTTCGCGCAGAAAAATGCGGACAATAAGGACCTCAACGCGCGTCTTTCGAAGGTGCTCAAATCTTTCTCGGTTCCGCAAACGAAATTGGGCTTGGCGGTGGTCGATTTGGGGGCCACGCCGCAACGGATGATTTACGGCTTAAACGAGACCGAAGCGTTCATTCCCGCGTCGGTCACGAAGATCGCGACCGCGGCCGCCGTATTACAAAAGTTGGGACCGAGTTTCAAATTCCAAACGACGCTTTGGTCTTCGGGTTCGGTCAAGAACGGCGTACTCGACGGCGATTTAGTTTTGAAGGGCGGGGGCGACGCGGGCTTCGTTAGCGAGAGCATGTGGTTCTTGGTGAACGAGCTCGTGCGCACGGGAATCAAAAAAGTCGAGGGCAACATCGTCGTCGACGACAGCGATTTCGATAGCGTGCGCTCGGATCCGAGCCGCGATCCCGAGCGGGTCGACCGCGCTTACGACGCTCCCGTCGGCGCTATGTCCTTTAATTGGAATTCGATCAATATCTTCATTCGTCCGGCACAAGTCGGGCAGGCGCCGCAGGTCGTGCTCGATCCGATCGCGAATGGTTTCAAAATCGACAATCGCGCCAAGACCGTGAACAAAACCGGCACGAACTTGGACGTCTCGCGCTCGGGCAATACGGTTCGCGTGTCGGGGACGATCGGTCTCGGCAGCAATGAAGCGGCGGTATTTAAAAATATCGACGACCCCGACGAGTGGGCCGGAAATAATTTGGTTTTCTTTCTCGAACAACGTGGCATCACCGTAAGCGGCAAAGTCAAAGCGGGCAAACGGCCGGAAAAAGCCACGCTGCTGGCGAAGGCCGAGTCCAAACCGGTAAGCCTTCACGTCGCCGACATGCTTAAGTTTTCTAACAACTTCGTGGCCGAGATGTTGACCAAAAATTTAGCGGCGCAGGCGGGCACCGTTCCCGCGACGTTGGACGGCGGCATGAAGATCATCCGCGACAATCTTGAAGATATGGGCCTCGATCCGAAGAAATTTATTCTGCTCAACCCATCCGGTTTAAGCCGCAAGAACAGGATCCGCCCGGTGGATCTCGCGATGGTCTTGGCGAAGCAGCAACAAAACTTTCCCACCTTCGCCGAGTTCATGAGCGGGATGCCGCTCGCTGGGATCGACGGCACTTTGAAAAACCGAATGAAGAATTCGCCGGCGACCGGTTGGGTACGCGCGAAGACGGGGCTTCTCACCGGGGTGGTCGCGCTCGCTGGTTATGCTGGACACAAGGATGGGTCGGTCCAGGCTTTCGCCTTCATATTCAACGGAAAGGCCGAACAAGGAGATCTGGTCCGACGGCTGTTTGACCAGTTGGCCACGGAGCTGGTGCAATAAGTAATGCTAAAAAATAAATGGAAATGGATTTCCGTGGTCGCGGTTGCTTCCGGCATCGGCGTATGTGCGTTCGCTTTAGAGATGACTCCCGATGACGGCATCACCTCACTCGGCGAGAGCGAACCTCTTTTGCAAACCGAAGAAGTTATGCCTTTGCCCGAGGAGAAATTGGAGTTCACGCCGCTGAACCCGAAGTGGTCGCCGCCGGTATACACGGGCCAAGAAAATGCCCTCGGTTGGACGCCCGAAGCTTTCGCCGTGCCCAAAGGCATGGAAGAGCGCGTACAATTTTGGAAAGACATTTACACCAAGTACACGTCCGACCAGGGAATCTTGCACGACAGCCAGTACGTGCACATCATTTACGAAAGCATCGACTTCGGCGACATAACGGCGCAAAAAGATTTGACCGATAGACAGCGCGAAAAAGCGCGTCGCAAACGTGTCGACGAAAAGAAAAAAGAAATCGCCGCGCGTTTAAAACGCGTAGGTGAATCAAAAACGGCCGAGGGTCTAACCGGCGAAGACTTACGCTACTGGGAAATGTTCGCGAAGGTCGACCAACCCCGCAAGTTCATCGAAGCGGGACGCAAAGGGCGTTTGCGCTTTCAACTCGGGCAGCGCAATCAGTTTATCAACGGAATTTACTCAAGCGGCCGCTACATAAAACAGATGGAAGACATCTTCCGCCGCGAAGGCGTCCCGGTTGAACTGACCCGTTTGCCGTTCGTCGAAAGTTCTTTCAACTTACGCGCCCGCTCCCGGGTCGGCGCCAGCGGTATTTGGCAATTCATGCGTTCGACGGCGCGCATGTACATGCGCCTCGACGGCTCGGCCGACGAACGCAACGATCCTTTGCGCGCGACCGCTTCGGCCGCACGCAAGATGCGCGACAACTACACGATGCTGAAACACTGGCCGCTGGCGGTGACCGCGTACAACCACGGTCCCTCGGGCGTACGCCGTTTGACGGAAAAGATGGGCACCACCGATTTAGCCGAACTGACCGACGTCCGCCGTGGCCGTTTCGGTTTTGCCTCGGCTAGCTTTTACGCAAGCTTTTTGGCCGCCGTCGATGTCGAGCGCAACGCCGAAAAATATTTCGGTCCTCTCGAAGTTATGCCCGAAGTGCGCGGCGCCGAAATCAAATTGGTGCAGAACAAAAACGTCAAAGACATGCTGAAGTGGTTTAACAACGACATCGAACTCGCCAAGATCTTGAACCCCCACGTGACCGACTCCGTCTGGAAGGGCCGCACGCCTTTATCCCGCAAGCACATCCTGCGGGTCCCGTTGGTGCAAGAGAGCCAAGCCCGCGCGGAGCTGGAATAGTTTTTTTGACCTATCGCTACTATGTCCGATTTTGGACATAGTAGCTTGAGGGTTTGGTCTCCGACTACCCCATCTGTGCGGCGCGAAGATCTTCCATCCATGAGAGTGGTTCCCCTCCGCCTTCCGGGCGGAGTGTCTTAAGAAATAAAATCCGAGTTAATTTTTTCGGTCTCGACGCCGTGGACGGCGGCGAGATGGCCTTCGCATGGATGGATAAATCTCGCGCACACGAGATTAGCCCTCTTGAAAGCGGAGATAACGCGTCTTTTCTTTTCTGGAAAAGAGACGTTGTGTCATCAGTCATTTCACGCACTTATCGAACGACGGGCGAATTGCGGCAAACTAAATTTGTATACCGAACTAATTGATATTTGAAACCTGCGCGATGTACGGCAGATTGCGGAAGTAGCCTTGGTAATCCAAACCGTAGCCCACGACGAAGTCGTTCGGGATTTTGAAGCCGACCAAATCCACTTCGCATTTTTCTTTTAAGGCGTCGGGTTTAAGCAATAAGGACGCCGTAAGCAAAGCTTGCGGTTTATGGTTCTCCAGGTGGCGGCGCAGGTAGTTCATGGTCAAACCGGTGTCGACGATGTCTTCGACCAAAACCACGTGGCGCCCTTTGATTGAGCGGCTTAAATCTAAATTGATTTTTACTTCGCCCGAAGATTGGGTGCCGGAGTAGGAACTTACGCCCACGAAGTCGCAGGATAAATCCGTATCGATCGCGCGGATCAAATCGGCGAAAAACATGAACGAACCTTTGAGTACGCCCACGACCACGACGTCCTTGCCCTTAAATTTATCGGTGATGGTGGCGCCGAGTTTGACCACCCGGTTGCGGATCTCATCTTCAGAAATTAAGGGCGAAAGGCGCAAGTTTTCCAAGGTCGTCTCCTAGATTATGACAAATTTAAATTTTGCGCGCGTTCTGTCAAGGGATGCATGCCTAATTCGGGGTCAAAATGCTTCCGGCAACGGGCCTCGTAAGCGTCGGAAGAGGCCACCAAGATATCCTCGGTCGCAGAAGTCATGCGCTGGGTGCGTGTCGCGGGACTTCCGCAAGTGCGGCAGATGGCGTGTTGCTTGCGAACGACCTCGGCGACGGCCATCAATTGGGGCATGGGGCCAAACGGGCGACCTCGCCAATCCGTGTCGAGACCGGCGATGATGACCCGCTTGCCCGAGTTGGCGAGCAAGGTGGCGATATCGACGATTTCGGGGCCGAAGAATTGTCCCTCGTCGATCGCAACGACCATGGTGTTGGCGTGAACGAGCGGCGGAATTTCGGCGGCTTGGTCAACGGGAAACGCCGCGAGCCGGTTTTGATCGTGCGAAGCGACTTCGGTTTTTGAATAGCGCGAGTCAATCTGCGGTTTGAAAGTTTGGCAGCGTTGGCGCGCGATGTGCGCCCGGCGCATTTGTTTAATCAATTCTTCGGTCTTGCCGCTGAACATGCAGCCCACGATGACTTCAATCCACCCGCTATGCGGCTGCGGACGCGTAAATCCGTCGTTCACCCAATTCTCCCTATCCCTAAAAGTAAGCGCCTAGGCTAGGGCAATCGGCGGCTTGAGGAAAGCGGAAAATTTATGGTAACAACGCGGTCATGAAAACAACTACGACCGCGACTAAAAAAACCGTGAAGAAGCCGATTAAAAAAGCTGCCGCTAAATTAAGCAGCCCAATTTCTACCCTCGTCGGGAAAACCGTGCCCGCATTCAAAGCGGCGTCGACCGGCGAGCGAACCGTGTCGCTCAAAGAATTAAAGGGCAAGAAAGTCGTTCTTTATTTTTACCCGAAGGACGCGACCCCGGGTTGCACGACCGAGGGCCAAGATTTCTCAAGGCTACTGCCCAAGTTCAAAGCGCTCGGCGCGGAAGTCTTCGGCATCTCTCGCGACTCAATGAAGTCGCACGAGAAATTCAAACTCAATCAAAAGTACAAAGTCGATCTGCTCAGCGACGAAGACGAAACCCTTTGCAAAATCTTTGACGTCGTTAAAATGAAAAACATGTACGGCAAACAAGTGCGCGGCATCGAGCGCTCCACCTTCGTCATCGGCGAAGACGGCAAGCTCGTTAAGGAGTGGCGCAAGGTCAAAGTCGACGGCCACGCCGAAGAAGTTTTGGAATTCGTAAAATCACTTTAACTGAATGACCATGACCCAGTCGGTGAGCCCCGAGCGAAATTCCGGCGAAGCGAAGACCGACCACGGGCCCTCGCCGGCCTTCGTCAGGTAATCTTCGCGCGCGACGCGATTCATCGGTTCCATGACGATCATCACTAAGCTTTGCGCGGTGAGCGTGCCGTTGCCGGTGAAGCTTCCTTCGAGCACTTGCCGCATGGCCGGCGCGGCCTGGCCGGGCGGCTCGGGTTGCGGAAGGGCGTAGTTGATCGCCCAGCGTAGCGTCGCTTCCTTATTTTCAAATTTCGTAACCTGAATCGCGATGTCGAACTGAAACATTTCGGGAGCGGTCGGCGGCGTAATTTGAAATAGCTGCGCGTTCGCGGCGAGCGGCGCCACTTTGCCGGCGCCCAACGCTTGGCCCGTCGTCTGTAAAGTTTCGAGCACCTTCGCGCCCTGGGCCCACGCGTACGAACGGCCGCCGAGGCCTTCGCCCACCCGCTGGCCGGAAGTAAAGAGCGCGGTCAAAGTTTCGCGCGGCACTTCCCACGAAAGAATCTGAATCGTCTGCGGATCGCCGGCCGCCACCGCCGCTTTCGAACCGGGAGGGGGAGGCGCCCCGACCGCGGCCGCTAAAATTTCTTCGGGTGTGCGGCTTTCGCCGACACCGACGGCGCCGACCGCGGCGGCGGGCACGGGCGCGGCCTGATCCTCGTTCTCGTCTTCGGCCTCTTCAAGGATGTCAAATTGCTCCGGTATAGCTTTGCTCAACGGATCCCCGGGTTCGCCGGCGTTGCGGGAGGAGACCGGCAAATCGAGAACACGGCGTACCTCGCGGTTTACGAGCGCCGATTGCGTGAAGAAAATCCAACCGACGACGAGCACGATGAGGCCGCCGATGAGCGAAAGGTGAAAATTCGGATTGGCGAGCAGCCGTGACCAGAAGGGTTTGGGTTTCGCCAACAAATGGTCCACGTTCACGCCACAGCTGGCGCAATATTGATCTTTCGGTTGCGAAAAACCGCAGCGCGGACATTCCATCATCATGCTTTATCAGGCTAACCTTAACCAAAAATCCATGCTACTGAATTTCTATGCACAAGCCGGTTCTGCTCGAGGAAGTCCTGAAATTTGCGCAAAAAAATCGACCTCGCTCGGTGTTGGACGGAACCTTCGGCCGGGGCGGGCACAGCCGCGCGATGCTTGAGGCGATGCCTCAGGCGAAAGTGTACGGCATCGATCAAGATTTAGCCGCGGTTGAGCACGCCCAAAAAGAGTTCGCCGCCGAAATCACGGAAGACCGTTTCTCGATTCAGCACTTCAATTTCCACAACGTCGCTTCGCTGAAAGGCGCGCCGCCAGAGGGTTTTGACGTGATCTTGCTAGATCTGGGCGTCAGTTCACCGCAGCTCGATGAAGCCGCCCGTGGTTTTAGTTTTTATCACGACGGGCCGCTCGACATGCGCATGGACCAAACTTTGAAATATTCGGCCGCCGACGTTGTGAACACCTGGCCCGAAGTCGAGCTGAATGATTTGTTTATTAAACTCGGCGAAATCCGCCGCCCGCAAAGGGTGGTGCGCGCAATCGTCAACGACCGCAAAGAGAAACCTTTCGTTACGACCCGTGACCTCGCTTCGCTGATCGAACGGGTCGAAGGTTGGTCGCGTAAGGGACACCACCCGGCCACGCGTTTCTTTTTAGCTCTACGTATGGCGGTAAACAACGAACTCTCCGGACTTGAGTCTTGCTTGCCCGACTTGATGCGCGCGTTAAGCCCATCCGGACGTTTGATAATAATCACATTTCACTCTCTCGAAGACCGAATCGTAAAGTATGCTTTCAAAGAGGGTTGGGGATTGGGCTATCCACTGTTCAAAAAAGTGGTCGTTCCGACGCGCGAAGAAGAAAGCGCAAATCCACGCTCACGAAGCGCAAAGCTAAGGGTCTTTCAGCGAGGGGTGAACAACGATGTTAGAGACAAGTACGCAGACAAAAAATCCGGATACAAAAAGCCCGGGGCCGAGGAAGATAGCGGGGACTAAGTTCACCGAATTCTTACCGTTCTTTAGCGTACTCATCTTCGTCGCGACTCTTTTCTCACTCGTACTTCTGAAGATGGAAGTACGCCGCATGGGTTACCAAACTTTAAAAGCGAGCCAGGAATACCGCGCGCTTCGCGATCGTTACCGCTTGATGAGCATGGAGTACGCGCAACTCACGCGCCCCGAACTCGTGCGCAAATACGCCGTTCGGCATTTGACCTTAAACGACGCCCGTACCGGCCAGATTATTCAATTGGCCGGCAGTCAGTTAGCGATGCCGCAATAAAATGCGCAGCCGCATTCTCGTACTCTTCTCGTGTTTTCTAGTTCTCTGGGGCGTGCTGATCGTACGCGCCGGAATGTTGCAAATGCTGCCCGATTCGAGACTCGACGCTTTAAAGAAGCGGCAGTTCGAAACCGCGTTGCAAATCCGCACACGTCGGGGCGCGATCGTCGATCGGCAGGGGAATGAGTTGGCCGCGAGCGTGCCCGCGTACTCGCTCTTCGCGGATCCAAAATTAATCGAAGATCCCTACCGTTTGGCGAAGCGGCTCGCGAAAGAATTTAACCTTCCCGAAAAAAACACTCGCAAACGCTTGCGCGAAAAACAACGCCGCTTCATCTGGCTCAAACGCCAAATGTCCGAAGCCGAGCGTGACAAAGTTAAAAAGTGGGACGAGCCCGGTTTAGGTTTTATCGAAGAGCCTAAACGCGTTTACCCGAACGGGGGCTTGCTTTCACAAGTGCTAGGCTTCGTGGGCAGCGAGGGCGGCGGGCTCGAAGGGCTCGAACTGCAATTTAATAAAGATCTCGAAGGGCAGCTTAAACAAGTCTTATTGCCGAGGGACGCGCGCGGCCGCCCGCTGCTCGCCGACGGCCGGTCGTTGACCGAAGTGCCCGACGGCGCCGACCTGGAATTAACGATCGATTACGAAGCACAGTTTAATTTGGAGCAAGAACTTCGCTCGGTGGTCGAAAAGTTCGACGCGACCTCCGCGATGGGCGTGGTGATGGACGCGCAGACCAGCGAGATTTTAGCGATGGCCAATC
Organism: Pseudobdellovibrionaceae bacterium; assembly: GCA_947444305.1. Taxonomy (GTDB): domain Bacteria; phylum Bdellovibrionota; class Bdellovibrionia; order Bdellovibrionales; family UBA1609; genus JALHOQ01. The sequence goes on along the minus strand of CANEZP010000020.1, from coordinate 51,558 downwards.
TACCGCTTAATAATTTGCGCAATCGTTTAGTGGCCGACGCCTTCGAGCCCGGCAGCATCATGAAGACCTTCGTGATCGCGAGCGCGCTTCGCGAAAATTTAGTTCGCCCTTCGACGAGGTACTTTTGCGAGGGCGGGCGCTGGAAAATCGGCGACAAGTGGATCAAAGAGGCGATGGAGAAGGAAAAGTTCGAGTGGCTGAACGTCACCGAGATCCTCGCTTTCTCGAGCAACATCGGTACGGCTAAGATTGCTTTCGATCTCGGCGCGCAAAGATTGTTTCAAGGTCTGACCGATTTCGGTTTCGGCGCGAAGACGGGTTTAGATTTACCCGGCGAAGCGCGCGGTATCGTCAATCCATTGCCTTGGCGGCCGCATCTCATGAGCAATATTTCGTTCGGCCACGGGATCGCGGTGACCCCCATGCAGATGGTCGCGGCTTACGGCGCGATCGCGAACGGTGGCTTGCTTAAAAAGCCTTTGCTCGTCAGGAAGATCCGCCGGCCCGGTCAAGAAGAAGCGCAAGAGTTGACCGCCCAAGAAATCCGCCGCGTACTTAACTCCGCCGACGCCGCGACCATGCGTCTGATGCTCACCGCGGCCACGGAGGAAAAAGCGAGCGGTTGGAACGCGCGCATTCCCGGCTATCACGTCGCCGGTAAAACGGGCACCGCGCAAAAAGTCGACGCGGTTAAGGGGGGGTACATCCCTAACTCTTACGTCTCGAGCTTCGCCGGCTTCGTACCCGCGCATAATCCGCGTTACGTGATCTTGGTGACGATCGATGATCCGAAAAAAGCTTACTACGGCAGCCAAGTTGCCGCGCCTGTGTTCTCGCGCATCGCGCAGTACATGGTTCGCCGCGCGGGCCTGCCGCCGGTTCTTTTTACCGAGAACAACATGGTTCGCGGGCAGACGCCCGAAAAACGCCGCAGCGAATTGCAAGCGCGAGCGGTCAACGATCTTAAGATTCTAGCGGCCGACGAAGCGGCGGGCACTTTTCCGAATCTACTCGGGATGACTTTGCGCGAAGCGCTCACCCGCGTGCGCGCGCAATCGAGTCAGATCGAAGTGCGCGGCCACGGCGTCGTTGTGCGCACCATCCCCCAATCCGGATCCTTAGTTGCCGGACGCCACCGCGTTACTTTAGTGTTGGAGAATCCGGACTAAATTGTGCTCCGGGTTCTAGGGGAGCGTGATGAAGCTAGCGCAATTGTTGTCGCCATTTCCGGAAGCAAAACTCGGCGCCGCCGGCGACGTAGAGGTTACTTCGCTCACGCAGGACTCGCGGCGCTGCGATGCCGGTACCGTGTTCGTCGCGATCCGAGGCCATTCCGCCGACGGGCATAAATTTTTGCCCGAGCTTTCCGCGCAAAACAAAGTACTCGCGCTGATCGTTGAAGATGACGCGGACATCAGCCCGGCATTTACCGGCGCCGTTCTCAAAGTACCGAACACGCGCCACGCGCTCGACCGATTGGCGATGCAATTTTACGGCGACCCCGCGCAAAATTTATTTTGCATCGGCGTGACCGGGACCAACGGCAAAACGACCATCACGTACATGATCGAAAAAATCCTAAACCGGTTTGGCTTGCCTTGCGGCGTGATCGGAACGATCGATCACCATTTATTGGAGCGTAAGTGGGTTAGCCAGCTGACGACGCCGGACCCGTTAACTTTGAATTTGCGGCTTCGCGAATTTGCGGACGCGGGGGCCCGGGCCGCGGCCTTCGAAGTCTCGTCGCACGCTCTTGATCAAGCGCGGGTCGAGAGCCTGCCCTTCGCCGTGGCGGTGTTCACCAATTTTACCCGCGATCACTTGGACTATCACGTTAGCATGGAGAAATACTTCGCCGCGAAGGAGCGCTTGTTTAACGAGCTGCTCGGCAAATCCAAGTGGGCTTCGGTCGCCGTGCTCAACGCCGATGACCCTTGGATCAAGAAAACGAAAGTTCGCGAAGGCAGCACCGTCTGGTGGTACGGCCGCGGGACGGACGCCGATTTTTCATTCCGGGTGATCAAAGAAGATTTGAACGGAAGTCTCTTCGAAGTAAAAACCCCGCGCGGCACCGCCGAGATTGCCTTACCGTGCACCGGTGAACACAACATCTACAACGCGGTCGCGGCGCTCGCGGCCTCGCTCGCGACCGGTTGCTCGTTGCAAACCGCGAAAGAAGCGCTCGCTGAATTCTACGGCGCGCCCGGCCGGCTTGAAAAAGTTGTGAACCAAAGAAATCTGCACATCTTCGTGGATTACGCGCACACCGACGACGCCGTTCGAACGGTGGGTCGTGCGCTCAAACAACTTAAAGGAAATTCAAAAGCTAAGATCATTACCGTGTTCGGTTGCGGCGGCGATCGCGACAAAGGCAAACGCCCGTTAATGGCGTTAGCCGCGAGCGAATTTTCGGATCGTTTGATCATCACCAGCGACAATCCGCGTAGCGAGGATCCGCTGCAAATCATCGCCGATATTCGCGCCGGCGTGCCGCAAGCTTGGGCGGGTCATCTCGAGAGTGAACCCGATCGCAAAAAAGCTTTAGCGTTAGCCTTGCAAACCGCGCGTGAAGGTGATGTCATTTTGGTTGCCGGAAAAGGGCACGAAGATTATCAAATCATCGGCGACAAAAAATTCGATTTCTCAGACGTCAAAGTCTTAACGGAAATGCTATGAGCGCGGTCAACGGAAACATCAAAAGCTGGAATTGCACGGTTCAGGAGCTGGCCCAGGCCGCCGGCGGGCAAATTATTTCCGAACCGCACAAAAATTTCCAGAAGGTCGGCACCGATTCCAGAGGATCGCTCGCGGGCAAGCTCTTCATTCCGCTCAAAGGTGATAATTTCGACGGTCATAATTTTGTCGTGAAGGCGGTCGAGGCGGGTGCGCACGCCGTACTCATCAGCGAGTGGCGCGACGAATGGGAAACGCTCAAGTCAAAGGCGAGTTTCGTAAAAGTCGCGAACACCTTACAGGGCCTACAATCGCTGGGATTATTCTGGCGTCGCAAACATGGTTTTAAAGTATTGGCGATCACCGGCTCGAACGGCAAAACTTCGACCAAAGAGTTTACCTACACGATTCTGAAGTCTCACTTCGCGGTGCACGCGTCCAAGGGCAGCTTTAATAATCACTGGGGCGTTCCTTTAAGTATCCTCGACGCGGGGCCCGAACATACGCATCTTATCTTAGAGATGGGCATGAATCACGCCGGCGAGATTTGGCGGCTTTGCCAAATTAGTGAGCCCGATATCGTAACGGCGACGACGGTCGGCCGCGCGCACATCGGTGAGCTCGGTTCACAGCAAGCGATCGCCGACGCTAAGGAAGAAATCTACGTCGCGTGCCCTAAAGCCTTGCACGTTTTCAACGCCGATAACGAGTGGACGATGCGCATGCAAGCGCGCTCGACTTCGAAACAAATTCAATTTTCGTCTTTTAAAGCCTCCGCCGACGTTCACCTCCGTGCGCAACGTATGAACTGGGACGGGCTCGATCTTTTAGGCACGATCGCCGGGGTACCGGGTGAAGTTTCGGTGCGCATTCTGGGGCGGCATAATGTCGTCAACCTAATGGCCGCTTCGGCACTCGCGCTCGCGGCGGGTCTGACCGCACCGCAGATTTGGTCTGGCTTAGCGTCTATTCAAGATTCGGCGTGGGGGCGCAATCAAATACTGCCGCTTAAAAACGGCGCGCGCGTTTTGTTTGATGCTTACAACGCCAATCCCGACAGCGTGCAAGCGCTGCTTAAAAATCTCTTTGAAATGGATGTCGCGGGCAGCAAATTTTTAGTGCTCGGTGATATGCGTGAGCTCGGCGAATTCAGCGCGCAGGCGCACGAAGAAGCGGGCGAGCGCGCGGCGAGCGTTCCTTTCGAAGCGGTCTACTACGTCGGCGAATTTGCAAAAGCGTTTCAAAAAGGTTTCGAAAAAACACGTAAAGGCGTACCCTTCTTCGCGAGTCCGAAAGTGGATTTAGGGCTCGCCCAAAAAATGCTTGAACTATTGAAGAGCGACGACCTGATATCGATCAAAGGTTCGCGCGGAATGGAACTCGAACATGTCCTCGATGGCTGGCCATTGAGCACCCCGCTCGGTAAGAAGCCGGGTTAGTAAGGAAATCTTCCTATGTTGTACAAATGGCTTTACGAAAATTCCGATGTCTTTAACGCGCTCAATGTTTTTCGCTACATCACTTTTCGTACTTTCACCGCTTTTTTCACCGGCTTCTTCGTTTGCATTTTCGTCGGTCCTTATTTTATCCAGCATCTGCGCAATAAACATTTCGGCCAGAGCATCCGCGACGACGGCCCACAAACGCACAAGAAAAAACAGGGCACGCCCACCATGGGTGGTGGTCTCATGCTGCTCGGCATTCTCATCCCGACGTTGTTATGGGTGGATCTCCTCAACCCTTACGTGTGGGCAGTTTTGATCGTAACGTTCGGTTTCGGCCTGATCGGATACTGGGATGATTGGTTAAAGGTCAGCAAAAAGAATTCTAAGGGAGTTAAGGGCAAAGTCCGCCTCACCGCCGAATTCTTGATCGCGGGCGTGGTGATCGGTCTTCTCGCGTATCACAACCATTTACCCACCGTGGTGACGTTCCCGTTCTTCAAAGAAGCGAATCTCGATATCGGCTTTTTTGCCTACGTTTCTTTCGCGGCGCTCGTCGTGGTGGGCTGCGCTAACGCGGTGAATTTGACCGATGGTTTGGACGGGCTCGCGATCGTGCCGGTCATGGTCAGCGCGTTTACTTTAGCCATTTTTGCTTACGTGGCGGGTCATGCCAAAATCGCCGAATACCTCGCCATTCCGTATATGGCCGGTACGGGTGAAGTTTGCGTCCTTGCCGGTGCCGTTGTGGCCGCGGGCATGGGATTTTTGTGGTTCAACGCTTACCCCGCCCAAGTTTTTATGGGTGACGTAGGAAGCCTGTCCCTAGGGGGTTTCGTCGGGATCACCGCCGTTATCACGCAAAACGAACTTTTGTTGTTGGTGTTGGGAGGCGTTTTTGTGGTAGAAGCGCTGTCAGTGATCACACAAGTTATTTCTTTCAAACTGACAGGCCGTCGTATTTTTAAAATGGCGCCGATACACCACCATTTCGAGCTCAAGGGATTGGACGAAACGAAGATCATCGTTCGTTTTTGGATTATCTCCATCCTGCTCGCGGTTCTGTCATTAGCCACTCTCAAACTTAGATAGTCTGAAGTGGGGAGGGTCATGCCCTCCCAGGAACCGGAGCGTCCATGGAATTTAGCGAACTTAGCGGCAAACGCGTTCTTATCGTCGGCCTTGCCAAAACCGGCGTCACGTTGTCGAAGTTCCTGTGCCGACACGGCGCGGTCGTTACCGTTTCCGATCACAAATCGAAGGCCGAGCTTTCGGGTCACCTCGAAAAGCTCGACGGTTTACCCGTAACGCTCGAACTCGGTGGCCACACGCCCAAAACTTTTTTGAACCAAGATCTCATCGTCTTGAGCCCGGGCGTGCCCCCTCACCTTAAAATCTTCGACTACGCTCGCTCGCAAGGCGTGTACGTCACCGGCGAGATGGAGTTCTGCTCGCAATTCATCAAAGAACCGATGATCGCGGTCACCGGCACCAACGGTAAGACGACGACCACGCACCTGATTCATACTTTTTTGCTCGAATCGGGCGTGAAATCGTGGGTCGGCGGTAATTTCGGCGAACCTTTGTGCGAGTATTTGATGGCCGATAACCGTGCCGAAGTTCTCGTGGTCGAAGTCTCGTCTTTCCAATTGGAACACGTACAGAAGTTTAATCCGAAGAACATCGTGTTCATGAACTTGGCCGAAAATCACCTCGACCGTTACCGCACGATGGAAGAGTACGTGAACGCCAAACGTAAAATCTTTTTGAACACCAATCAGGGCACGACCTCGATCTTGAACGCCGACGACAACGCCGTCGTTGAACTCGCGCGTGATCCGATGGTTCAGCGCGGCCGCATTTTCTATTTCTCGCGCAAACCTTCGCTCGAACCGCAAATCATGAACATCGGCGGCGCGGTCACGATCAAAAATTCGATCCGCGTGCGCACCGGTCCCGAGATCGAATACTACAACGTCGAAAACATGAAGATGAAGGGCAAGCACTCGTACGAGAACATCATGGCCGCCATCTTGGCCGCGCGTGAACACGGCGCTAAGCACGAAAGCATCCAGCGCTCGATCGATAGCTACAAAGGCATGCCCCACCGCCTTGAATACGTCCGCAAAGTCGGGGGCGTAGAATTCTTTAACGATTCAAAAGCCACCAACGTGCACGCGGTTTTGCGCGGCCTCGACGCCTTCGACGAGAACGTGATTCTTATCATGGGCGGTAAAGAGACCAACCTGAACTACGCGCCCCTGCGCGATAAAATTCAGCGCAAGGTGAAGACCTTGATTCTGGTCGGTGAAGCTAAAGAGCGCATCAATCGCGACATCGGCGATTTCAGCGAAACCTTCCTGATCGGTACTTTTGAAGAAGCGGTTTTAATCGCTTACCAAAAATCACGCATCGGCGACACCGTGTTGCTGTCGCCCGGCGCCTCGTCGTTCGACATGTTCGACTCGTACGTCGAGCGTGGGAATTACTTCAAAGAGATCATCAATAAATTCAAGTGATTTAGATACCGGCGCGCTGCGCGCGCCGCTCTAGCGCGGGCTTTCTTCCGCTGAGATCACGCAGTCGTATTTACGTTTGTCGTAAACGAGCGAGCACGAAACGCTATTCACGTTGAGCCAGCGGTTGCCGAGTCCCGCCTCTTGGGTGGCGTAGGGTGCTAACGCTTGGGCCAGCGCTAACGGGTTCGCTAGTTTCGGGCCGCTTTGGTCCGTGCCTTTGTAGCAGTCGACGTTCGACATCCAGTCATCGGGGTGGGAGACGGCCGTGTAGTGGCAGAAGACTTCGTTCGTGTGAATGACTAGTGTCTTGCCGCCCCATTCTTGTTGGGCATTAGAGACTTCGAAGCCGGCGCCGGCCAAAGTCTCCATCAGTTTACGAGCGTCGTCGCCCTTGAACGAATAGTTTTTGGCGTGCGCCGAAGCGGCCGTGAGCAACGATAAAACCAAGATCAATAACTTCATAAATCCCCCGTAGAAGTTGGTTAAGCTTCAATCCAATACCTTCCGCGTGCCGGAGGCAAAATAAGACTGCGGGTAAGCGGATTTGGTAAGTTCTCTACGAAGCGGCGGTGCGGGAGTTTGAAATCGCTTCGAACAAATGCTTTTTGCGGAGCGGTTTGGTGAGGAGCATATCGATGGCGTGGCTTTTTGCTTCCTGCTTGGTTTCGGGCAGGGCATCGGCGGTAACGAGGATGATTTTTGTCGCGGAACGGTTGTTCGTCGATTCGTACGCTCGCAGGTGGTCGGCGGTCTGGAAGCCGTCCATCACGGGCATGCGCAAGTCGACGATCAAGATATCGGCCGGGCGCATGATGCACGCGTTGAGGGCTTCTTCGCCGTTGCTCGCGAACTCAATGTCCCAGCCGCTGCCCTCGAGGTAAGACTTCATCAGGTAACGGTTGCCCTCGTCGTCGTCGGCGATCACCAAGCGCAGGCGTTCGGGCCGCGAGTTCTGCGGCAGCGGCAGGGCGCTGAATTCAATCTTTTCGTCCGCCGGCTTTTGTTCACGCACCATTTTAAAATTCAGGGCACGGAGGAGATTGCTCGGTAAAACCGGAGCGTCATCGATGATCACGGCGCCGTTTGTTCTCATCTCACCGGGTAGGCGGTCGTCGCTGTCCAGCACGACGAACGAAGTGAGGTCCGTAGGTAACAAGGACGGAACGAGCGTTGATCGTTCAAAGCCCGAATCGGCAATGATTTTATCAAAATTCGGCAAATCTGATTTCGCTAAACCATCACTTAGGTTTCGCGATTCTTGTTTGACCTCAACGTGTCCCGCGCTCGCTAAGTGATCAAGCAGATGAATCAGCGAAGCACGGCGCGTGACCGCAAGGACTTTTGAGCGGCCGTCGGCTTTGAAGTTTTCCGTCCACGACGTGCGATCGGTCACGGCCAACGCGAGGTCAACGGTGAACGTAGAACCACGCCCCTCTGTGGATTCAAGACGGATCTTACCGTTCATCTTATCCACCAATTCCTTCACGATCGAAAGACCGAGGCCCACGCCGCCCTCGGCGAAGCGCCGTGAGCTTTCGAGTTGGAAGAAGCGGTTGAAGACATCCGAACGGTGACGTTTGGGAATACCTACGCCCGAATCGCTAACGTCGATCGCCAAGCGGAACTCCTCGGCCTTCGTCGACGGCGCGGACCGAATCCGCAACGAGACGAAACCGGCGTTCGTGTATTTGACCGAATTACGCAGCAGATTCATTACGACTTGGCGTAAGCGCGCCGGATCTCCACGCAGCTGACCCGGAACCGAAGGTTCGATCTCAAATTCAAATTGAAGTCCTTTTTTGCGGGCGCTCGGACCGATGATGCGCGCAATTTCTTCGAAGAACGCTAAGGATTCAAACCGCACGTTCTTTATCTGCGGATCAACGGGATCTACCTGCGACATCGTCAACAAATCGGTAATTAATCCCAACAAGTGATCGCCCGCCGCGCGCATGCTTTTGATGTAGTCGTTGAGTTTAGCGTCGGTCGAACGCTCGGCCGACAAATCAAGCATGCCTAAGATTAAATTCAGCGGCGTGCGAACTTCGTGCGAAATGTTGGCTAAGAAGCGGGTTTTAACAAGGTTTGCTTCCTGCGCTTCGTGTAAGGCCACGGCGAGTTCGCGCGTACGCGAAATAACGAGTTCCGAAATGCGAGAGTTTTGCGCGAGTAGCGAGAAGATCAGCAGCGCGGCCAAGAATGAAATCAGGATGCCGGAGCCAAGCGCTATGAGCGTAAGACCGGAGAGACCGACGACCGTACCGTAATACCAACTCAGCTTGATTTCGGAATTGGCGAGGACGTGGCTCGCTACCAAGCGCGGGCGGGCTTGCGTGAATTGCGCGACTTCGCCGGGCGCGTTGGTAATCTGAGGCTCCTTTTCGCGCCAAGTATTTATAAGCCATTTTACGTCGGCGTTGTCCGAGCTGATAAGAATGGCCGAATCCGATTTCCAGCGGATCTCGGAGATCAGCGCACGGAGCGGGGTCGAGAAAACCAGATATTCATTCCGGCCCTTCGTGGACCGTAGGACGACGCTCAAAATTTCCGAGCCCGAGTCGTGATGAATAACGATGCGGCTGTATTCGCCGTCGGGCACCATGCTGCCGATGTTTCTGCGCAACGTAGGCGAACGCATCCGCGGACTTTTCGTTTTTTGCAGGGTCGCGTTTTCGACTTCCACCATTCGCTTGCGGGTAAGGACGGGTAGGCCGTCGTCGTCCAAATCTTTTTCGAGCAAGAAGATCGAAGCGCGCTGGAAGATCGTGTGGCGTAGCACTTCGAGCATAAGGCTGCGGGCCGGTGCATTTTCTTCGTAGGCCTGAATTTTTAAAACGCTATTCAAGGCGAGCAAGTCCATGTGCCGGAAGAATTCGGTGGCCTCGGCGTAAAGATCACGCTCTTGCGCTTTGCGTTCCGCCTTGTGTAGCAAAATGGCTACCGCAAGCGTGAGTACGATGCCGAACAGGAACGCGGCCACGGGCATGCGTAATTCACGTCTCAACCAAGACTTTCGTTCTGTACCCAGCGGCATATTAATTTAGTATATATGAATCTATGGGAAACGCCGGTCCTGATCTTCATGATGTCGAGTTAAAGAATCTCTATCTCGCGATGGAAAAGCGGCCCGGTTTCGAGCGCGAAAGATTTTTGACTCTGCTCGAAGATACGGACGAAAAGACGGTCCTCAATATCCTCGCGCGTTTCGACCAAACGCTGGCCGCGGCGCTGGTCGATGTCGCCGCCGCCGAAGATGTGAATATCCTGTGCCGGGTTTTTCACAAGGTCGCCGGCTCGGCCGAGCTGCTCGGGTTCGTGGGGTTGGGGCGGCAAGGGCGTGATCTCGACGGGGGCCTTCGGCGAAATCCGGACCCTGCGTCTTTCGCCGATGGCATCGCAAACTTCGAAAAGCTAGGCGCCGAAATAAAAACCACCATCGCGGCCTGCTGCCCCGGGCTGGGTAAATATCTTCTAAGCTAACGTTTTATTAAGCGCAGATTTTATAGCCGGCGCTGAGGACGGTATCGATTTGCACCGCGCTCTTTATTAATTTTTTGCGCAGGTGACTGACGTGGGCGTCGACGGTGCGCGCGGTGATGTGTTTACCGTGGCCCCAAACGCGTTCGATAATCTGGTCGCGCGAGAAAACCTGGCCGGGCCTGCCGATCAGTAAAGTTAGAATTTTGAATTCGAAAGGTGTGAGTTCAAGCGCCAAGTGTAGTCCTGAGTCGAGCGTGATTTCGGCCGCCATTTTTTCGAGATCGACCGTGAGATCCTTTACGCTCAGCCGGCTCTTGCGAGACGGTTGTGAATTCGCCCAACGTAGGCGCGCCTCGATGCGCGCTTTCAGTTCGCTAGGGTTGGGCGGTTTGGCCACGAAGTCATCGGCCCCGATGCCGAAGGCGGCGACTTTCGTGAGGATGTCGTCGTCTGAGCTGAGGACGATGATCGGAATCGGACGGGCCTGGAAAAACTCTTTGAGTTGCGGCAAGACCTTCATCCCGTTGCCGTCGGGAAGTGAGATATCTAACAGAATCAAGTCGAACATTTCTCCGCCGCCCGACGCGACCTGGATCGCTTCGGCGACGGAGCCGGCGAACGTGAGCGTGTGCTCTTTCAGGATGCTCCCCAAATAGATCTGGAATTCTTTGGTGTCTTCGACGCAGAGGAGTTTGGCCATCTCAGGATGAGACTAACAGATGTTGCGATATCTTCAATCCGCCTTCAATCCAGTTTGAAACCTCGCCCCGATAAATAATCATGAACGCCAACAGGTAACTGGGAACAGGGAGAGAGTTATGGAAACAACAATGATCAAACAACCCGAAATTACTATCCAACCGAAGGAAGCTATCCTTCGTCTGGTCGGGCGCGAAGCCCCGAGCGTACTGGTCGTCGAGGATGACCGCGCCTTCTGGCCGTTTTGGGAAAAGGTGTTTTCGCTTCACGGAACCACTCCGAAGATTGATTGGGCGGCGACCGAAGAAGAAGCTGAGGAAATGATTCGCTCGCGCTACCGCATGGGCCGGCCCTACGATCTCGTGATCGCCGATGTGTTCTTGGAAGGCACCGGCACGGGCGTGGACCTGTGGAATCGTTACGGCGAAGAAGTCGCGAACTTCATTTTCGTCAGCGGCGCGCCGTTGTCGAAAGATAATTTATTGATGAGTTTAGATTTTGGCTGTCCCGTGTTTTTACAGAAACCACTTTCGGCTAAGCGATGCGTAGAAGTCGTCGATGACATTCTCGAACTCGCGCGCCAGGGAGGAAATTAATTATGAATCTCGAGAACATGAAGATGATCGTCGAGACCGACGTAAGCCGGTTAGCGATCGGTGAAGATCTAACCCAATCGATGCAGCTTGATGCCGAACGCCTGCTGCAGAGGGCGCCGTCCGACAGCACCTTACTCGTGCATATCTCGCGGGTGGGCGATCAGTTCAAGGTCGCCATGGCGCTGGCTTCGGAAGGTTTGCAGTTTGTGCTGAACTCAACTTCGCGCAGCCCGTTCATCGCTTCCGAAAGGGCGCTGAACCAAGCGTGGGAGAAGGTTCGTAGCTGGTCGGCAGGAAATCGTTTTTAGGTTATAGCTTTTAATTTAACGTTAACTCAAATTTTTTTAGGGGGATTTATGTTAGTACGTACGCACATTCGCCATCTCGATATCGAACCTGACTTCGAAGGCATCGTTCGCCAAGCGGTCGCGCAAAGGTTCGGCAAATTGGGCAACGAACGCGATCTCGTGATGGATTTGTTCATCTCGGCGGTTGCGGGACCGAGCGAGCTCGGTGGGCCCATGTTCGAAATTCATATGTCGTTGTGGTCGCCGTCACTGCACCGGAAAATCTTTGCCAAAGAAACCGGCGAAGACTTCTGGTCGACTATCTCCGAATGTGAAGGCGCGGTGAAGACTCAGTTGCAAAAGATGGTTGAGCAACGCCGGGATTTAAACCGCCGCTCGCGCGCACGTCATTTTGATTTAGCCTTATAATTAATTACGAAAGTGGGATGTATATTCCTAGCCGGTCCCGATGTGTCCACGGGGCCGGTTTTTTTTGGAGTGGCTAAGGTTCAAGCTCCTGAACGACATCCGGCCCGAGTCCGTCCAGCATGTCCTTCCACGACGGGATGGGTCTGTTCGAACGGAATAACCGAACGATGCCGTCACGCGAAAGATCCTTTACGCCCAAGCGGTTTAGCAGGGAATCCCAATCTTGTGGGGGAATACTTGCGCGGCTCTCCTCGATCATCGGTTCCAAGATCAACGCCGCCGTCGCGACGAGGTCCCGGGCGTGTGCGCCCTCCGGCATCAAACGGAACTCCAGTGCGTAAGCGCGCAGTTCGGTGATGAGAAGAAAAACGCTCATTCTGATCAGCAAAGTCTTTTTAGTGCCGGGTCCTAAGCGTTCTAAAGCGTAATTATAGATCTCCGAGAAATCTTCGGCGTGCGTTAACTCATGGCGCGCGATCGCAACGCTTCCTGGATGATTGAGCACGAGCAGATGCTGAGGTAATTCATCCGTCGCGTTTGGCAGATGAGTCGCGAGCCAGCGGTGATCATGACCGAAGGTGAGATACTTCGTGGGGTTGTCGGAGTAGGTGGCCGCCGCGCTCCGCAGGGTATGGTTAGCGGTTGCGGGCAACAATACAAAAACGCTCCGGTGATATGGGTGCGGCCGCGCGGGTGGCAGGTCGACGAAGCGAAAAAGTTCCGCTTCGGTCAGGAGAATAATCTCGCCCGATCCGGTGACGATGCTATTGAGCATTCGCATATTTTGCTCCCACCGCGGCGCCAACCAATCCCGGCAGGTCGGCGAGAAGTTGAGACGGAAAGTTTCGTTCGCCGAAGCTCGTAGCGGCGCGAACAGCGAGGTGAGAATCAGAAGTCCAATGTACATAAGCTTCGTATGTGCGGCATCCTTGCGCCGGGGTCAAACGCTTATTCCGCTTCGGCGATTATGTACAAGGTGCCTTATTGGTTCTCACGCAGGTAGAGGCCGTACTCGGATTGCAAACCGGCGTCGCTTGCGCCGTAGTGAAGCGCCTTGAGGTAATTTTTCCGGGCGCCGTCATGATCTAAGGTGGCGGTTAACGCCCGGGCAGTCATGCGAAAGATAAGCGCGAGTGATTCGGGCTCACGCGCATTGTACGTGAGAAAGTGCTCGTCACCGGTCAGCGGCAGAATTTCTTTGAGGACCGAGCCGACATCATTCTGCAACCAAAGCGCATGCGCGAGGTTCGCCGGCGCGAGCGCATGCTTCGGTCTCGCCACCCAAGCCCGGCGCAGATAAATTTCGGCGGTTTTGAATTGCTTCTGCGAGATTTCGTAAATCGCAAGATTATTGAGGGCAATGTAATTGCGGGGGTTGATCGCGATTGCGCTTTCGTTCAAATTGCGATCATTGAGCCAGTCGCGCGCCCGCGAGAAACTGAGCGCGGCCATCACGCTGATTAGTACGATGCACGCGAAGCGCGAAGCTTTCCCGCGAACAACGGTAGCGGTAACGAGCGCCGCGGCGGCGAGCGTAAGGTACATGTACCGGTCAAAAGCGGTGGACTGGACCTGACCCGCGAAAGGAACAAAACCTAACGTGGACAGGAGCAAAACTACTGCGAACGCGAGACTTGCGGGAACGATCTTGCCGAACCTCCATGCAAGAAGCACGAGGACGGGCGCGCCTAAAAATAAAAAGACAGCGGCCCGCAAGTACGACTTCTCGCTCAACACTTCGGCGATCTGCCGGTCGTAGCTAAAGCTGAGCGGCCACGGCCAGAGGAACGATTTTAAATAAAAACCGGCGGCATCGATGGCAACAAGCGCGCGTTCGAAAAAAGTCGCCGTTAAACGTGGGTCGGAATATGGGGCCTGGAGGGTCAAGGTGTACGCTAACAATCCGGCGCTGAGCGTGCACCAAAGACTAAGTGTCCGGCGGCGGAACGCCGTCCGGCCCCGGCAAACATCGAAGGCGAATAAAGCGAAGGGAAGCGCGGCGAGGGATGGTTTGGCGAGGAGCCCGAGGATGAAAAGCACGGTGGCGAATAAAGGGATCTGTTTGTACAGAGTCGGAATTTTCGGACTCTGTTTGTACAGAGTGGGGGTTTCGGAGCTCTGTTTGTACAGAGTCGGGATATCGGAGCTCTGGTTGTACAGAGTCTGTTCTATCGCACTCTGTACAGACAGAGTCTGTGTATTTGAACTCTGTACAGACAGAGTGCTGTCCTCCGAACTCTGTACAGACAAACTCCGTCCATTCAGAGCCAACCCACCCGCCATTTGCACCTCCGGACAGCCAATTAGCAGTGTCCGCATCGCGGCCAGTCCGAAGAATGCCGCCATCAGATCCCGGCCGCCCGAAATCCATGCCACCGGCTCCACCTGTAGCGGATGAAGCGCGAACACGAGCGCACCGAGGGCGGCGGTTCGGTCGTCGGTTTTGAGCAACGCCTTAATCAGTGAAAAAACAAAAAGGGCGTTGCACGTATGAAGGATTAAGTTGAGGAGGTGAAACGGCCAAGGCTCGTGAGAAATCTGGAAGAGCGTGGTCCAAACCGTGTAGGTGACCGGAGCAAAAAATCCGTAGTAGGCGTTCGTCCAAAAGAACTGAAATTCACCCGCCACCAGATGCGGATTCAAAAAGAAATGCTGCCGGTCGTCCCAAGCTAAAAATTCGCCGGCGAGCGTAACGCCGTACACCGCCAGGCAGGAACCAACGATAAGGGCGATGGACCAATATCTCACCTTGGCCATGATTGCGCATTTATGCGCTTTTGGCAGACGCTAAAAGCGCAGCAGGCCTTTAGCCTTGCGCCCCGCGGGGAGGCTACCTTTTCCGTTCTAACGATCCTAAGCTTTAGGGATATGATTTTAGACCGCGGCATTCTTCTCTCGGTGTTTTTTCTGGTGGGTTTGGGTCTCGTGCAAGTTTATAGCTCCAGCTATATTTTTGCGACCGAGGTTTACGGCGATGGGCTTTTTTTCTTTCGTAAACAACTCTTGTTTTCGGTCGCGTTCGTGTTCGTCGTTTTCGGCTCATCTTACATTAGCTGGAAAAACGCGATGCGGCTGGGCTGGGCCTTGTGGGGCGTCGCGATCATCGCGGTGATCGGGACATTCGTGCCCGGCCTCGGAACGAAAGTGGGCGGAGCTTACCGCTGGCTAAATCTGCCGATGGGTTTTCGTTTCGAGCCCGGCGAATTGCTAAAGGTCACCTATCCTTTTGTGCTCGCGACGCTCATCGCCGATTACGCGCGCGGTAACATCGACCGCAATTGGTTGTTGAAGGTGGGCGCGGCGTTCATGCCGTTGGCGTTGCTTTTGGCGCAGCCGGATTTCGGCAGTTTCGTTATTATTTTACTGCTCGCGTTTAGTCTGCTCGTGGCCTTCGGTCTGCGTTGGCGCGTGCTCGTGACGGGCGCGGCGCTCGCGATTCCGACGCTGGCGTACATGGTGATGTCGACGCCGTACCGCCGCATGCGGGTGGAAGCCTTCATCAACCCGTGGGCCGATCCCGCCGAAAAAGGTTTTCAGGTCATCCAAAGCTTACTCAGCTTTTACTCGGGTGGCTTAACCGGGCGCGGACTTGGGCAGGGCCAAGGCAAATTGTTTTTCCTGCCGGAAGCGCATACCGATTTCACCTTGGCCGTACTCGGCGAGGAGATGGGCTTTATCGGATTTTTTATTCTCATGATGGTCTACGGCTTCATCGTGTTCCGGGGTTTTCAAATTGCACTACATTTACAACGCTACCGTGAGCGAGCGATGGCCTTGAGCTTTTCGCTTTTACTTTCGATTTCGGTATTTATTAATTGCGGCGTTGCGCTGGGATTATTGCCCACGAAGGGTCTGACTTTACCCTTGCTCAGCTACGGCGGAAGTTCGCTGATCTGCACCGGACTGTTGATTGGATGGTTGCTCAATCTCGAGCGTGAGTCTATTGTTCCACTCAACTTTCGAGAAAAAGAGATTGAATAGGAAGCACCTTAGATGTCCAAAATTTTGATCGCGGCGGGTGGAACGGGCGGGCATATTTATCCCGCCCTCGCCATGGCCGAAGCTTTTCAAACTTACCGGCCCGCGGTGCAAATTGAATTCGTCGGCACCGCGCACGGCCTCGAAAATAAAATCATTCCCGCTAAGGGATTTAAAGTTCACCATCTGCCGGTCGGCCGCCTTAACTCAAACGTCGGTAAAGCCGAGCGAATCAAAACCGTTTTGCTTTTACCGTGGGCAATGATCAAAAGCATAATGCTCCTGCGTAAAGAAAAACCCGATTTCGTGCTCGGCGTCGGTGGTCACGCTTCGGGCCCGTTACTATTGATGGCTTCGATGCTCAAATACCGCACCGCCATTTGGGAGCCCAACGCGATGCCCGGCATGGCGAACCGAATTCTTTCGAAATTTGTCGACGAAGCCTGGGTGGTTTTTGATGAAGCCCGTGCGCTGCTCAAGGGCGTGGTCCACGTGGCGGGAATGCCCGTTCGCAAAGAGATCGAAGAAATGCCGATGACGAAAACGGGCGACGGCAAATTCCGCGTCTTGATCTTCGGCGGCAGTCAGGGGGCGCGCGGTCTGAACACCGCCGCGGCCGAAATGATCAAGGCCGGCGGCCCCGAACTCGCGCAGATCGAGTTCATTCACCAAACCGGCGCGGCCGATTTCGAACGGATTAAAGCTTTGTACGGCGACGCGATTTCGAAAGTGGATTTGCGTGAATACCTTCATGACATGGGCCACCAATATCAAAAAGCCGATTTGGTGATTTGCCGCTCGGGCACGGGCACGTTGTCGGAGCTCGCCGCTTGCGCTAAGCCATCCATCCTTATTCCGTTTCCCTTCGCCGCCGACGACCATCAAAAGAAAAACGCCGAATCTTTAGTGAAGAAAAACGCGGCGATTATGATCGTGCAAAAAGATCTGACACCGGCCGGGCTTCGTGATCAAATCCTGGATCTCAAAGCGAATCCGGCGCGTCTCAGCCAAATGGGCGAGGCGGTACGGACCTTCCATCATCCGCGCGCCGCGCGGGCGCTGGTCGAAAAGTTTGTCGAAAGGATCGAAGCAAATGCGACTCGCTAGGGCCAAAGTTCACTTCATCGGCGTCGGCGGTATCGGCATGTGCGGCTTGGCCGAGCTGCTGCACAATTTAGGTGCGCAAGTCACCGGCAGCGACGCCGGCGAAAATATGCAAACCGTGCGTCTGAAAGAAATCGGCATCCCCGTTTATCGAGGGCACGAAGAAGCCAACCTCGGCGAAAGCGAAGTGGTCGTTTATTCTAGCGCCGTTAAAGAAGACAACGTTGAATTCAAAGCCGCGCGTAAAAAAAAGATTCCGCTCATCCGCCGGGCCGAAGCGCTGGCCGAAATCATGAATCTCAAACGCGGTATCGCGGTCGCGGGCACTCACGGTAAAACCACCACGACGAGTTTAACTTCATCGATCTTTTTGCAAGCGGGCCTCGATCCGACGATCATCGTCGGCGGCCGGTTGGACGTGATTAAATCGACCGCGGCTTTAGGTAAGGGCGATTGGTTGATCGCCGAGGCGGACGAAAGCGACGGCAGCTTCACGCACTTGAGCCCCGAAATCGTGATCATCACGAACATCGATAACGATCACCTGGATTACTACAAAACATTCCAAAACCTTGAGAACGCGTTTCTAGATTTCGCGACCCGCATCCCCTTTTACGGCGTCGCGATCGTTTGCGGTGACGACGCGAACTTGATGAAGCTGTTTAAAAACTTCGGTAAACGCTGGATCTCTTACGGTTTGCAAGAGCACAATGATTACGTCATCGAAAAGCGGGAGTCGCATTGGGACGTCAGATTCGAGGGCAAAAAATGCGGCGAGATGCGACCCTCGATGCCGGGCCAACATAACGCGCTTAACTCCATCGCGGCGATCCTCGCGGGCATGCAGGCCGGAATCTCCTTCGAAACGGCCGCGAAAGCCATCGGTAGCTTCGGCGGAGTTGACCGCCGCTTTCAACACAAAGCCACCATTCGTGGAATAGACTTCTACGACGACTACGGCCATCATCCGACCGAAGTGCGCGCCGTGCTTGCCGGTTTCAAAGAGCGCTTTCCCGAGCGGAGATTAGTGACGGTCTTCCAACCGCACCGGTACTCACGCACGAAAATTTGCTGGGATGATTTCTTAAAATGTTTTACCGACGCCGATGTTTTGTTCGTGACCGACATTTACGCCGCGGGCGAAGCACCGGTCGACGGCGTGTCGGGACCGCTGCTGGTTGAACAAATCGTACATAAAGACCGCCGCTTTATCTCCCGCCAGGAAGATCCGCAGTTGAATGCCGTACGCGACTTCCTCAAACCGGGTGACATCATGCTCACGTTAGGCGCGGGTGATATTTCGAAGCTCGGTGAACAGATGACCGAAAGCATGATCAAGGGCACCTGATGGAAATCCGCGAGAACGTCGCGCTCAAAGATTGGACTTGGTGGAAGATCGGCGGGCCGGCGGATTACTTCTGCCTGCCACAATCCATCGAGGAAGTTCGCGAAGCGGTCCGCTTCGCGCAAACTAAAAAAATTCCGGTTACGATCCTCGGTGGTGGCACGAACGTTCTCGTCAGCGATTTAGGCGTTGAAGGATTGGTCATCGCGATGAAGCAACTCAACGCCTGTGAAGTTAAAGAAGAGGGCGACCGTGTCACCGTGGTGGCACTCGCGGGAACGATGAAGTCCGAGTTAACCAAGATCTACATGAAGCGAAAGCTGGCGCCGGCACTCTTTCTCTGCGGACTACCGGGGGATATCGGCGGCGGCGTCGTCATGAACGCCGGCATCGGCGAGAAAGTCGCGCCCCGCGAGTTTACCGAGATCACCGATTGGTTTGAATTTATCGATCTCTCCAAGCCCGAGCTGCCGTTGCGGCGCTTGAATAAAGACGAAGCTCAATGGCACTACCGGCACACCGACGGATGGCAGCCCGGTATCATCGTGCGTGCGCAGGTGAGTTGGCCCAACGAAGCCGACGAGCAGATACCGCTAAAAGTTCGTGAAGCGACGAAGAACAGACTCGCGCGGCAGCCCCTCGAGCTCCCGAGTTGCGGTAGTACCTTCAAAAACCCACCGGGCCACCACGCCGGCGCGCTGATCGAGAAGGCGGGTCTGAAAGGCTATAAGGTAGGTGGCGCGCAGGTTTCACCTAAACACGCTAATTTTATCGTTAACGTCGGCGGCGCGACCGCGACGGACGTGCAAAACATCATCGAACACGTAAAAACCGAAGTGAAAAAGCAGTTCGGAGTCATCTTCGAAACTGAGGTGAAGTACCTCGGCCGGTGGTCTAAAGAAATTTAAAAAAGGTTGAGGACCGCCGCTGATAAACGTACAAATGCGTGATGCGCGCGCTCGCCCTTTTTATTCCCTGTTTCCTCTTCTTATCCTGTGCTCACAAGGAAACTAAATTATGCGACAACGTTACGTTGAAGGAGGGCCGGCTTGAGCTCTCTTCTAACGAACAAGTTATCGTTTGCGGAAGCCCCAAAGGCGGCGAGGGCTGGCGTGATGTGCCGATACCCCAAGCGCAGTATCAGTTAAATGTTCTCTTGCAGGAGAGTGGATACCTCACGCCGCGCTTCGAGCGTACCGGCGACCGGCTCGACGTGTGGTCGGGCCCGCGTACCGTTTTCAAAGATCTTAAGGTTCATGGCGCCGACGGATTGCTCGAAGGTAGTAAGAAACGAAAAGTCATCGGCGAAACGATCACGCCGGCAAAATTAGATGAAATCAATCAGTGGGCCGATACCGACTTGCGGAGTAAGGGCTATGCCTGCCCGCAAGTTGACGTCAAAGCGCAAGTTTGGGACGGGCTCGTCAACGTTTCGGTTAACCCGGGTATTCGGCAGACGGTCGCGGGCATTCGCCGTACGGGGCTCGACAATTTAGACGAGGACACGCTCGCAAGATACCTCGCGTTCGAAGCGGGGGATTGGTACGACGTTCGCGAAACACAACTTTCGGTCAACCGGCTTTTATCGGACGGTTTGATCCAAAGCGCTTACTTCACCTCGTCTTGCCGGGGCGATCAGGTCGATTTGCATTTGCGCGCCGACGTGGGCCGGCCAAGACTGTTCCGGTTCGGTGTGGGTGCCTCGACCGAAGAATTCCCGTTTCTGGATATTTGGTTTAAAAATACAAAGTTAGACGGCCGGGCGTCTTCGCTAACCGCAACGCTGTACGCTTCGCCGCGGGTCCAACGTTTCAATCTCGGGACCGAACTTTATATTCTACCGTTCACTAAGCGAGGCTACTTCGGCCCGCGTTTTCAAACGGCCCGCAAGACCGAACGTTTTTTGGAAGAACTCTCGGGCAAGGCGGGCGCCGACGTCGGCCGCAACTGGGATAAGTGGAGCGTACGCTGGCGCGGCCGCGCGGGTCCGACGTTGAACTACGTCAATACCGTCAAGGGAAAAGGCCCCAGGGACGTCTTGTTCCTTTCTTACGATGCTTCATTGCTCGCGATGAATCATGTCTATGAATCTGGTTTATCAACACAGTTCGAGGGCTGGCAGGCCAGCCTGGATTACAGCGGTCAACGGGCCGAACTCGGATCTTATTTGAACGTCGATAAATACCAATTTAATTATAAGCAGCTCTTCAATCTCGGCGGCTTCTCGCCCCCGTTGGTGGTGCTGGGCACACGATTCGAACTTACGAGTGTGAACAGCAAGACCGATCTTCGGGATCCGAACGCAAAAAAACTGCCTAGTGATTACCGCGTATTTTTCGGGGGCGACGACAACCTCCGTGGCTTCGGACGCAAAATCTTGAATAACAATGATTTTGGTTATCTTACCGCGGGCTACGCCGGTTTCGAGATGCGGCTGATTGAACAGCTGCCGTACCATCTCGAGCCCTTTGTGCTCTACGACATCGCCAAGCTCGGTGATGGTCGGGCCAATCTCGATGATCCTATTTTTACTTCGTGGGGTCTCGGGTTACGCTGGCCTTCGCCGTTCGGCACTTTGCGCGGGTCGGCCGCGCGCGGAAGGATTTATAACGAAAACCAGGACACCGCCATGTATCCGCAAGAGTGGGTTTTCTTCCTTAGCTTTGGCCAGGAGTTTTAATGAAGGAAGATGTTTGGTTACGGCGGGTAAAGGTAGCGATCGCGTCGGTTTTAATCCTCGTGGCCGTACTGTTGTTATCGACCGCCGGCGCGGTGTTCTGGGCGGTTAATAATCCCCGCAAAGCCTTCGCGCTGGCGGAAAAATATGTTTTACCCGCGGATCTAAAAATAAAATGGGAGCAAATGGATTTCGACGCCAAGCGAGTCACTTGGCGCAATTGGGAAATCGATTGGTCGACGGCAAAGTTGACCGTCGATAAAGGCAGCCCGGAAATACATCTCCCGGTCGAGCAAGCTTCGATGAAATTCGCGCTGAGCTTCTTCCAGCCCGGGCCCTTGCTATCTTTCCGAGAGTTAAAAGTGGCGACCGGCGAAAGCGCTTCGTTCCGAAGCTCGGCCGAAGAACCGGCGGCGAAAACGGCGCAGAGTCCTTTCGAACAATTCCAAACCTACCTTGAATATCTGAAGACCGGTTCGAAGTGGCTGACGGTTGAAAACATGAATCTTCAAGTGCCCAAGTTTGCGTTGCTTTCTAGCGACGGCAAATCGGAATCGATCATCAGTGCGAAGCTTACAAAGCCGGGCAAAGATCAGAACAAAGCCCTGGCGGATTTCGAAGTCACGTTCGCGGACGGCGTGAACAAATTTGCGGCGAAGGGTTGGGCGGACACGACGAAATTGGACGTTGCCGCGCCTTTTTTAAAGCTTGATGCCGAAGGCGCGGGTAAAGGCTGGAAGATTAAAACGGCCGCTTCGGGATTTTACCAAGGCGAGACCGCGAAGTTTGAAACCGAATCGGATCTCGCGGTCGGTGAGCCGGGCAAAGAAATCAAAGCGCATCCGAAGTTAAACGTGACGATGACGGCGGCCGAAGCTTTTCTTAAACTTCAATCCCCCGTGATCAACATACCCGGACCGATGGTGAAGATCGAGAAGCTCGAGGCTGAGCTGCGCGTGCCTTTCGATAACGGTTACGCATGGAGCGAACGTCCCGCGGCTTTCAAGGTTTGGTTTCCGGCCGACTTATTCTTCGTCGATAAAGATATGCGGCCGCCGCTCGAAAAATCTTGCCGCTGCAAAATCCCCGAGCGCTTGGTCGTGACCTACGAAGGACGCGCGTGGCTTGAGCACTTGTTAGGCAAGCCGGCCGACAGCACTACGGTTCTCGATTCGAAACTTTCCGTCGAGGGCGTCGACAATAAACTTCTAACGGTCAATCTGAACGCTCACCTGAAGGTAAATAAATTAGGCGAGGAATGGATTCTTGAGCCGCGTTTAGACTCAAGCGTGCTCGTGCAGAGCTTCCAAGGGCTAAGGCAATTCCTAGACGCGCGTAACGTAATGATTCCCGCGCCGCTGGATATTCTCGACGGCAAAATTTCTTTGCTCGCGCGGGGTTCGGTCGATCACGACGATAAGTTGATCCGCACCGCCGTCGACATCAAGGTCGCGCTAAACTCGCCCACGCAGAAGATCGATATCGAATCGACGGTACGGCTCAACCTCACGCGTGATTTTAAATCTCTAGACGTCATCGTGCAGACCTTGATCAAAGAGCTGAAGATTGAATTGCCGCCGATCGATCCCATCCGCGGGATTCCCTCGCTCAAGACCGATTCACGACTGGTTTTCAAGCAAGCGGAACCGAAAAAGTCTTCGGCCTTTAAAATGCGGGTTTTCTTCGATGTTAAGACGGTAAATCCCGGCGCGGTAAAACTGTTGTCTAAGTTGGCCGACCCGTACGCGCCGATCACCGTCGACGTGAATAATAATAAGCAAGGTGAGTCATCAGGCTCGTTGCGCCTTGAGCCGTTCACACTGACTTACCTGCGCCGCAAAGTAATGCTCGAGCGCTTGCAAATGACGCTGACCGAAAACGAAGACGGTGATTTCCCGATCGGCGGCCGTTTGCGCATTGATCAGACGGCTTACAAAATTTTCGTCGACATTGCGGGCACCGCGGGTTCACCGATCATCAACCTTAACAGTGAACCTTACCTCGAGCGCGCCGACATCATTTCGGTGTTGTTGTTTGACCGGGTTAGCGGCGAGCTTGTTTCGGCCGACGCCGACACCGCCGGTGGGGTGAACGCCGCCATGGCCGACCGCGCGATCGGGTTGTTCGGTCTGTGGGCTTTCGCGACGACGCCCATCCGTAGCTTTTCGTACAACGCGGTCACGAAGGTTTACACCGCGACCGTTCAGTTGGCCGACGGTTTGACGGCCGGGGTCGGTACCAATTGGGAGCGCGCCGCGCACCTTGAAGTTCGTAAACGCGTATCGCGCCGCTGGGTCTTGACCGCGAGCTGGAGTCCCACCGAAGACCACCAGCAAGTCGGGAAGCTGGTCTTGCAATGGGAGAAGAGATTTTAGTACGCTTGGAGCATGTTGAAGCTCTTACGCTGGCTCCGCTGGCCGATCACCATCCTTTGTTTGTGTATACTCATTGCCGGCGGCACCCTTATTTTCAATTCGCAGTGGGTGCGCATTCAGTCGGTGCAAATCGATCTCTCGAAAAGTTCCAACGAAGATCTATTGTTTCAGCGCATTCGCGCGAGTCTTACTCAACAATTTAAGGTCTACGAAGGCCGCTACTTCTGGCAAGTTCCGCTAAAATCCGTTTTCGAAGTGACGAGCAAAGACAAGCGCGTGAAGACGGCGGCGGTGTTCCGCGAATTCCCGTCACGCTTGCGGATTGAGATCGAGCCGCACACGCCGATGCTCGCATATCTCGCGCGGGACGGCCGCGTGTATCCGGTTGCGACCGACGCAACCTTGTTGCCCGCGTTGCCGGTTTCGGACGCGCCCGATCTTCCTATTTTGCGCGGCGAGGAATTGAACGACGAACCCGAATTGCGCGAGAAAGCGCTCGAACTTTTGCAGACCTTTCCCGATGACGGCTTGATCGCAAAAAACAAAGTTTCCGAAATTATTCACACCAAAAAAGACGGCTTCAAAGTTTTTTTAAGCGGAGCGGACGCCGAAGTGCAAATGGGTGATACGGACTTTGGTCCTAAGGTTTCACGCGTGCAAAAGGTCCTGTCCTACCTCGACTCACGCAACATTAAAGGCCGCGTCATCGACGCCCGCTTCTCAAAGAAAGTTGTTGTCAGAGTGCGTAAAGCTCCCTAGCCTTTAGATAGGGGACAGGGAAGTCTCGAGACTCACAATGAATTTTACAGATTCCCGTCGAGGGTCATATGGCAAAGGACGCCACATCGCAAGCTCAGGTCATCGCAGGTCTTGATATTGGTACGACCAAAGTCGCCTGTGCTATAGGCCGGTTCGAAAATGGCCGACTAAACATCATCGGTATAGGCACCGCTCCGAATTCGGGCATGCGCCACGGGGTCGTGGTCAACATCGACGCCACGTCCGAAGCCATCAAAAAAGCCAAAGACGAAGCTGAATTAATGGCCGGCCAACGCGTTGAAGAAGTTTGGCTTTGCACCGGCGGGCAACACATTCAAAGTTTCGCGTCGAGCGGCATGATCGCCATCCGTAATAAAGAAGTTCAACAAGACGATATCGATCGCGTAATCGAAGCGGCGAAAGCCGTCGCTATCCCGCAAGACCGTCAAGTGCTTCACGTCTTGCCCCAAGATTTCCGCATCGACGGTCAGGTCGGCATTTTCGATCCGATCGGCATGGCGGGCGTCCGTTTAGAGAGCAGCGTCTTTATTATTACCGGCAGCACCGCCGTGATCCAAAACGCGATGAAGTGCACGCAACGCGCGGGCCTCAAAGTCGAAGGCATCGTGTTGCAACAGCTCGCTTCGTCGATGGCGGTTTTAAGCCCCGACGAAAAAAACCTCGGCGTCACGATGGTCGACGTCGGCGGCGGCACTTGCGATCTCATCACGTTCTTTCAGGGTTCGGTCATTCACACCGGCCTACTTCCGGTCGGCGGGCAAAACTTTACGCATGACGTAGCGATCGGTTTAAAGACGACGCAAAATCACGGCGAAACGCTCAAGAAAAAATACGGATGCGCGCTGCCCGAAATGGTCAGCGAAGACGAAGCCATCGAAGTCGAAAGCGTCGGCGGCCGTAAACCGCGCACGCTTATGCGCCGCGATCTTTGCGAGGTGCTTGAAGCACGTGCGGAAGAAACGCTCGAACTGATTCACTTAGATTTGGAAGAAAAAGGCTTGTTGACGAAACTGGGCAGCGGAGTTGTGCTTACCGGTGGAGGAAGTCTTTTGCACGGTTTAGTCGAGATGGGTGATTTCGTTCTCGATGTACCGGTGCGCAGAGGCTGGCCCGAAAAAGTAGGAGGCCTTGTCGACGTCGCTCGCCAACCCTCGTGCTCGACGGTCGTCGGACTCTTGATGTACGGACTATCGGTTCAGGAAAAGGGCAATGCCCTTCGTCCCGAGCCGAAGGTTTCGGATTGGACTACGAAAATGAAGAATCTTTTCGGTATCTGATATTGCGGATGCGCACGTTTGCGCATCCTAATACCTGGGCCTGTTCCTTTAGGGGGAGACAACATGTTTGAGTTAGAAGAAAACGCGAATTTCGGCGCGAGCATCAAGGTCATCGGCATCGGTGGCGGCGGTGGTAACGCCGTTCAAACGATGATCGAGGGTGGCCTACAAGGTGTGGAATTTGTGGTCGCGAATACCGACCGGCAAGCCCTTGCGCACAACAAAGCCGAAGGAAAAATCAATCTCGGTAAAGAGCTGACTAAAGGTTTGGGCGCGGGCGCTAATCCCGAAATCGGCCGCCGCGCGGCTATCGAATCGTACAACGACATCGTCGCGAAGCTTGAAGGCGCGGACATGGTCTTCGTTACCGCAGGCATGGGCGGCGGAACGGGTACGGGTGGTGCACCCATCGTCGCAAAGATCGCCAAAGAGCTGGGCGCGCTCACGATCGGGGTCGTCACGAAGCCGTTTATCTTCGAAGGTAAAAAGCGTAAGAAACACGCCGACGACGGTATCCGCGAACTGCAAGAGAACGTCGATACGTTGATCGTTATTCCTAATCAAAAATTATTGACCGTAGCCAGCGAGCGTACGCCCTTGCTCGAAACTTTCCGCAAGGCCGATCAAGTTTTGCTCCACGCCGTAAAAGGTATTTCGGATTTGATCAACATCCGCGGTCTGATCAATCTGGATTTCGCCGATATCCGCACGGTCATGCAAGCTAAAGGCATGGCGATCATGGGCTCCGGCTGGGCCAACGGCGACAACCGCGCGGTCGAAGCGGCAACGCAAGCGATCTCTTCGCCGCTCCTCGAAAATATCTGCATCGACGGTGCGACCGGCATAATCATCAACGTGACCGGCGGCGCCGACTTGACGTTGTGGGAAGTGAACGAAGCTTCAACTTTGATCACCGAAGCCGCTCATCCCGACGCCGAAATTATTTTCGGTGCGGTCATCGACGAAAATATGGGCGACGCGGTCAGCGTAACGGTCATCGCGACCGGCTTCGGCACCAACGCGGTAAAAACCAACACCGATCAAATCAACAAATTGCACGCGGCTACCGAAGCGCAATTGATGAACGCGGGCATGCAGCGCCTGCAGCAAGATATGGGCAACCAATCTTTCGAAAACATCAGCCTGAGCCCCGAACTTTCGCAACCCGAAATGCCGATGGCTATGCCCGCGCCGGTTTTGCCCCCTGAGCTCCAAGCTTCGCAGCCCGTGGCGCCCCCGTACCAACAAGCGTACCAGCAGCCGAATTTTCAACAGCCCGCGCCCCAGCAACAGCAATCTCAGCATCAGCCGCAACAGCAGTCGCACCAGCATCAACAGCAACATCAACCGAGCTTTCAGCAGCCGTTGCATCAGCCTAGCCCTCAACAAGCTTCGCCTTCGCACACCCAACAGCATTCTCAGCCGTTGAGCCAGCCGTTGAATCCGCCGCAACATCAGCACGGTCATCAACAACAGCCGCACTTTCCGATGAACCCGGCGCCGCAAAACATGGGCACGCGCGATAAATCTTTGCCGCGCGAAGCGTTGTTGGCGAAAGCCCGCGCTTACCGTGAAAGCCAGGTTAGCCGCGACGGGCATGTGCAACCCGAACAGCTTTCGATGAGCTTGGACGAGAATTCACCCCAGCGCCTAACTCCCGAACCGGCACGTTCGCCGTTTGAGAGCGAAAGCCTGGAAGTGCCCTCGTACCTGCGCCGCAAGCGCGGTCACAATCTCGAACAGCCCGACGGGATGGAATAAGATAGGCGACAGCTCATTTTCGCGATGCTAAGTTAGCATCCAGGTGAGCCAGGCCTTATTTGTTTCCGACATTCATATCAAAAGTCCAAACGACGAGCGCGCCGGGTTATTCCGGCGTTTTGTCGTTCATTGCCAGGCGAAGCCGCCGGAACATCTGTTTCTGGTCGGCGATATCTTTGACCTCTGGGTGGCCGACCGCGATTACTTCGTCGATGCCTACCGCGAGATCATCGATGACTTGATGAAGCTAAAACGCCTGGGCACCCAAATCCATTACTTCGAAGGCAATCACGATCTCGATTTACGTTTATACTGGGAACGTAAGCTCGGCTTCGACGTTCACGGCGAGGCCGCCTTTTTCGAGCTCGACGGCAAAACCGTGCGCGTGGAGCACGGCGATCAAATGGACCCCGATGACCGCGGCTATTTGTTTCTACGTTGGTTGCTGCGCACGCCGGTGCTCCGGTTCTTAGGTCGCTTTTTGCCCAACGGCTTCGTCGCCTGGCTCGGCGGCCGCGCTTCGGTCGCGTCGCGCGATTACACAACTAACGTGAAGAGCACGACGGAAGATGAGACCCGCGCAAAAATTCGCGCGCACGCAGTTAAAGTATTTTCGGAGCGGCCGTTTGATTACCTTGTTTCTGGTCACGTGCACGTCGCCGAGGATTCCGCGCTGAATTTGCCGGCAAGTAACGGGACAATCCGTGCGATCAATACCGGCACGTGGCTCAAAGAACCTTTATTATTTGAGCTGAAAAACGGCGAAGGCCGCCTGACGCCCGTCGAAGAATTTCTACGGATAAAATAAGCCGCGTACTTTTAATTTAGAAGACATCGTAAACGACGACGGCAGAATCATGAATTCTTCGAAGATCTTACTCATCAAAACGTGTTCGCGTGAACCCGGGGTCAAATTTAATTGCCGCTCGGAAAAATAACGCGTGAACAAAACTTCGTTGTCGCGGCGGGTTTCCAAGCCTTGGCTGGTCCTAACGATGCGGGTGCCGTCCGAAGAATCGAAGCCATCGCCGGTCTTCGTGTGCGTTACGAACGTCTGCGCGCGGGCGTCGTAGGTGATCCCGCACCAATCACCGGGCGGAAACGCTTTATTTAAAACCGTACGCCAGATTTGCTTCAACTCGCCGGCGTGGTCACAGTCGTACCAATGCAAGATAGACGAATTGCGCGGGCCTTCGAATCTATGTTCCCACTTAATGTCGGCGCTCGAAGCGGGATTCGCGATCTCTTTGGTGAGCGCCTCTTTCAAAGCGGTGGGCCAGGCGCCCGCTTCGAAAAATTCTTGGGCGTGAAAAGCCGCGTAGCGCTCGTAAAAAACCGGTCTGAGCGCGGAATCGAAGCGTCGCGCGGGCATGTTGTCGGGATAAATGAAATCAAAACGGTAGGGAAAGAAAAGGCTATTCACCGGCGCATTCCTGGCGGCGGCTTGCTCGAACGGCGCCCGCTGCGAATTGACGCTCATGAGAATGCGGTTCGACTGAATCTCTCGGTAATTAAATTTGAGCGCGCGGCCGTTCGCCGCCATCGCTAAGAATAAATCTTCGTGCCCGAACGCGAGGGGGTTGCCGAAGCCGGCCGACTTCAGCGTCGACGCGAGCACCGCTAGCCCCTCCAACGTTTTATCGGGGAGGGCGAAGTCCATCAGTAGTAGCCCATCGGGGCTAAGGCGAGAACGTGTGAACGCGTAGAACTCACGCGTGTAGAGTAAGGATAATTCATAAGTGGTGGGCAGGGGGAAGTCGGTAAAGATTAAGTCGTACTTTTGCTCGGACGTGCGTACAAAATGGAAAGCGTCGCCCGCGACGACGTGGACGCGAGGATCACGAAGCGCACCGCGGTTAAGTCTTTTCAACTCACCGTTGTCGGCCGAGATCTTTAAGACGGCGGGATCAAGCTCGACTAGATCGATTTCCGTAATTTCCGGATGTTTGAGTAGGTAGGCCGCGAGCAGGCCGTCACCGCCGCCTAAGATCAAAACTTTTTTCGGCGCGTGCCCTAAGAGATGAATGCCGGCTTCAACCAAGCCTTCGTGGTAGCGCCGTTCGGTTAAGGCGTTAAGCTGAAACTTACGGTCGAGATATAAACTTAAAGAGTTTTCCTCATCTCCGAAGCGGCTCGAAGCCGACGGCAAAAGATCAATCCATTGGTAACGGCTACGCAAGCGAACCGGTGCGTCCATGTTTTCGAAGGCTAACCAGTCCTTGTCGGCATCGTCCCAATTCGAATAGCGCACGGGGAAATAGATAAACTTAAGATGCAGGTCCCGCCACGTCGGCTCGAACTTAAGCCACGGCACCAAAGCCGCCGCGAGCACCAACGCGGTAACTTGCGCCCAGCGGGACGGGATAAAAAACCAGGCCACGACGCACGACAAAATAAAGTTCACGATCGCCACCGCGAAAACCGCGCGCGATAAATCCAGCGCCGGCAAGAGGATCACCGGCACCGCGACCAAGGCGAGCAATCCTCCCAAATAAGTTACGCCTAAAATACGCGCGGGGGGGACAACCGGGCTCAAACCCATGAGCAGTGGGATTTCACGACCGTTGAGAAATCCGGCCAGCGTCACCAGCGGCAGGAAAACGAGGAACAAACGATCTTGCGGTAAGGCGGGATAAAAATAGCGGAGCGCCACTTCGCCCGCGTAGATCAAGAAGACCGACAAAAAGCCGAGGGTCGCCAGCGACATTTCGACGACGAAAAGTTTAGTGAACGAAGCCCGGCCCGGCCGCCAGGAGCCCAGTCCCATGCCGAAGAGGAATGCGCCGAGGCCCAAGCTCTGGCTGAGCACAAAATTGCCGCTGACGTCGAACAGCGCGTACACAAGAAGTTGTTGGTAAGACAAACCGCAGGCGCTGAATAAAAATGCCAGTGCAAAGGTTAAAGCAGGCCTGATGTGTACCGATGGCTGAACCATTGCCAGATGAATTCCTCGCAGAGCAAAAGAAACGTTAGTGCAGCCGGGAAGCCGGTAAAGATCAAGCGTTGCCGCAAAGCTTTGCCGTCGATCAGCAATTGGATAGACAAGGCGTTCAGCAAAGCGGCGGTGCATAGTCCCCCGAGTAAGCCCAAACGCGGAAGTATAAAGTAAGGGAATGCGACGGAAGCTAAAAGCATTCCGAAATAATCGGCCGATAACACGGGGAACCGGCCGGCCTCGCCCGCCAAATGCATGAGCAGCGGTAATTCTTGGCCGGTGATAAATCCGATCGTGGTGATGAGCGCGCACGACATCGGCCACAATAAAAACGCGGGCAACCAAAGTGCCGCCAGCCAAAGCGTAAGAAAACCCAAAGGTGCGACGACGCAGAGAGTGGATTGCAAGCGCAGCAGACGCGAGCGCGGTTCTTTAAATCCTTCCCCGCAGTAAGCGCCCGCGCCGAGACCGGCCATGAATAAACCGATGGTTAGTCCGTACTGCAAATAAGAATTTCCTAGGAGCACCGACATCGTTTGCGCGAGGACCAATTCGTAAACTAATCCGCAAAACGCGAGGATGAGCGAAGAAGCAATCAGTCGCATTGCACGCAGTAATTCATCGGCGTGTAAATGCCGAACGGGGTGGCATCTTGCATCAGGCACGGATCGCCCATACCGAAACTAAATCCGAAAGGCCCCGTGGCCGTAGCGCCCCCCATGCACGAATATCCTTGGCCCCCCGGCGCGGTGAAGGCATCGGGCGGGCAAGTGCCGTTCGGGCGCGGCCCGACGAACCGGCAACCTCCGCGAGGATTGGCGCCCGTGGGATCGGTGCTCATCGCGCCGGTTTGGCGGCAGGAAAATTGATGCGCCAACGGCGGGCTACCCGGTGGCGCCACGTAGTAATAGCCAAGCGCCATGTTGCAAACCGTGCCGGCTGAATTTACGCCGAAACAAGTTTTGATCCGGTTAGCGTCGTCGACCCAAACGTAAAAAGGAAGACCGAGCTCGGTACCGATGACGTCCGTACTCCAGTTGACGATCGCGAGCTTGCCGATGTTTTTACTGCGCCAAGTGGTGCGAAGCGAAGCCTTGTAGCGTCTTAGAAGGGTGGGTTCTTGAAAAACGCGCGTGGTGAGTTCGGGTACGCCTTGGGCAAAAACCTCAACGGTGTGCGCGACGATGCCGTTCGTGACTTCAACCTCGTCGGCGATCGTGGTCTCGGCCGGATTAAACGAGGGTTGTTCGTACTTGTAATTTAACGTCACGGGCGTTTGCGCGCCGGGTATGATCGTTTGGTCAAAGAGCATTCGCGTACACGACTCGGGATTTTGCAAATTGGACGCGAACGCTTCGATGATCACTTTTGTTTCATCTTTGAATTGCGCTTGTTGGCTTCGCATCGCCGTTACGTCGGCCCGCCGGTAGATCTCTGTCGCGATCACGGCGACGAACGCGCTAAGCGCTAACGCCGCCAACAAAGCGTTGCCCCGCTGATTCTTCACGGACTCGTTTTGCATTTTAAGCAATGAAAGGTTGGGCAGTGAGTGGGACGGCAGCACCACTTCCCGCAGGAAACCGCGCCGATGTTGTGCGCGCCCGCGGCGTACTCCGTGAAACCTGCGGGGCAACTGAAGCCGCCCGTGGCCGGGTTCGTATAACCGCAGCCGTAAGATCCGCCCGACATGCAAGCTTTGCTCGGTTGACAGAGCGGTTCGCCCGGGGCGGCGGCCGGATTATATTCGAAACCTAAAGCGTCACACGCATCCGAGATGTTGAACTCGTTGTTGCAACTGACGATTCGGTTTGCCGCGTCGACGTGTACGGGGATTTCAAAATAGCGCGGGCGATAGCCGGACCCGTTGATGTGTTTCAAGTCGAGCTGAATGCGCGCCATGTAACGGGTCACGGGTTGCACGGTCACCGTACCGGCGGCGTCGGTCACCGAAGCGTTCATCGCGACGGGATCGAGGCCTTTGTTTGAGATGGCGAGTTTGCTGACGATCAATTTTTTCGCCGCAAATTCAAAATCTTTTTTAATCGGGGCGACTAGATCTTGGTAGCCGCCGCCGATTTCAAATTCCGTTTCACCGGGCGTGACGGGGAAGGTGAGTCCACGCAGGCTTCGGATGCACGATGGATCGTTAGTGAGTACGGATTTAACGTAAAGCGTGAACTCGCTCATCTCATCGCGGTCGATGATGGCGCGCTGACCGCCGAC
The DNA here is from genome assembly GCA_947444305.1 of Pseudobdellovibrionaceae bacterium. Taxonomy (GTDB): domain Bacteria; phylum Bdellovibrionota; class Bdellovibrionia; order Bdellovibrionales; family UBA1609; genus JALHOQ01. Next base: position 18,978 of record CANEZP010000020.1, on the reverse strand, counting down.
GGCTTCGGTAATCACCTGCGCAACAAGGGCCGCTACAATCGCGCCGATGGCTACCGCAATGAGGGTGCTGACCAAGCTAAAGCCTGTATTGGAAAGAATAAATCGATTTCTTTGCACGACCCCGATAGGATATTCTTAAGGCCAGGCGCAAGTACAGGTGAAAGTTTCGATGAATAATTTGAATCAACATGTTCCTAAAGTCGTCGGCCTCGTCGGCGTAATTTTCCTCGTGTACTCGATGTACACATTTTTTCGTCCGTTGCCGCAGTATAAGCCGGCGACGCCTCCACCAAAACTGACCGCGCCCGTAGCGGTCGCGCCTCCGGTCCGTAAGACTCCCGCGTACAAAGGCAAAACCTGGAACCAACAGGAAACTCCGGCCGTAACTCAGCGACAGGAAGAAATGCGCAAAGCCGCGCAAAAAGCCCAGGCGGACACCCGCGTCGCCGTCGCCAAAAACTATCTCGCCGGTTCGGGTTTAAAACTCGCGCTTCCCGAAGACGACACTTTCATCGAAGCCAACAACGAAGGCATGCGCATCCTAATGGGATTAAAAAACGGCAAACCCGATTTCTACCTGATTTCGGGCCGCGGTAAGATGACCCCCGAACGCGCGCGATTAGAGATGCAGGATCAGTTCGGCGGAATGGGTTTGGACAAAATTAAGCAAGACACTTTGCAAAGCCGCAATCTCGGCCCGACGACGCAATTCAAAGGCGTGACCAACGACGGGCAGGAATTTCAAGCGGTCTTCTTTTATAATTCATCTTCGGGAAACAGCCACATGCTCTTCGTCGTCGACAAAGAGTTGAGCCGGCAACCGGCGCGCACAAGGCAACTTTTCGATTCACTCGATTACGATCGCTAGCGCTTCTTCAAAGTCTCGGCCAAGATTTTTAATTCGGTCATGATGGGGACGAGTTCATCGTTCTTGCGCAGTTCACGTTTGACGTCGTAGTTGCCCGCTTGCAGCTCTTGGATGTACGCGCAAATGGCGATGACGGGCCCGCCCACGCGCTGGCCTAAAACGATCATGTAGAAAACGGTGCTGGCCACGAAAGCGAAAAAGCTAAGGAAAAAAATCAACGCGATCATAAACAGGTAGTCTTGCAAAGTTGCCGAGAGCACCGGATCCGAAATCGTTGCCGCCGCGGCGTTCACTTCGCTCAACAGTCTTGAAGCGTACGCCAAAAGAATGCCTAGAAACGCGACGCCCCCCGCAAAAACGTGAAGGTAATAACCCTTTGATAGACCCGCCATCTTTACGTAATTGGCGATTCTGCGCTGTTCGATTCCCATCGTTGTTACCCCTATCGTTTTATCTTAGCCGAGATTTCGGCAATGACAACGGGAAGTACCTCGAGCGAAAGCACGATGCTGAAATAGGCGGCAATGTAGGTGGTTGCGCGGTAGACGATTCCGAAACGATGAGCGAGGTCCGCCGCCAGGAACACGAGCGGGAAATGGAGGAAGTAAACAAGGAAGAAGCGCCGGTTCACTTGCCGGCGCGAAATCCATTTAACCACGCGGCGGGCGCGCAAGCTTTCCTGGACCACAGTCGTTAACGACAAGCGGAGTAAAAACCAAATCCAGATTTGGTGCGCCCAAAACTCAAGCGGGGGCCGGCGAAAAACGTAACAGCCGAAATCGGTCCCGAGCGGCGTGACGTAATAAGCTCCCATCATCGGAATAGCGGCCAACGAGCCCGCGATCCAAACGGCGAGTTCCGCGCGGGAGATCCGTGCAAAATCCGGCCGGTTCTCACGGACCAGCGAACCCATCGCGAAGCCTAAGAGCGGATAAAAGATCCAAGGCAACAACGGCCAGTCGGCGTGTGACGCGAGCGTCGTACAATTCCCGAACAGCGCCGGTTTTATCGCCTGCGGTATTTGCCCAAGCACTTCCAACTTCCAAAACGGCACGGACACGAAAATAAAACTCGCGAAGGCCAGCACCGCCGCGGGCAGCCGAACCCAACGCACGAACGCGATCGCGGCGACGGTGGCGAGCAAAAATTGGTAAATGTCCCACGCGTCGGTGACTTCCTCGGTCGCGTACGTCCACACCACGAGGAACACGAGCAGCAACAGCCAAAGGTACTTCCACTTGCTCGAAAGCGAAGGTTTCAAACCGTACAAAAAGAACGAGAGAAAAACGACGGTGAAACCGCTAAACACCAAGGCGCGCGCGTAAATCTCGAATGGATCGAGCCACCGGCTGTCGACCGCGACGTCCATGTGACCGTCGCGCGCCCAAAAGGCGTAACTTAAATGAAAAACGAGGATTGCGTAGAAAGAAACGAAGCGGATGAGGTCGGCACCGAGGATCCGCCCGCTTTCGTTAGGTCGACTCGGCAAGCAGCTGGCGCGCGTGTTGTAAGCTGGTCTTCGAAATCTTTTCGCCCGAAATCAACCGCGCGATCTCTTCGATTCGTTCCGTCTTACCCAATTGCGTGACGGACATACGCTGGCCGCCGCCTTTTTGCGCGCGCTTATCGATCAAGAAATGCTGGTCGGCAAAGCTCGCGACCTGCGGCAAATGCGTGACGCAAATCAACTGCTGGCCCTTGGCGATCGTTTTTAATTTGCGGCCTACTTTTTCGGCCGTTTGCCCGCTGACCCCGGTGTCGACTTCGTCAAACAGGTAGGTGCGTGGCCGGTCGCTTGAACCCACGACGCGTTTTAACGACAATAATATTCGCGACAATTCGCCGCCGCTGGCCACCTTCGCGAGTGGCTTCGGTTCGTCTTTTTTCGAGGCTCGGATCATGAACTCGACTTCGTTCTGACCGGTCGAGCTCCACGCCGCGGCCCACTTGACCGACACGCTAAACGCGACGCCCTTCATGTTGAGATCAAGTAACTCGCCGTTAACGCCCTTCTCGAGGAGTTTAGCCCCGACGCTTCGGCGCTCGTTCAGTTCCTTAGCGAGCTTTTTCATCATCTTTTCAAGCTTTGCGCGCTCGTCGTTGAGTTCTTTGATGTTCTCGTCGTGTTTTTCGAGCGACTCAATTTCCTCGGTGATTTCGCCGTGCGCTTTTAAGATCTCGTCGACGCCTTTTCCGAATTTCTTTTGTAATTTGCGAAGGGCCGACAAGCGCTCTTCCATCTGATTGAGTTCGGCCGGGTCGGCATCCAGGTTTTTTCCGTAGTCGCGCAATTCGTAGACGCCGTCTTCGAGCAAAGTTTTAGCTTCCATCAAAGGTGCCAGTCGCTTTGCCAATTCCGGATCGAGGCCGTTGAGCTCCTGACCGCGTTGCAGAACCGTTTGTAAGCCCACCATCACGGCCTCGTCGTTGGCGTAAAGCGCATCGACGCTCGCGCCGACGAACTCGATCAACCTGGTCGAATGGCGCATGCGCGAAACCCGGCCTTCGAGCTCGGCTTCCTCGTTGGGCTTTAGATCTAACGCCTCGATCTCGTCGCGCTGGAAGCGTAGAAAGTCTAGACGCTGCTCGCGCGATCGGTTGGCCTCTTCCAATTTTTGAATGTCGGATTCGATGGCAAAAAAGCGCGAGTGCATTTTTTCGAAATCGGTACGCAAGTTCCACGTGCCGGAATACAAATCTAAGATCTCGAGGTGATACGCGCGTGACTGCAAATGACGATTGTCATGCTGCCCGGTCATCTCGATCAGCGGTGTCGCGCGTCCGGTGAGCGTAATCAATGGTGCAACGATCGAACGCAAAGAGGCGAGCGGTGAGAGCGCGCCGTTGAGGTAAACCTTGCCTTTGCCGTGGGTCGAAATAATCCGGCGCACCACCAAAGTTTCGTCCGAAATATCGAGACCGAGTTCCTCTAATTGGTGCAGTACGTCCGGGCGGTCCGACAGATCGAAGTAGCCCTCGATCACGGCGTTGTCGATTCCGGTGCGCACGATATCGGGTTCGGCCTTTTCGCCCATGAGTAAACTTAAGGATTTCAAGAGCACGGATTTGCCCGCGCCGGTTTCACCCGACAAGATGTTCAAACCCTCACCGAAGGTGAGCGCAAGGTTGTCGATGATCGCAAAATTCTGAACCTTCAGTTCGATCAGCATGCCGTGCTCCTCTTAAGCCCTTTCGCCGAATTTCAGTTTCTCTTTCAACAGACTGAAAAAATTGTGCCCGACCTTGCGTAAGAACAAATGGTCATCGGGGTGACGATCGACCCAGACTTCGTCGTTCGGTCCGATCTTCGCCTTCTTTTGACCGTCGAGCGTGAGCACCGCTTTCTTGCCCGCGCCGATGATCGAAAACTGCACTTTGCGTTTGTCCGGAAAGATAAACGGCCGCGAGGTGAGCGAATGCGGGCAAATCGGCGTGACGACCAAAGCGTCCACTTCGGGATGTAAAATCGGCCCGCCGCCGGCCAAGTTGTAAGCCGTCGAGCCGGTAGGCGTCGCTACGATCAGCCCATCGGCCTTGATCGTGGTGATCGGCAAGCGGTCGACCGTCATCGCCAAATGGATCAACTGACTGGTCGGCCCGCGCTCGATGACCAGGTCATTTAAGCACGCAAACTCCGAACGCACTTTGTTGCCCGAGCGCACTTGCACGTTAAGCATTGAGCGGCGCTTCATCTCGAGCTTACCTTCGAGCGCCAACTCGACCATCGGGAATAAGTCCTGCACCCGCGTGACGGTTAGAAAGCCTAAACCGCCCATATTTACTCCGAGCAAAGGCACGCGCTCGGGCCCGAGCATACGCACGGCTTCGAGGTAAGTGCCGTCGCCGCCAAGCACGATGACGAGGTCGAGTGCTTTCGCATTACGAAGCTTAGCGGCTCCGTCGAGCTTTTGCTCCGGGTGTGAAAACACCTTTACGCGGCGATCGCGCAACCAGTGGCAAAGTTCCCGCGCCGAAGCGTGGGCGGCGGGCGTCGCGCGGCGAAACACCACGGCGACGTTTGAAATCTTCTTTTTATAAAGCGTAACTCCGCGGCCTGACATTAGCTTTCAAGCAATCCATCACGCCGGAGCAAAGCCTCCGGGTCGGGCGAGCGTCCACGAAATTTTTCGTAGAGTCGCATGGGATGGTCGCTGCCCCCCTTGGAAAGAATAAACTCTTCGAATTTCTGTGCGGTCTCGGGATCAAAAATCCCCCGCTCTTTGAAAAACTCGAACGCGTCGGCATCGAGTGCCTCCGCCCATTTGTAACTGTAGTAGCCCGAAGCGTATCCGCCACCAAAAATATGGCCGAAGCTTGCCGAAATATTCGTTCCCGGAACCCGGGGAAGCAAGTGACTCTCTTTAGTTACGCGCTCTTCGAAATCGCCGACCGACTCACCTTTAGCGGGCGGCATCGAGAACCAGGCCATGTCCAAGGTTGCGAAGTTCACTTGGCGCATGGCCGTGTAGCCCACCATAAACTTTTGCGAATTCTTCAGCGAGGTTACCATGTCCATCGGAATCAATTCATTCGTTTTGTAGTGATGCGCGAACAGCTTGAGCGATTCTTCCTCTTCGGCCCAGTTTTCAAAAATCTGCGAGGGCAACTCGACAAAATCTAAATAAACGTTCGTGCCCGCGAGCGAGCGGTATTCAACCTGGCTCAGAAGCGAGTGCAGCGCGTGACCGAACTCGTGGAATAAAGTCGAAACTTCCGTGAAGTTGAGTAAGGAGGGCTGCTCGGCCGTCGGTTTTGAAAAGTTGCACACGATGGAAACATGCGGGCGGATTTTTTTGCCGCGGAAGACACCTTGTTCGTAGAAGTTGGTCATCCAAGCGCCCTGACCTTTAGACGCGCGCGGGTGGAAGTCGGCGTAGAATAGACCGATGAGCTGTTTTTCAGGTCCCTCTTTGTACACTTCGAAAACTTTCACGTCCTCGTGGTACACCGGGTATTCTTGAGTTTCTTTGAAGCTGAGTCCAAACAGGCGGCGCGCGTGCTCGAAAACACCGGCCATAACGTTCTCCAGCTTAAAGTACGGGCGCAATTTCTCTTCGTCGAAATTGTACTTCTTCTGTTTTAGTTTTTCGGAGTAGAAACCGAAATCCCAAGCCTGGAATTGGCCCTCGAAGCCCATTTCTTTGGCGAGCGCTTTCACTTCTTCGATTTCTTTTAGCGCGGTCGGTTTCGAAGCGCGCATCAAACGGCTTAAAAAGCTCATCACTTGTTCGGGCGTTTCGGCCATGCGCAATTGAAGTGCGTAGTGGGCGTAAGATTTAGCGCCGAGTAACGCGGCCTTCTCTTGCATCAAACGGACGATCTCTAAAATCGTATCTTGGTTGTCGTACTTGCCGCCGTAAGCGCGCGAGGCGAAGGCCATGTACATCTTTTGGCGGAGTTCACGTTTTTCGGAGTAGGTGACGAACGGGACGTACGACGGTTGATGAAGGGTGAACAGCCATTGGCCGGGTTTACCTTTCTCGTCGGCGGCTTCGGCCGCGGCGGTGCGCGCGGAGGCGGGCAGGCCCGCGAGATATTCTTCTTTGTCGATCCACATTTCGAATTCGTTAGTGGCCTTTAGTACGTTTTCGCGAAACTTCGGGCTGAGCTGCGAAAGCTTTTCGTCGTAGGCGCGCAACTTCGTTTTGTCTTCTACGGAAAGGGCGGCGCCGCTGCGCTGGAAGTCGCGGTAAACCTTTTCGACCAGCTGAATTTGTTCGGCGTTCAGCGCGAGGCTCTGCCGGTTCTTATAGACTTCCTCGACTTTGCTAAAAAGAATACCGTCGAGAAGGATGTCGTTCGCGAACGAAGCGACCTTCGGCCCGAGGGTCATCGAAAGTTGTTGGAGCTCATCGTTGGTGTTGGCCGCGAGCAGATTGCTGAACAGCGTGAAGACGAATTCCATCTCTTCGGTGCAAGTTTCTAGTCCGCGGAAGGTGTTGTCGAAGGAAGCCGGGCTCTCTTTGATCTGGGTCAAAACTTCGTGACCTTTTTTGATCGAGGCGTCGAGGGCCTCGGCGAAATGCTCCGTTTTCAGATCGTTAAAAGGGACGGCCGAATTCTTTAATTTGGAGGGCTGTAATAGTGGATTCATGCCCAATTTCTTACCACGGTTGGGCGGCATCTAAAACGCAAAAACCCCCGGCATGACCGAGGGTTTTCGCTATCGATTGATTGATTGATTATTGATCGATGGATTCTACAGATCGCTCTTCAGAATCACGCTCCGACTAGCCGGCGCGTACGCACATCATTCCGTACTGAGTCATTTGCGGGAAGTACGGAACACCGTATTGATATTGGTACTGTTGGCAAGGATTTCCGCCACCGTAGCCGCCACCAAACTGTTGGCCGTAGCCGGGTTGCTGACCGTAGCCGTAAGGCTGTTGTTGACCGATGATCGGCGTACCGATTTGGCAAGGCTGTTGCGTGTACGGGTTGATCCCGGTCGTGCACACTTGCGAAGTGCCCGCGGCGCCCGCGTAAATCTGGGTGCCGATTTGGCAAGGTTGCTGCGTGTAGGGGTTGATGCCCGTCGTGCAGGTCATGTAACCCGCGGGTGCAGCCGCAACTGCGCTATTGCCTTTTTTCTTTCCGCAAGCACTCAGGCTCGCGATGCACAGAATCGCCAAAGTGATCTTGGTTAAATTAAGGTTCATCACAGTTACATCCTCCGCCACCATATAAGGTGGGCGATAAAATTAGTTTGTTCGTTCAGGAGTCTTTATTGCGAGGCATGTGCCACCGCCTAAACAAATACCGTGAATCTTATGCAATCCCGGTGACGTAAATTGTTGAAGCGTGAAGCAAAAGTGCCGTGAAAGGCGCTCCCCACTCCTGGGGGCGCCCCCCACTCCCAGGAGTGGGGGGTACTTCCAGCAGTGGGGACCGACTCTGGCAGTGGGAAGCGCCCCCAAAAGAAAAAGGCCCGGTTTTCACCAGGCCTTTGCGAAGCTCTATATATGTAGTGTGATCAGGTGATTAAAAGCAGAGTGATATTCCGCCGAGGTCTGATCCAAAGCTGACTTCCGTACGACAGCCCGAACCCTGGTAGGGAGGGTAAGCGTAATAGTAGTCGTAACCATATTCGTAGTAACCGCTTTGATAATAGCTGGGCGGGTAGCTCGCGTGCTGGTTATTTTGAAGCAAGTCGATCCGAACACACTGCAATCCACCTTGGAGGTAAACTGGAACATATTGAACGCCGTACTGGTAGTAGTAAGAGCCGCAACCAAGTTGCTGTTGCTGTTGATTATAGCCTTGGTATTGATTCGGATAGCCGGGCACCTGTTGATAAGGCGTGCAAGCTTGACCGAGCGTATTCAAATACTGACCTGCTTGGTTCATTACACATTGGCTTTGCGGCGAGCAGGGCGTTGCGGTTCCGGGTACAACGTACGACGTTCCGTTGAAAACACACTGCAAGCTTGCGGGCGTAGCGGCAACAACGCTGCCGTTTTTCTTTTTCGAGCAGGCGCCCAATCCAACAACCAACATGGCTGCAAACAAGAAGCGTCCGGTATTATTAGTTAAAAGTGTCATGGGTCTCCCTCCCTATTAAAAATCAAATGAGCGCTTGGCTCTCAATATCTTGTATTCCAAGGACCGTGCCACCCCATGTAATATTTATAAGGCAACCTAGTGGATCCTGGGTTTGTGTAGCGCCGCAAATGGGCCTAGGGGGAGGGGGTATAGATTCTGTACATGCCTTTAAAATCCATTAAAGCTTAATATTTTCAATGACTTAACGATGGAGTGTGTACTGGCATTAGCCAAGAGCCCATTTGCGGCTCCGGGGCACCTCCTCCTTATATATAGCGAGAAAAGTAGTGCCTATGAAATAGGCCAGGACCATTGAACCCCTCTCGCAACCTGGGCATCATGAGAAAAGGGGGTATTCCATGCTTCGTTTTTTCGTGATCTTGATGTTCGCCGGCGCCGCCACTGGGGTGCACGCGATGACACCGTACAAACGAACCCTCACCGTAAAATCGAACTCGTACGTTAAAGACGGCGTGTTTATCGGCGGGAGGGCGAGCACCGGCTCATCGTTGCTCGCCGTACGACGGTCTTACTCCTCTAAAGCGAAGGTCGAGCGCATGATCGTCGATCTCGGCGACCATGAATCGAAGCCCGCCGGCCTAAACCCGGGCTATTTCCAAGTGAGCATGGACGCCGCGAACAACCGGGTCGTCGTCGATCTGGCGCAACTTCGTTATTCTAAAATTTCTGAGTCGCAATTGCAGAACGTGTTTCGCCGCAGTCCCTACGTCGCCGATGCGACGCTGACTTTAGATCCCGAAGACAAAGCGGGCACGATGGTTTTGAAATTGAAGCGTCCGATGCGTTTGGAAGTCTTCCAATTGAAGAATAAAAATAAACCGGGCCGGGTCGTGATCGACCTCACCCCGTCAACGGTACCGCGCGCGGCATCCGCGGCCTCATCATCGAACGCGGCCTTGATGACACCGTTACGCCGCGGAACGGCCCGCGCGCCGGCCGCACCGCCCTTGAAAAGAAAATCAGCGAGCGGCGAAGCATTTAATTAATTGCGAATCTTAACGTAGGTGCAGTCGATCGTCGTCGCGGGAACGTCCACGTCGCGGTCGACAATGCGAAAACTATCGCGGCCTAACGTCATCACGGTTTTCTGCGTCGCGGTTGTACGATTCCCTTTATCGTAGACGGACCGAACTTTCGTGATCTTATTGCCGCGACTAAAGCTGCGCGTTTCGGAACGATAAGAACTATCGTCGTGCACCGAAGCGTTGCCGTCGACGCGCGCAAAGTTCCACGAGCCGACGTAAACCGAAGTTACGCTCGACGCCGTGTCGGAAGAAAAGGTGATCCGGTCGGTGCACATTCCGTAGCGATCTTCACTTAATCGGTACGCACCATCGCGCCCACTCAAATCAATGGCCCAGGCCGAAGCGGCGAGCGACGATAGTGCCGCCAATAGAATATATTTTGTCATGAAAGTTCCCCCCTTTATGACGTTGTTCAAATTATCCTCCCGAACCGTTCGTCCGAGGGATTTATGACTCTCCCGAGAACGCCAGGTTTGAGAGGAATGATATGGGGGAACTACCGCAAGTTTTGTGCCCGGAAAAATCCGTCGACTAAACTAAGGCTGTTTCTGCATGATCATGGCTTTGCTGCGGAACTGAACGGGCGTACCGACGGTCATCATAAATTCTAAAGTCCCGTCCGTGAAGCGCATCAAGCCGGCGTTGCCCCAAATTCCGTATTCTTTGTTTTCGACCGGGACGAGCGACGAAGCGTGTCCATTCGTGGACACGGGTGGGCCCGAATCATTTAGGTTATCTTATTCGCTAATCTTTTCGGTCGTGCGGGAAGAGTTGAACGTTAAGTTGGTAGACGGTCTCGCGCTGGTCTTCACCGGCCATTAGGTTCGCGGCGCGGTACATGGCCTCTTCAAGGATTAGTCGCGCCGCCAGGATTTTTTCTTTCGAACCCGCGAAACAGACCGACGAAATCAATCGTTCTTCAAAGTGATCGGCGGCTTTGCCGGCGGTGATCGCTTCGAGCGCTTTGCCGATCATCGCGCCCTGAAATTTACGAACCGCGGGATGCGAACGACTGGTCGGAAACCTTACTTGCAAGTCGGTGCGTTTCAACTGGCCACCGGCGGTGCGGATCAGAAAGCCGGCCGCGATAGCTTTAGCAACCGATAGGTTGACGCTACCGACACCTATTTTTAAGCGCCGGGCGATTTCATCAATCGTGGGCTGCGCCGATAGCGTTAGCGCATTGAGAATGGGAATGTGAAACCATTCCTCAAGCATCCAAAAATCGGGAGTTCCCATTTCCTTATAATCCGCCACCGGCGAGCGTTGCTCGGTCTGCGTATTTAAACCCGTCGCGGGCGCAAGCTTTTCGTTCTCAATATTCTGTAAGATACAGCGTTGAAGCTCGGCGACCTGCTGCACGTCCATCGCGAGCACTTTGACTACGCGGGGAAGCAGAGCCTTTGATAAGGCCCGCTCACCACGCAAAATTTTGCTCCAGTAGGACGGCGAGATGTCCAGCCGGCCGGCGACCGCGCGGAGACTCATGCCGGGCCGCTCGCGCTTCAGGCGGCGTGAGGCATTTTGCAGATGTTCAACCACGCTCTTCATCGGTCCGTAGGCCTTCGGCAGCTTTGCGTTTAGATCTTCGACGAGGCGACACAAATTACATCATCGGCGCGCTGAGCGCACATAAGATCCATTTAGTTTAGACGATTTGCTTAAGCAACTTTCGGTCCTACGACTTTAGATCGCGGCCGAAAGCCGACATTACCCAGAGGTGAAGCTTAGCCTGCGTGAGCACGTAGAGGTACCAGGGCAGCGCGGGTCTGAACTCGTGGATTGAGGCGAGCACGAACCGACGGTTCAGCACGACCCGAAATTCTAAGCAGCCCTGCTTCTGCGCAACTAAACGCCCGTCGACGATGTAGAGCAATTGCCGGTCGCGATCGCTTCTTTCCTCGTCGCGATAGAGTTCGAGCATCTTGAGCTTTTTGGTGAGTAAGGCGAAGGTAATCCGCGAGCCTTCGACGTCCACCAGAATTAGCGGCGCTAGAAAGCGAGGCAGCCAAGTGAGGTAACGCTGCTTGACCCAAACGGCATCCTTCCCGGTGGGTAGATTCAAACGCTGCACGGAGCGTACGGTATTGCCTTGCGCCCGGAACCGAAAAAATGAGCTGCCGCTGCGTTTCGTTTTCAACGTGGCGAGGTCTAAGAGTTGTGAGTAAGAGCGTCGGGAAGAAACTTGATTGAACATATGGCTTTCGCGCGCGACCATCGGGTGCGCGAGCGATTCGATCAGCGGGTAGACCAAACCCTTCGGTGAATTCGTGATGAGGCTTACTCATAGGCGAGATAACGTCGGCGTAAAGAACGGCACGCTGATGAACGCTCGCTTGCGTCCGAGCTTCGTCGCCGTCTCGCGCATCATATCGAGGTACGTTAGCGGCCGGCAGCCCGCCAAATCATAAACCTTATTCAGGTGGCGTTCATCGAGTGCGGCCGCGCTTAACGTATGCAAAACGCTTTCGAGATCGACCGGCGTTGTCTCTGTTTTTGTCCAGGCAGGACAGATCATAAAAGGTAAGCGATTGACGAGCTTAAGCAGAATCTGAAACGACGACCCTTCGTCGCCGAGAATCAGCCCGGCGCGGAAGACGGTGGTCGGCAGCTTGTATTCCTTGAACACTTCTTCGACTTCGAGCCGGCTGCGCAAATGTTTCGAAAGATCGGGTGACTTCGGAATTAAGCCGCCCAGATAAATCAATTGTTTCGGTGGCCGTCGTGACAAGCAACGCGCAAAATTATCGGCAAGGATAAGATCGTAATCGCTAAATGAACCTTGATCGAGTTGCGCCGTGGGGCCCATTGAGTGAACGAGGTAAACGGCCAAATCAATGTCTTCGGGAACGGTCGCTTCAAGAGACTCCAGCGAAAAAAGATCACACGCTCGCCATTGCACCCTCGGATCCTCGCCGGGCTGCGCGCTCCGCGATAGCGCGGTGATCGTCGCCTCCGGGAATTTTTCGAGAAGCTTGGGAATGAGTGACCGGCCGATGTATCCACTGGCGCCGGCGACCACGATTTTAAGAATAAAGTTGCTCGATGACGTCTTTAAATTTTTCGTCGCACACTTTTCGTTTTACTTTAAGCGAAGGCGTAAGCTCGCCGCGTTCGATCGTAAAATCGTCGGGCAGGACGGCAAAGTTTTTTATCGTTTCAAACGAAGCGAGTTGCGTATTCACCTGGGCGACGGCTTTGCGCACGTTCTCACGAAGTTCGGGCAGCTGGCTCAACGTTTTGAAATCGCGAAAGGTCCAGCCTTTTTCGCGCGCTAACGTTTTGACGTAGGGCTCGTTGAGCGTCACTAAAGCCACGACGTATTTTCGTTTGTCACCGTGGATGAGCACGTTTGAAATCAGCGGCGAGGTTTTGAGCAGGCCTTCGAGTTTTTGCGGCGCTACGTATTTACCGCCGGCCGTTTTAATCAAATCTTTTTTACGGTCGGTGATTCGTAGAAAACCTTTGTCGGTAAACTCGCCGACGTCGCCCGTATGAAAGTAGCCGTCTTTGATAACGAGCGCGGTAGCCGCAGGGTCTTTGTAGTAACCCGTCATGACCTTATGACTTTTAATTAAAATCTCGCCGTCGGGGGCAAGTTTCACTTCGACGTCGGTCAGCGGTTTGCCGACCGTACCGAACTGGTAAGTGCCCGGCGTGTTCACCGTAATCGCGGCGGTCGTTTCGGTCAGACCGTAACCTTCAAGAATAAGCAGTCCGGCTTTTTGAAAGAAATTGGCGAGCTTGGGATCGAGCGCGGCGCCGCCGCTGACGACGAAACGCAAACGGCCACCGAGGCCTTCGCGCAATTTTGAATAGATCATAACGTCGGCCAAAGCGTTGCGCGCGAAATCTTCGGCTCCGTTAAGGAAGTCGAAAACTTTTTTGCGCCAGGGCTGGCCCTCGATCTGCGTAAGCAGACCGGCGTAGATCTTTTCAAAGATACGCGGCACTCCGATGATAACGGTCGGGCGCACTTCTTTGAGGTTGGCCTTTAGCTTTTCGATGCTCTCGGCATAGTTAAGCGTGAAGCCGAGGTACGTATGCAGCCATAACTCGGCCCGGCCAAGCACGTGCGCAAAAGGCAAAAAACACAAGGTCGAATCTAATGGCGAAATTGGATAAGCTTTCACGAGATCTTCGACTTCGCTTAGGATTTGTTCGTGCGAAATCATCACGCCCTTCGGTTCACCGGTGGTGCCCGAGGTGTAAACGATCGTCGCCAGATCTGAAAGTTTGTTGGCGGCGACGGCGGTTGCGTAAAAATCCGGTTGATCGGTATAGGCGGCGATTCCGTTGTTTAAAAAATCATCCCAACCGGTAACGGCGCCCGGTTTCTCATCGATGGGTTCGATGCAGACAACGTGCTCGACGGTAGGGCAGCGTTTCGCAATCTGCTCCCACTTTCTTAATTGTGCGACATCTTCGACCACGACGACTTTCGGTTCCGAATTTTTAATAATGAATTCAATCTCGTCACCGCGATTCGATTGGTACACGGGGATGGTGACCGCGCCGAGGCCGAGGGTGCCGAAGTCGAGCGCGCCCCATTCCCAGCGGGTGTTCGCGATAATTGCGACGCGATCGCCTTTAACGATCCCGAGCGCGGCGAGACCTAACGCGCAAGCTTCGCAGCTTCGGTAGTAATCGCTCCAATTTAAGTCAAGCCACTGCTTATGACGCTTAAAGCGAACGGCGGTCCACTTTGCGGGACGGTTGCGGCCTTCGAGAAGATGCTGGGTAATCGTTTTTCTTTCGCTCACAATGGGTGAACGGGTAACACGGGGCCAAAATTTGGTCTATGGATTTTACTGACCGGCGGGCAGACGGGCGGTCTTGCGGGGATTCAACTTGATCGCACGTTTGCGGTCTAACGGTACCGAGACCGTGATTTCTTCGAACGTGTTCGCGGCCCGGCTCTCGGCGCGGACCTTGATCGGAACGTTCGCGGGAACCAAAATATCTTTAGCTTGCGTGCGTTGTAAAACGATTTGCCGGCCACCGACGAACAATACGGCTTCTTGCGGCGGGAAAATCTCGACGTCTAAGTAGCCGATATTCATCTTTTGTAAAGTTACATCAATTTTGTGCCCTACGGATTCAAGCGTGATGTCCGCTCGTTTGTAAGGCTGGTAGCCGCGTTTACGCAATTCGATGGTGAACGGCTCGTTACGCGGGACTTCAATCTTTTGCGGCGTGCTCGTGCCGGTGTTGTTTCCGTCTTTCCAGATGGATGCGCCCGAAGGATTGCTCGTTACGATAATGCTGGTCGCAACTTGGTTCATAATGATGCCGACTTGTGAATTGTCGTTCGGCTGCGTGTTTGTATTTCCGTTTTGCGCGTTCGGCTTACCGGTCGAGGCGAAGCTGTCCGTTTTGCAAGGTTCAACGCCGAGCGCGCCGTGCAACGGTGAAGCGAACGAATGCGTCGTCGCGATTACGTCACACATCATGGGGTTGAAATATTTTACGAGGTAAGCGTAGACGCTGACGCAAAGTAAACAAAAAACGAGCATCGTTGCGAAGCGTGCGGGCTGGGCGCCGGTCGCGGGACGGGGGCGTCCGTATTCATTACGGTTGTTGTTCTCCGGTCGTGAAGACGGGCGTACGGATTGTTTACGTATATTGGGCGAACTGACGTCTTCAATATCCGCGGGCGCGTTGACCATGATTTGGCCGTTGTTGCCTTCGGTAATATTGGGGAGCTCAGGCAATTTCGAAGCGGTGGAGTCAAGCGGTGCGGTTTTCATGCGGCCCGTTTGCTCGCGAAGCTGGCTCATCTCGGCGGCGAGTGCAGAATCGTCGAGCAGACCACCGGCTTTTTTCGCTACGCGAGTCGCGTCGTCATCGGCTTGTTCGCGGCGCAGGCGGGGATCGGTTCGTGTTAATTCCGAAATCTCGATGCTGGGAGTGGTCGCGCCCCCCGTGCGATCGTCGCCGGTCACTTCGGTTTGATTTGTTACGGTCGTCCGTGCGTTGCTCATGTTCACCGAGGTAATGTTCGGTGAAGTGACGTTGACCATGCTGCTTTCGTCTTTGCGCGAAACGGTCTCGGAAACGACGAGTGAATTGGTGCTGGTCTCGAGCAACGACGTACGGTCGTCAAAGTTGTTGTTCTTCGGAATGGTGAGGTCGATGGTCAAATTGACCTTCGCGTATTCAACCAAACGTTTGCGAAGCGATAGAATCTCGTCCGCGAACACCGACTTAATAAAGACCGAGAAATCTTGCGGGCTAAAATCAGGGTATTGGCGATTCAAGAATCTATTGAGATCGCGATGCAGGGCCGCGCCGGTTTGGTAGCGCAGGTTGCGGTCACGCGCGAGGGCCTTTTGACTGATGCGCTCGAGTTCCGTATGGATATTCGGGTTGATCTTGCGCAAAGAGGGGACTTGGCAATCGCGGATTTTTCTTAAAGTATTGATCTCGTTGTTCGCAACGAACAAACGATCGTGCGCGAGCAACTCCCAAAGCACGATGCCGAGCGAGAAGATATCCGTACGTAAATCGACGGTCTGCCCTTCGGCTTGCTCGGGACTCATGTAACCGAATTTACCTTTGAGGGTGCCGGCGCGGGTCGTTTCGATCTGGCTTTCGGCTTTCGCGATACCGAAATCGACGATTTTCGTTTCGCCGTCGAAGCTGACCATAATGTTTTGCGGGCTCATATCACGGTGGGTGATGTTGAGCGGGCGGCCGGTTGAGCCGTCGATGCAGCGATGGGCGTGATCTAGTCCGGTCGCTACTTCTTTGATGACGAAGACGGCTTGCTCGACCGAGAACTGCACGGCGCTCTTCTTCATCTTATTCAAGATTTGGCGCAAGTTACGTCCTTCGACGTAATCCATCACCAAGAAGAATTGGCCTTTTTCTACGCCGAACTCGTGGATGGAAACGATGTTCGAGTGCGACAAGTTGATCGCAATCTTCGCTTCCTCTTTGAACATGTCGATAAATTCGGGGGAGTCGGCGTACTGCGGAAGAATGCGTTTGATCGCAAAGAACTTCCCGATGCCGCCGGCACCCGTTCCACGCGCAAGAAACACCTCGGCCATACCACCGGTGGCTAACTTCTCGAGCAGAACATATTTTCCAAAAGTTTCGAAATGTGCTGACACAATATTAAAATCGGCGTTTTGCTCGAAGCTCTTGAACTATTACGGGTCTGGCTTAGATTATATTCTATGCGATGGATCGGACTCACTGGGCCAATGGGCAGCGGCAAATCAACGGTAGCGGGTTTACTCCGTAAGCTCGGTTATGCCGTACTTGACGCCGACAAAACCGTGCACCTCATCTTAAGTCCGGGGTGTACGGGCGAAAGTGAGATTATCAGGACTTTCGGCGAGTCCGTGCGCGAAACGGGCGGTCACCTCGACCGGCGGGCGCTTGGGCGGCTGGTTTTCAACGATGCTAAGAAGCTCGAAACGCTCGAAAAAATTTTGCACCCGCTCGTTCGCGCGAGCGTCGCCGCCGAGCGGTCGAAGCTGCGCACCGAAGGTCACGCGGCCGCCTTTTATGACGTACCACTTTTGTTTGAGAAGAAGATGGAAGCCGATTTTGACGCTATTCTTGTCGTCACCGCTCCCGAAGCCGCGCGACGTGAACGTTTAGCGAAGCGTTCACAAATGACGGAGGCCGAGTTTCTCGAGCGTTCGAAACATCACGTCGCCGTCGAACAGAAAATGGCGCGCGCTTCGTTTGTCATACATAACTCCGGTGATCTCGCCGCGCTAGAAGCCGAAGTTCGAAAAGCGCTCGCATTTTTAAAGCTCGGCCTACCAACCCCGGCTTAGGCCTAGGGTAATCATGACATGCGAGTCTTTATGATTGAAGAGGAACTCGGGTTCAAACCGAAGTGAATACGGATTTAAAAACACATACTCCAAGGTTGCGCTTAGCCTTACGAAGTAGTTGTCGATCTTCGCGAGCGTCGCTAAGCGCTGGTCGGCGTCGGCAAGGTGATCCAGCGACAGCTTGTACGACGGGCGGAAGTAGTCGCGTTCGTTATGTATCCAGCGAACTCCCGCGTGCAGATGACCTTGACCGTCTTTGATCATATCCGCGCCGGCTTCCCATTTAGGCGACAGGAACTTAGGGAACAAATATTGAAAACCCAAAAGATAATCGGTGAAGCGCACCGGCGAGAGTTCCGACGTTGAACCGAAGCGCAGCGTGAGTTGCTGATGGTGCGAATAGTACTTCGGCGGCGTAAATTTCAAGTTAGGATCAGTCGGTCCCGGTTCGGCGATGCTAAGATTTTCGTCGACCGGGAGATCGTTGGCCGGTTCGGAACTTTCTTTAACATCAGGCATAATATTTTGCGGACTCGCCGCGCTTTGCGCATGATGGAAAATCAAGACGATGGTCGCACTGACAATAATGGCGAGCTTTGACATTGTTAGATTGGACCTCGTTTTAACACACTAGCGCAAACTGATTTTACCGGCATGGGGAAATTCGAAATGAGTTCATGGCGTACGTTGTTCCTTTGCTCGGCGATCGGTTTCTCATTGCACGCACAAGCGCAGGCGGTGAAGTCGCTCGACTTCACTATTCACCAGGAATACACGAGCACGCGCGCGCTCGGCATGGGCAATGCCTTTACCGCCGTCGCCGACGATCACAGCGCGATCTTCTACAATCCGGCGCAATTAGCCTGGCGTAAAGATGGGCACCTCCGCATGTTTTTGCGCGGCGGTGCTTCGCCCGAGAGCGTGAAGTTGTTCGATGAGATCGACGCCGCCGGCAAAAAACCGGAGAGTGACCAGCCCCAGGCGTATTCGGATCTCATCACCAGCCACTACGGCGATCACTTTTATTACCGCGTTCCCACCGTCGGCGCGGTGTGGGCGCGCCCGGGGTGGGGAATCGCTTTTATTCCCGCCGACCTTTCGTTGGACGCGGCCGTGCACCGGCAAATCGGCCCGATGTTGAACGTGAATATGTATTTAGATTCAACGCTCGCCGTTTCGTACGCGAAGAAGTTGAAATGGTTCGGCAAAAAACATCAGGTGAGCTGGGGCGCGACGGCAAAGGCGATTCACCGCGTGCACGTGGGCGAAGCGATTTCGGCCGGGCAGTTGGCGCAAGGGCAAGACGTTTTTGATACTTCGCACGCGAACGAAGGGCTAACCGGCGACTTGGATCTCTCGTGGTTTTGGAAACCTCACGCGACCGGTTTTTTGAAACACATGGCGCCGCAATTTGCTCTCGTCGGCCGCAACTTGATCGACTACGGCTTTACTCAGAATTTTCACTTCGTCGACGATAAATCCGGCCAGCCGCCTAAGCTTCAGCGCCGCTTCGATGTCGGCTCAAACTTTGATCTGCCGAATCTTTGGGTTTTCGATCCCCACTTCGCCTTAGACATGCGCGACATCGGCCACGAAAATTGGACGCCTGAAAAAGGCCTGCACGCCGGCTTCGAAATGTACTGGAAGATGTTTAACTGGTGGAAAGGCCACTGGTCCGTCGGACTAAACCAAATGTATTGGACCGCCGGCTTCGGCGCCCGCCTCG